>JBKJUC010000007.1:0-14099 GCA_046590325.1 Burkholderiales bacterium | reverse complement strand
CGGACCGCTTCCGGCGCAATGCCACGGCCGGGCGGCCGACTCAGCTCTGGCGCACACAGTCCACGAAATAACGCAATTCTCCGGCGGTATTTTCCTCGACCAGGCCATGGATGTCGGTATCGAAGCCGGGGAAGGTGCGGTTGAACTCGCGCGCGAACTGGAGGTAGCGCACGATTGTCTGGTTGAATCGCTCGCCGGGGACCAGCAGCGGAATGCCGGGCGGGTAAGGCGTGAGCAGCACACTGGTGACGCGACCTTCCAGTTTGTCGATTTCGACGCGGTCGATTTCGCGATGGGCCATCGCGGCAAACGCGTCCGAGGGTTTCATCGATGGCAGCATGTCCGAGAGATACATCTCTGTGGTCAGCCGGGCCACGTCGTTCGCCTTGTACATGCCGTGAATCTGTTCGCACAGATCGCGCATGCCCAAGCGCTCATAGCGGGGATGCGCCTGGCAGAACTCCGGCAGGATGCGCCACAGCGGCTGGTTCTTGTCGTAGTCATCCTTGAACTGCTGCAGCGCGGTGACCAGCGTATTCCAGCGGCCCTTGGTGATGCCGATGGTGAACATGATGAAGAACGAATAGAGCCCGGTCTTCTCGACGATGACCCCGTGCTCGGCGAGGTACTTGGTGACGATCGATGCCGGAATGCCGCTCTTGGCGAATTTGCCCGACACGTCCAGACCGGGCGTGATGACCGTGGACTTTATCGGGTCCAGCATGTTGAAGCCGGGCGCCAGGTTGCCGAAGCCATGCCACTTCTCGTTGGCCTTCAGTATCCAGTCCTCGCGCGAACCGATGCCTTCTGCCGTCAGCTTTTCCGGGCCCCACACCTTGAACCACCAGTCCTTGCCGAACTCGGCGTCCACCTTCCTCATCGCGCGCCGGAAATCCAGAGCCTCGGCAATGGACTCCTCCACAAGAGCGGTCCCGCCTGGTGGTTCCATCATCGCCGCCGCCACGTCGCAGGAAGCGATGATCGCGTACTGCGGCGAAGTCGACGTATGCATCAGGTAAGCCTCGTTGAACACGTGGCGGTCGAGCTTGCGGGTCTCGGATTCCTGCACCAGGATCTGCGATGCCTGCGAGATGCCAGCCAGCAGCTTGTGGGTTGAATGCGTGGCGTAAATGATCGCGTCTTTGGTCCGCGGCCGGTCCTTGCCGATGGCGTGCATGTCCTTGTAAAAATCATGGAAGGTCGCGTGCGGCAGCCAGGCTTCGTCGAAATGCAGGGTGTCGATGGACGAATTCAGGATTTCCTTGAGCGTTTCGACGTTGTAGAGCACGCCGTCGTAGGTGCTCTGGGTGATCGTCAGGATGCGTGGCTTCTTGCGCTTTGCGTTTCGCGCAAACGGGTTCGCTTCGATCTTCTTCTGGATGTTCTCCGGACGGAACTCTTCCAGCGGAATCGGCCCGATGATGCCGAGGTGGTTGCGCGTCGGCGTCAGGAACACCGGGATCGCACCGGTCATGGTGATCGCGTGCAGGATCGACTTGTGGCAGTTGCGGTCCACCACCACGATGTCGTCGGGCGCAACGTTTGCATGCCAGACCATCTTGTTCGAGGTCGATGTGCCGTTGGTGACGAAGAAGCAATGGTCGGCGTTGAAAATGCGCGCCGCATTGCGCTCCGAGGCCGCGACCGGGCCGGTGTGGTCGAGCAGCTGCCCCAGTTCATCCACCGCGTTGCAGACGTCAGCACGCAGCATGTTCTCGCCGAAAAACTGGTGGAACATCTGTCCCACCGGGCTCTTCAGGAACGCCACGCCGCCGGAGTGGCCCGGGCAATGCCATGAGTAGGAACCGTCCTGCGCATAGTGGACCAGCGCCCGGAAAAACGGCGGCGCCAGGCTGTCCAGATACGAACGCGCCTCGCGGATGATGTGGCGGGCCACGAACTCGGGCGTATCCTCGAACATGTGGATGAAGCCATGCAGTTCACGCAGGATGTCGTTCGGGATGTGCCGCGAAGTCCGGGTTTCGCCGTAGAGGTAGATCGGGATCTCGGCGTTGCGGATGCGGATTTCCTTTACGAAAGCGCGCAACGCCGTGATTACCGGGGTCGACGTGTCGTTGGGGTCGCTGCCGGCGAATTCCTCGTCGTCGATTGAAAGGATGAAAGCCGAAGCCCGGCTTTGCTGCTGGGCGAACGACGTCAGGTCGCCGTAGCTGGTGACGCCGAGCACTTCCATGCCCTCTTCTTCAAGCGCTTTCGCCAGCGCCCGGATGCCCAGGCCGCTGCTGTTCTCGGAACGAAAGTCCTCGTCGATGATGACGATGGGGAAGCGAAACTTCATGAGGATCTCCCAGCAGGAACCGCCGGCGGCGAACGCCGGCGGGAGCGGATGCTTGCGTGATGTGGCGTGGCCACTAAAGGATTCTTGTTCTAGATCTTGGGAAGCGTGACGCCCTGCTGGCCCTGGTACTTCCCCCCGCGGTCGCGGTAGGAGGTCTCGCAGACGTCATCGGGGTCGGACTCGAAGAAGACGACTTGCGCGACTCCCTCGTTGGCATAGATCTTTGCGGGCAGCGGCGTGGTATTGGAGAACTCCAGCGTCACGTAACCCTCCCACTCCGGCTCAAAGGGCGTGACGTTGACGATGATGCCGCAGCGCGCATAGGTTGATTTGCCGAGGCAGATCGTCAGCACGTTGCGCGGAATGCGGAAATACTCGACCGTGCGGGCCAGCGCGAACGAATTCGGCGGAATGATGCATACGTCGCCGTTGAAATCGACGAAGGATTTCTCGTCGAAGTTCTTGGGATCGACGATGGTCGAATTGATGTTCGTGAAAATCTTGAAGTCGTTGGAGCAGCGGATGTCGTAGCCGTAGCTCGAAGTGCCGTAGGAGACGATCTTGTGGCCGTTGACCGCGCGCACCTGGCCCGGCTCGAAGGGCTCGATCATGCGCTGCTCCTGCGCCATGCGGCGGATCCACTTGTCAGACTTTATCGACATGTCGGCTCCTGATACCCCCGAACCGCAAAGGCGCGAAGGCGCAAAGGAAAGCCGCGAAGGAAACCTGAACTGGAAACAACAAGGGGGGAGTTGCAACCCGGACCCACGCATGCCACCACTTGCTCTGACTTCGTCTGGCGGGTGAGGAGTGCCATTCCTGAACTTCGCACTTCTTTGCGCTCCCTTTGCGCCTTCGCGCCTTTGCGGTTAGGTCTCACGTGTTCTGGATGACAATCTTGGGAAACGCGGAGCTGTGGTCCTTCGCCAGATCGGCGATCTTTGCGGCCACCTTGCGGGCGATTTCCCGGTAGATGTGCGCCGGCCGGCTGTCCGGATCGGCCACAACCGTCGGCTTGCCCGAGTCCGCCTGCATGCGGATCTTGATGTCCAGCGGCAGGCTGCCCAGCACGTCGACGCCGTAGTCCTTGCTCATCAGCTCCGCTCCGCCCTTGCCGAATATGTGCTCTTCGTGGCCGCAATTAGAGCAGATATGGGTGCTCATGTTCTCCACCAGACCGAGGATGGGCACGCCCACCTTCTCGAACATCTTGAGGCCCTTCCGGGCATCGATCAGCGCGATGTCCTGCGGCGTTGTAACGATGACAGCACCGGTCAGCGGAACCTTTTGCGACAGCGTGAGCTGGATGTCGCCGGTGCCCGGCGGCAGGTCCACCACCAGGTAGTCCACGTCCTTCCACTGGGTATCGCGCAGCAACTGCTCCAGCGCTTGGGTCACCATCGGGCCGCGCCAGACCATGGGCGTGTCCATGTCGACCAGCACCCCGATGGACATGACCTGGATGCCGTGATTCACCATCGGCTCCAGGGTCTTGCCGTCCTTCGACTGCGGTTTACCCTCCAGACCCATCATCATCTGCTGGGAAGGCCCGTAAATGTCAGCGTCCAGGAGCCCGACCGAGGCCCCCTCAGCGGCGAGCGCCAGGGCAAGGTTCACGGCGGTGGTGGACTTGCCGACCCCGCCCTTGCCTGAAGCCACGGCGATCACGTTTTTTACCCCCGGAAGCAGCTTCAAACCCCGCTGCACGGCGTGGGCAGCAACCTTCGACTGGACGTTGACGGCGATCTTCCCCACGCCAGGCAAGGTCTTCATCCGGGCAGCAACGCCCTGGCGCACGTCCTCCATGACACTGTTCGCAGGGTAACCGAGCACAATGTCGAGGGAGACATCACTGCCGTCGATCCGGATATTGCGGGCTTCCTTGCCGGCGACGTAGTCCTTCCCCGTCACCGGGTCGGTGAAGGTCTGGAGTGCCGCCCTGACCTGCTCTTCGCTTATCGCCACGCCTGCTGCCCTGGAATTGAAGGGGCGAATTTTAAGCCGATTTCCCCGCACGTAAAGCGCTTTGTGGGGCCTTGCGGGGGGCCATTTGCTAGAATCCCGGCTTCCCTCCGTCCAGACACGAAGCTGAAGCAGAAATGAAGCGGCGCATCCTCGTCACCTCGGCGCTGCCTTACGCCAATGGCAGTATCCACCTCGGCCATCTGGTGGAGTACATCCAGACTGACATCTGGGTGCGCTTCCAGAAGATGCAAGGCCATGAGGTGCACTACGTCTGCGCCGACGACACCCACGGCACGCCGATCATGCTGCGCGCCGACAAGGAAGGCATCACGCCGGAGCAACTGGTCACGCGGGTTTACGGCGAGCACACCCGCGACTTTGCCGGTTTCCACGTCGACTTCGACAATTACTACACCACGAATTCCCCGGAGAACCAGACGTTCTGCGAGGACATCTACCGGCAACTGGACAGGAAGGGGCTGATTGCCAGGCGCTCGGTCGAGCAGTTCTATGATCCCGTGAAGCAGATGTTCCTGCCGGACCGCTACATCAAGGGGGAATGCCCGAACTGCCACTCGAAAGACCAGTACGGCGATTCCTGCGAAGTCTGCGGCAAGACTTACAGCCCGACGGACCTTATCGACCCTTATTCCGTGGTATCAGGCGCCAAACCCGAACGCAAGGCCTCGGAGCACCACTTCTTCAGCCTTTCCGACAAGCGCTGCGAGGACTTCCTGCGCGGCTTCACCCAGACCGGCGAACGCCTGCAACCCGAAGCTGCGAACAAGATGAAGGAATGGCTAGGCGAGCCCGGCGAGAACAAACTTGCCGACTGGGACATTTCGCGTGATGCGCCCTACTTCGGCTTCCCCATCCCCGGCACCAACAACCAGAAGTTCTTTTACGTCTGGCTGGATGCGCCGGTCGGCTACTTTGGCAGTTTCAGGAACTACTTCGAGAAGCTGGGCCGGTCGCAGAAGGAAATCGACGAGTTCCTGCGGCCGAGCGGCGGCACCGAGATGATGCATTTCATCGGCAAGGACATCCTCTACTTCCATGCCCTGTTCTGGCCGGCGATGCTCGAGTTCGCCGGCTACCGCGTGCCGACCAAGGTCTTCGCCCATGGATTCCTGACGGTGGACGGGCAGAAGATGTCCAAGTCGCGGGGCACCTTCATCACGGCAGAAAGCTATCTCCAGCAGGGCCTGAATCCGGAATGGCTGCGTTACTACTACGCGGCCAAGCTCAACTCGACCATGGAAGACATCGACCTGAACCTCGACGACTTTGTGGCGCGGGTGAACAGCGACCTGATCGGCAAGTACGTCAACATCGCCAGCCGGAGCGCCGGATTCATTTCCAAGAGATTCGAAGGCAAGCTGCTTGGATCGTCCCGTTCGGCAAATGCCTTATTTGGCGAGTTGCAAGACAGGGCCGGGCAGATCGCGGAACTCTACGATGCCCGCGAGTACGGTAAAGCCTTGCGAGAAGTAATGGCGCTTACCGACAAAGCGAACCTCTTTGTCGATCTGAACAAACCCTGGGAAATTGCAAAACAGCCTGGCAGCGAACAACAGCTGCAACAGGTCTGCTCGGATGCGCTCAACATGTTCCGGCTGCTGACCATCTACCTCAAGCCGGTGCTGCCAGGGCTGGCGGCGGATGTCGAGAAATTCCTCAACACGAAACCATTCACGTGGTCAGATGCCGGATCCCTCCTCACGGAAGGACATCGCATCAGCGACTACAGGCATCTTATGACTCGCGTCGAGCAAAAGCAGATCGCCGCGCTGGTTGAAGCCAACAGGGAATCCCTGCAGCCTGTCGGCTCCCCTCTACCTTCGGGAGAGGGGCGGGGGGGTGAGGGAACGGCGGTCAAATCAAAGCGAAGTCCGTTTATCCCGCCGCCTCCGGGAGAGGGGCGGTTGGGTGAGGGAAAAAAAGACAGCCTCTTCAAGAAAAAGGTCCCGCTCCCACCCGACCTGCTGGATTTCGCCCGCAAGCTGCGAATCGAACAAACAGACGCCGAGCAACTTGTTTGGTTCCTTCTGCGCGACCGAAGACTGGCTGGAGCGAAGTTTCGCCGCCAGCACCCGATTGAGGCCGAGGACCAGCGTTACATCCTCGACTTCTATAGCCACGACTTGAAACTCGCCATCGAACTGGACGGTGGACAGCACCAGGAACAACAACACCGGGATATCAAGCGCACGGAATTCCTTTCGAAACTCGGCATCAAGGTTCTGCGGTTCTGGAACAATGATGTCCTTGGCAAAACGGACTCGGTTCTCGAGTCAATATGGAACACGGTGAATGAAATGACGTCTTCTACTCCTGCTCCCTCACCCCAAACCCCTCTCCCGAAGGGCGGCGCTTCGACCGCTCCCTCACCCCAAACCCCTCTCCCGAAGGGAGAGGGGCTTATCAACATCGACGAGTTCAGCAAGGTCGATCTGCGCGTAGCCCGCATCGTAGCCGCCGAGCACGTGGAAGGCGCCGAGAAGCTGCTCAAGCTGCAGCTCGACATCGGCACCGAGACCCGGCAGGTGTTCGCCGGCATCAAGTCGGCTTATGACCCCGCCAAACTGGTAGGCCGCCTGACCGTGATGGTCGCCAACCTGCAGCCGCGCAAGATGCGCTTCGGCGAATCGCAGGGCATGGTGCTCGCCGCCAGCGGCGAAGGGCCCGGCATTTTCCTGCTTTCGCCGGACGACGGCGCCCAACCCGGGATGAAGGTCAAATAAGACCATGAAGCTGACGCGCTTCCGCCCGCGTCTGGTTCAGGAGCTGAGGAATTACAGCACCGGTAAATTCACCGCTGACCTCGGCGCGGGTATCACGGTGGGGCTGGTGGCGCTGCCGCTGGCCATCGCCTTCGGCATCGCCAGCGGGGTCAAGCCCGAAAACGGCATCTTCACCGCGATCATCGCGGGTTTCCTGGTCTCCGCGCTGGGTGGTTCACGCGTGCAGATCGGCGGGCCGGCCGGCGCATTTATCGTCATCATTTACGGCATCGTCCATCAGTACGGCCTGGCCAACCTTTTCATCGCGACGATGATGTCTGGCGTTCTGTTATTCGCGATGGGACTGACGGGCCTCGGTGCGCTGATACGCTTCATTCCGGTCGCGGTCGTGATCGGCTTCACCAGCGGCATTGCCGTACTCATTGCCCTGTCGCAGGTCAGGGACCTGCTCGGACTGGAAATTCGGGACATGCCCGCCAATTTCTTTTTGCAGTTGTCTGCCCTCTCGAAGAACATCAGCACAGTGAACTGGATCGCGCTGGCGGTCGCGCTGGTTTCGCTTCTAATCGTTTTCACCTGGCCGCGGATCGCAGCGCTGAGCGGGCGCGCCGGCATGTTCAACCTGCCCGGACGGGCCGCGCTGGTGGGCCGGATCCCGGGGACCATCGCCGCCCTTGTGATTGCCACGCTGGCTGTGGCGCTGCTCGACTTGCCCGTGGAAACGATCGGCTCCCGATTCGGCGGCATCCCGCAGTCGATTCCCATGCCGGCATTCCCGGACTTCCAATGGTCGACGGTCCGGCTCCTGGTTGCGCCCACCATTACCATTGCGCTCCTGGGAGCCATCGAATCGCTGCTTTGCGCGCGCGTCGCCGATAGCATGATCAACGACCGCCACGATCCAAACCAGGAACTCATGGCTCAGGGCATCGCCAACATGGTCACCCCGCTGTTCGGCGGCATCCCGGCAACGGGCACCATCGCCCGCACTTCGACGAACGTTCGGGCCGGCGCGAAGAGCCCCATCGCGGGCATCGTGCATGCCGCGACGCTGTTGGCAATCGTTCTGGTTGCCGCGCCGCTGGCCGCGCATATTCCACTCGCGGCGCTGGCGGCGATCCTGCTGTTCGTCGCGTTCAACATGGCGCAGTGGGAGGAGTTCCGGCGCCTGCGTCATTTCTCGAACAACTACCGGATCGTGATGCTGTCGACTTTCCTGCTCACGGTCATTTTCGATCTCACCGTCGCGGTCGAGGTCGGCCTGGTCCTCGCCAGCCTGTTTTTCATCTACCGGATTTCAGATATCACCCGTATCGAAGCCATCGCGCTCCCGGGCGAGGGCGCCGGCGCGCTGGAGCGACAGGACGGGGCGGCCGAAGGCTCGATCGTGGCCTACAAGGTATTCGGTTCGCTGTTCTTTGGCGCCATTGGCAAACTGGAAGCCTTGCTGGAACACAAACGGGACAAGGTGTCCGTACTGATCCTCGAGACGCACCAGGTCATTAATCTGGACACCACCGGGTTGGATTTCCTGCAAAACCTGCACCGCACCCTGCGCGAAGAGAGCCGCCATCTTGTCCTGGCAGGACTGAACAACCAGCCGGCTTCCCTCCTGCGGCGCTCGGGATTCCTGTTCACGCTGGGCGAGCAGAACGTCGTCCACGACCTGCCGTCGGCGCTGGCCCGCGCCCGGGAACTCGCAGCTGTTGGGACTTCCGTCTAAGGCAGACCTTCACCGCAAAGGCGCAAAGCACGCAAAGGAAGGCAAAAAAGTCATTCGGGTATTGAGGGTGCTTTGCCAGATTTGATCAGCGCAAATCTGGCCGAGTAGGCGTGGCCATTACTCGTATTGCCCTTTTTTCTCTCCTGGTCTTCTTTGCGCTTCCTTTGCGTGCTTTGCGCCTTTGCGGTGAAAGCAGGTTTAAATTTTGATCACATCAGCGCAGCGAGTCCGGCGGGAGCCGGTGTGCGAAGCAGGATGTTCTTCAATTCCCAGGCCTTCTCGGGATCGAGCTTCTCGTAGTACTGCACCTCGCCTGACACCAGCGCGGCGACGGCGATGCCGTCGCGGAACAAAATGCGGTTGCTGTAAATCGCCGGCACGCGGGGCCCGGGCAACAGGATGCCAGCGAGGTTCAGCGGATCGACACCGCTCACGGTCGCGATACGGCCGGTCTTTTCCTGGCTGCGAACATTGCGCAGCACGCTGATCGCTTCCGGCAACGCGAACTGCTCGCCCGAAAATCCCGCAACGAATCGGCCACCTCGAATGTCGCCGCGCGTTTCCAGCCGCCGGAAGGCCATCAGCAGGTCGCGCCAGGGCGGCAACCAGTCCGCTTCACGCGCCAGCAGACGCCAGAACACCACGCCGTAGCGCTTCAACAACGTGCGGGCAATCTGCTCGACCGTTTCCCTTTGCACGGTGATCGAAGTCTCGGCCGCCGGGGCTTTGCGCCGAATCAGCGCCCAGCGTCCGGCATCTTCCACGCCGAACACCGCCGTGCGACGGCGGCGTCCACCCGAAATGGGCTTGCGTTTGTCGGCGGGCAGCAATAGTGCCCGCAGGCCGCTGAAGCCATCCGAATTCACCAGGCCCGCGGCAGTCAGTTCGCGCAAAGCGTCTTCGATGAAGGTGCGCGGCTGGTCCATGCCCCCGGCGATATCGTCGAAGAACGAAGCCCCGTGCTCTTTCAGGTATTGCAAAACGGCCTGCGCGCGGGTGCTCAACTGCGGCGGCTCATCCGCCACTTTTGCCAAGGTCATCCACATCGGAAGATTCTTGCGGGTCAACAGGGTGATCGGCGTGCTGCGTATCGGGCCCGGACCGCGCGAACGCTGGCTTCCATCAGTGGCCGCGTCGAACTGCGGAGCGTCGAGCCGGGTCCAGACCACGCGCCCGGCACGGCACAAGTCGTCGAGCCAGTCCGGTTCGTACCCGGATACCCGTGCGGGAATCAGTTCGGTTTCCCAAGCCGCTGCCGCCGCTTCGAATCCTTCGAGTTGCGACACCACGGCAGCAACGGCATCCGGTCCTTCGGTGCGATCCGTCACGCGCTGCCAGTCGAACAGGAAGCGCATGAAATCCGCAGCGGGTACGGGCTCGATTTCCTGGCGCAGTCGCTTGACCGTATAGCGGGTGATGCGGGCCAGCAGGCGGCGCTCGCACCACTCGGCTGCGCCCAGCGAGGTAAAGCTCCCGCGCATGACGAAGCCTTCGGCTTCCAGGGCCAGCAGTGCGATGTCCGCCTCGCTCGTCGAAACCCCGATGGATGCCGCCAGCGCCTGCGCAGTCGTCGGGCCAAGACCCTCCAGCCGTCCGCGCACGATCTCCACCAGCGCCTCTTCCCGTATCCAGGTCTTCGCGCGCGCGGCCGGCGTTTCGATCTCCGGCGACAAGGCGGCGCCGGCGTGAACGGCACTGAACTCAAGCAGGCGCTCGGCGGTAACGAAGAAGCCTTGTCCGTTTGCCGGGGCGAAGTGAGTGACACGCTTGTCCGCGGCAAGCCGTTCCAGCAGCGCTCGCCAATGCGGCTGCACATCGGCTTCGGCCTGCGTGATCAGCCCCAGCCAGGACAGCGCGTCGTGCAGTTCGTCCGCCGTTTCCGCTTCCGGCCAGGCTTCTTCCCGGACTCGGGCAATGGCTTCGGGATCAAGCTTGCCGATGTCCGCCGCGCTTTCCGGATCGAGCCAGCGGCGCGTGACTACGGCCTGGGTGCGGCGCTCTTCGAGCGGTGCATCGTCGAGGAAGGCATAAGGCCGGGCGGTGAGGATTTCCAGCGACAGCGGCGACGGTTCGATCAGGTCGCGGGTCTCGATCTCTACTTCGCCGCTTTCCAGCGCGCGCAGCAGCTTCTCGAATCCTTCGATGTCCATGGCCTCGTGCAGGCAGTCGTAAATGGTCTGGTTCACCAGCGGATGGTCGGGGATCTCACGGTCGCCGGCGATGTTTTCCTGGCAGGCGAGCTGGTCCGGGAAAATTGCCGCGACCAGATCCTCCGCCGCCATGCGCTGCAGTTGCGGCGGCGTTTTGGTGCCGCCGCGAAAGCGCAGCAGCGCCAAGGCTATCGTTGCGTCCCAGCGCCAACGAGTCATGAACATTGGTGCGTCGAGCAACGCCTGGATCAGCACTTCGCGCGCGGTTTTGGAGTTCAGATAGCGGGAGACCTCTTCCAGCGGAAAACTGTGCGTCGCGGTCAGCGACAGGATGATTGCGTCTTCGGTCGCTGCCGCCTGCAGCTCGAAATTGAACTTGCGGCAGAAACGCTTGCGCAGCGCCAGGCCCCAGGCGCGGTTGATGCGGCTGCCATAGGAAGAATGGATCACCAGTTGGGTGCCGCCGCTTTCGTCGAAGAAGCGCTCCATCACCATGCGGGATTGCGAAGGCAGCAGACCCAGCACCGCTTTCGCCCCGCCCAGGTAGTCCACGATTTGCGTCGCAGCGATGAGGCCGATCCCGACTTCATCCACCAGATAACCCAGCGCCTCCCCGGTCCGCGGCAGACGAGCATCCATGTCCTGGTAAAGACGGGAGACAGCCGCCGACACTTCGTCCGTGCGCGCGGGCGCTTCACCGAGCCAGAACGGAATCGACGGCGGCATGCCCTGGGCGTCTTCCACGCGTACGCGCCCGGCTTCGACCCGCAGGATGCGGTAGGACGCATTGCCCAGCTGGAACACATCGCCGGCCAGGCTTTCCACGGCGAAGTCTTCGTGAACCGTGCCGATCACGATGTCCTGCGGGGACAACAGCACCTGATAGTCCGCTGTGTCGGGAATGGTACCGCCGGAGGTCACTGCCGTAAGTTTCAGGCCCTGGCGGGGACGCACCTTGTGATTCACGCCATCCCGGTGCAGCAATGCCCGGCTGCGGCCGCGACGCGTTGAATAGCCTTCGGAGAGCATCGCGATCACGCTGTCGAACTCTGCACGGGTGAGGTCCCGGTACGGCGAGGCACGCTTCACCAGCTCGTAGAGTGCATCTTCTTCCCACTCGCCGCTCGCCACTTCCGCCGCGATCTGCTGCGCCAGCACGTCGAGCGGCTTCAGTGGGATGTGCAGGCGATCCAGCTCCCCGCGCCTGACGGAATCGAGTAAAGCGGTGCATTCCACCAGGTCGTCGCGCGAGACCGGAAACAGCCGGCCTTTCGGCAGGCCGCCAACCGCGTGGCCCGAACGGCCGACCCGCTGCAACAGTCCCGAGATCGAGCGTGGCGTCGAGAGCTGGCAGACGAGGTCGACGTGGCCGATGTCGATGCCCAACTCCAGGGAAGCGGTCGCAACCAGCGCCTTCAATTCTCCGCGCTTCAGTTTCTGTTCGGCATTCAGACGCTGCTCGCGGGCGAGGCTGCCGTGATGCGAAGTCACCAGGTCGTCGCCAAGGCGATCGGACAAGGCGCGGGCCGCCCTTTCGGCGAGCCGGCGCGTGTTGACGAACACCAGGGTCGAGCGGTGTTCGCGGATCAGTTGGGCCAGCCGGTCGTAGACCTGGGTCCAGACCTCGGTCGACATGACCGCTTCGAGCGGCGCCTCGGGCAGTTCGAGCGCGAGATCGCGATGACGCACATGCCCGGTGTCGACGATCGTGCACTCGTCGCCCTCGAATAACTCATTCGAATGCCCGCGCCCGACCAGGAAGCGCGCCACTTCTTCAATCGGCTTCTGGGTTGCGGACAAGCCGACCCGCGTCAGACGCCCGCCGGTCAGGTGTTGCAGGCGCTCCAGCGAAAGCGACAGGTGCACACCGCGCTTGTTCGGCGCGAGCGCGTGGATTTCATCCACGATCACGGTGCGGACATTGCCCAGCATCTTGCGTCCGGAGTCGCTGGTCAACAGGATGTAGAGCGATTCGGGCGTGGTGACCAGGATATGCGGAGCCTTGCGCCGCATGCGCTCGCGGTCCGCTTGCGGCGTGTCGCCGGTGCGCACCACGGTGCGGATGTCCACATCCGGCAAACCCGATTCGAACAATTCCCTGCGGATGCCAGCCAGGGGCTCATCCAGGTTTTTCTGGATGTCGTTGGACAACGCCTTCAGCGGCGAAACATAGACAACATGAGTTTCGTCCCGCAGCTCGCCCCGCACGCCGAGGCGCACCAGCGCATCGATGGTGGCCAGGAAAGCAGCGAGAGTCTTGCCGGAACCGGTCGGCGCGGCGATCAGCGCGTGCTTGCCCGAGGCGATCGCCGGCCAGGCCTGAATCTGCGGTTCAGTCGGCGCGGTGTAGGTGCGGCGGAACCACTTGGCTACCGCCGGATGAAAAGAATCTAGAACGTCCACAAGGTATCTAAAGTCTCAGTCAAATTCATTTCGCCACAGAGGTCACAGAGGAGGTCAAAAATCGCAACTTAAAAAATGGAATGGTGGTAAATCGGAAAATTGTGAAAGGGATAAAACCGCGGCATGTGAACCACGGACATCCCGTCAGTTCCCGAATTTCTTTTCTCTGTGTCCTCTGTGACCTCTGTGGCAAACAGACCTAGGAATAGACTACCTGGACGTTTTTCGGTTCAAGCCACTTATTGAGGTCGGCGATGAGGCCGTCCTCCGGCCGGATCTTCCAGGTCTCGCCCAGATCGAATTCGGCGGCGGCGCTGCCATTGGTGTAGCACACCGACACCCGCAGGCTGCCGTTGCGGTAGGGTTCCAGTACCTTCTTCAGCATCTTGGCGTCCGCCGCTCCGTTCATGGACAGCTTGAGCGACCGGGCAAAGCGGGCGCGTACGCCCGCCAGATCGTGGATCTTCTCTGCGGAAATGCGCATCACCACGTTGTCCGTCCCCTCTTCACCGCCACGACGGAAGGAACGGATTTTCGCTTCGATCAACACCACGGAGTCTTCGCGCACCAGGTTGCGATGGCGGTCGAGCACCTCGTCGTAGACAACCACTTCCACGCGCGCGGTACCGTCGGACAGGATCATGACCATCATCCGGCCGCTGCCGGTCTTCTGCATGCGCACTGACTCGATGACGCCAGCCAGCATCTGCTGCCTGAATCCCTCCTCAGGAGCCGGCGGCAGGATTTTTGCCAGCGGCGTGCGCACCACCGAGGAAAACTCTTCGCGGTAGAACTTGAACGGGTGCCCGCTGTAA
>JBKJUC010000003.1:0-12390 GCA_046590325.1 Burkholderiales bacterium | reverse complement strand
AGTTCGCCGTCCGTGTAGTCGACCACCAGGTGGCTATCCAGTCCCACGGCACGCTTGAGCACGTGGCGCATGTCGCTGCGCTGCCACGTGTGGTCCGTGGTGAGCTGCTTGAAGACGCCGCGGCGTTGCCGGTAAACCCGTGTGTCGCCGACGTGGGCCATATAGTAATAGTTACCCCTGAAAAGCATCATGCTAAGTGTGCTGACGGCCGCTTCGTGATGAGGATGCCTCGAGTTGGCCGTCAGCAGCCAGTCGTTGGTCGCGCGCAACAACTTGTCGAGTGCGTGCGGAATATTCCAGGTCACCGGAGCACCGTAGAAATCCCGCAACAGGCTCTTTACCGTGGTTTCAGACGCCAGCCGGCCATCGCCGTTGCCGCTCACCCCATCTGCCAGGGCAACGGCGATTCCCCGCGATGTGGCTTCGGGCTCCTCGGCGGGCGTAACAATGCCGTAGAAATCCTCGTTGTTCTTGCCCGCGACCGCCGCACTGGCATGTCCGAGGCGCAGTTGTAATAGCGGCTTCCCCAAAGTGTTGCCCAGACGCACAGGAACTGCAGCAGACAACGGCGGCACCTCGAGTCGTGATTTCATAAGGAAGGGCGGGAGAATGTCGGCTGCGTTCAGCCGACAACCCGGGGCAGAGAGCCTTCGCCACCACGGACGCGGCCGGCAGGAATCAGACCGCCCGCTTCGACTGCCGCGATGGCCTTGGCCTGGTTCATGTCGTCGGTGTACCCGGACGCGTGAAGGCAGCAGGCGAGCTGGTTCACCAGCGGATGCGGAACAGGCACCTCTCCGGCCAGGGCCTGGCGGATCCAGGCCGCCGTTGCCGCCGCCTCGATGCTGGCGGGCTCGCTCGGCAACGTACGCGCGGGCGCCATTTCTTCCTCGAACAGCGCCGCGGGTTCGCCCTGGCGGTAGAAAAGGATCTTTGGACGCTGTCTGGGATTAGCGAAGGCCTCCCCTTCCGTGCTCCTCAGCAGCAGGGCATCGACGCCGGTTGCGACCAGGAAGGCCTCGATCTTCGCCAAGTAAGAGTTCTCGCCTGCGCTGATGACGCGCAGCCCCGCGCCTTCAAAGGGATCCAGCAGATTCACCAGGTTGTGGGCCGGATTGCGGATTCCGAGCCTGTTGCGCAGCGCCAGCAAGTTGGCCAGGCCGGGACAAAGCACCGCCGTGGGCACGAATGCAAGCAAATCGTCGTCGAGCGCCTTTTGCGCCTGCGCCAGCGAACCGCAGGGCAATACCCCCAGCTCCCTCAGGATATAGGCGCTGGCAATTCGCCCACCGCCTTCCAGCGTCCCGTGCACCAGCACCGGAACGCCTATTCTTTGCAGCAGCAGGGCCAGCAGTGGCAGCAGGTTGGCTTCCCGGCGGGCGCCGCTGTAGCTGCTGAAAACCAGCGGCCGCAGCCCCGTTGAGGGTGGGCGCAACGCATAGATCCGCTCGGATGCCGCCCGGTAGAAACCGAGCAGTTCCACCGTCGACTCGGTCTTCATCCTCAATGCCGTCAGGCAGGCGCCAAGTTCGAGGTCAGCGACTCCGCCGTCGAGCATGGCGGCGAAAAGGTCGTGGGCATCCTGCTCTGCCAGGTCGTGGGCACCGTCCGCCCGGGCGATTTCCTTGATGCAACTCGAGACATTCATCACGTTTCCGATTCCGACCAAGATTTGCAGCGACCCTGTATCCCCATTCGTTGGGACTCGTAGTGCAACCCTCGTGCCAAAGCTCTTAGGCTAGAAAAACAATGCCTTAGCGCAGGGTGTAGACTTGCACGGTCGAAAGCTGGTGCGCTGCACCTCCCCCGCGCATCAACTTGGTGCAATATCCGACGTGCACGAGGTTAGAGGCCAGCGCCGTGCGCGAATCGCCGCTGGATCGCTTGTGAAATTTGATCAATCCTGGCGCTAGGCGTTGGCGGCCAGATGAAAAATTGAAATGCGTTGGCGAAATGCGCGCGTGACTGGAAGACTCCGAAGCATGAATCTCAAGCCTGTCCTGACCCGCCCCGTCCTGGCCATTCTTGCCGTCCTCGGCGCGCTGTTCGCCCTCGACCTGTTTGCCATCGGCGCATCGCGCAACCTCGATCAGGCCATCGTGCGATTGCAGGAGGAAGCGCAAACGCAGGCGGCACTGGCGGGATTGCCACACATCATCCTCGGCATGCAGTCGGGTATGCGGGGCTATCTGCTGACCGGCAATAAGGAAGAACTCGCCCAATACCGCAATGCCTCGAACCTTTTTCCCGCGGCGGTTTCGGAGGCGCAGCAGCGCGTGGGGGCGGACGAAACTATGCGGTCGCTGCTGGACGAAGCGGCGGCGCTGACCGTGCGCTGGCTCGATAGCCAACTCTCGCCGCTGGTCGTCAAGCGCAGTGCCGGTGAAGGCGACCGCGACAGCATGCAGGTCATACTGCGGACCCTCCGGGCCGGACACGGCGACCCGCTGGCCGTGCGCATCCTCAAAACGCTCGACACTGCGATTGACGGGCAGCAGAAGAAAGTCGCCGCCGCCCGAGAGCGACTGCAGGCGCAATCGGACAATGTTGCCGCGTGGATGCGCGCGCGCGCGGCGGCACTGGTGGTGACAATGGCCGCGCTGGCGCTGCTGCTGGGCCGGACGCTGCTGCGTCTCACCGGACAAACCAGTTCACGCGAGGCCGCGGAACGTCACGCGCGCGAGTCATCTGCCGCCTTGCAGGCGATGAATGACGCCTCGCCCCTGGGGATGTTCGTCACCAATGCCGCGGGCGCATGCAGCCATGCCAATGCCGCCTTCGAACGCATTGCCAATCTTCCGGCCGAAGCCATTGCCGGTTCGGGATGGCAAGGGGCGCTGCATCCCGACGATCGCGAACGTGTCCAGGCGGCCTGGATGCAGGCAATCAGCCACAATTCGCCGTTCTCTTCCGAGCACCGGTTCCTGCACCGCAATGGCAACGTGGTCTGGGTGACGATCAAGTCGGCCCAGATTCGCGACGAGGGCAAACTTATCGGCCATGTCTGCACGGTCGAGGACATCTCGGAACGGCGCAATGCGGAAGAAGCATTGCGAAGGAGCGAGGAAAGGTTGCAACTCGCCCTTGAGGGCGCGCAACTGGCGCTGTTCGACTGGCACGTCCCGTCAGGCGAGATCATCATCAGCCGGCAATGGCAATCGCTGACCGGGCACCGTCAGGAGCCGGCAAACACAACCGCGCGCCGGTTCGCGGAAATCCTTCACCCTGACGACCGGGAAGGATTGCGCGAGGCGGTCATCGCCGCATTCAAGGGGCGCGCTCCCGTATTTCGCGGAGAATTCCGCGTCCGCAACCTGAATGGCCAGTGGCGGAAGCTGCGCGCCCACGGTCAAGTGACGGCGCGCGACGCCGTTGGCCGTGCGGTACAGCTTACGGGCACACTGGCCGGAACTGACTAGTCGCGCTGGACGGTGCCCAGAACAGCCTTGCGCAGCGCGCCGCCGCCGGGCGCCCGTTTTTGGGGCGCGGCCCGAAGCTGATCCAGATACTGGTCAACCAGGATCTTGGCTTCCCGGGCAAGCGGCATGTACTTCGGGTCCAGCACCCAGTTCATGATCAGGCCGTCCACCAGCGCATGCAAACCCACCGCGGCCAGCCGCGGATTCACAGACGGCGCGAGCAGGCCTTTCTTCGCGGCATTCCGCAATCCGCGCTCCATGTGCTGCAAGCAGTTGTTGCGGGCCTCGATATGGCGTTGCCGCACCTGCATCATCTCGTCGACGTATTCGACCTTGTGACAGCAGATCTCGAACACGCGCTGGCACTGGGGATTGGTGGTCAGATGGTCGAGCACGTTCAGCGCGCAGGCGCGCACATGGGCGACGGGATCATCAAGGTCGCTGTCGCTGGCGCGCGCCGCCATTTCTTCCATCGGTAGCACTACCCGGCTCATCATTGCGTCGAACAGGTCCGCCTTGTTGCGGAAGTGCCAGTAGATCGCGCCGCGGGTCAGGCCCGCAGCCGCGGCGATCATTTCCAGGGACGTGCGCGACACGCCCCTTTCCAGGAACACCTGTTCGGCCGTATCCAGGATGAGGTTGCGGGTTTCGAGCGCTTCTTCCTTGGTTCTCCTGACCATATATTCTCTCCTCCTCCCCGCGGGCCTCGAACCGGGCCAGTAAGGCAATGTCATAGCGGAAACCGGGCGGCGATTTGCCCGGTCTCGTTACAACCATTACAGCAAGATCGTACTTTACATACATTGTTGTATGTAAGTAAACTCGCGCCTTCATTAGATGACGGTGCGCTAATGTGCGCCGCCTTCGGAATAGGCCCGTCTCCAGAGATATCACAGGGAGTTTCAAGTGCACGTTTCGTCCTCGCTTGCAATTCGCGGCACCATCGCCGTTCTCGTCCTGGCCGCCCTGACGGCCTGCCAGAAATCGCCACCCCAGGCCGGTGCACGGCCGCCCCCGGAAGTCGTAATCGTGGTTGCGCAACCGCAAGACATGCCGGCCAGCTACGAGTATGTCGCCCAGATCGCGGGCGTGCGCGAAGTCGAAGTGAGGCCGCGCGTCTCGGGCATCCTGGAAAAGTGGAATTACACCGAAGGCGCGCGAGTTGCCGCGGGCCAGAGCCTGTTTACCATCGACCCGGAGCCGTTTCGCGCCGCGTTGGGCCGCGCGGACGCCGCGCTGGCCAGTGCCCAGGCCAATCTAGATCTCGCCAAACGAAATGCGGGACGCCTGAAGCCGCTGTTCGAGGCCCGCGCGGTCAGCCAGAAGGACTATGACGACGCGGCTTCCGCCGAACAGATTGCCATCGCAAATCTGAAGGGCGCACAGGCGGCTGTCACCGAGGCCCGCCTGAATCTTTCCTATACGCGGGTGGAGGCACCAATCTCCGGCTACACCAGCCGCGCACTGCAATCCGAAGGCAGCCTGGTGCAGGCACAGCAGACGCTGCTCACCAAGATTTCGCAGATCGATCCTGTCCATGTGATTTTCAGTTTCACCGAATCGGAGCATCTGAAGTTCACGCGGGCGATGGCCGACGGCACGCTCAGGCTGCCCAAGGACGGCAAGTTCGACGTCAAACTCACGCTCGCGGACGGCAGCGAATATGTACGACCGGGCAAGGTGGATTTCACCGACGTACGCGTCAATCCCGAGACCGGCACTATCGAAGCCCGCGCGGTCATCGCCAATCCCCAGGGACTGCTGCGCCCAGGCCAGTTCGCCCGCGTAACGCTGTCCGGCGGCGTGCGCCCCAGCGCCATTGCAATTCCGCAACGCGCGGTCCTTGAAGGGCCCGGCACCAAAATCGTATTGACAGTCAACCCGCAAGGCCTGGTCGAGCCGCGCGCGATCCAGGTAGGCGATTGGTCGGGCCAGGACTGGATCATCACCGGCGGCCTCAAGGCCGGCGATCAGGTCATCGTCGACGGCATGGTCAAGGCCGCGCCCGGTAAACCCGTAAAAATTACGCAGCTCCCGTCCGCGGGGGCGCAGGCGAAGCCTGCCGATCCGGCTGCGGCATCCGCACCGGCGGAAAAGCCCGAGGCACAGGGAAAGACCGAAGCCGTCCCGGCGAACAAGTAACCCAGCCGCCACCCAACCGCGGAGTCCTGCCCAATGTTTTCCCGATTCTTCATCGACCGCCCGATTTTCGCGGTGGTCATCTCGATCTTCATGGTGCTCGCCGGCCTGGCTGCGATGCGGGTACTGCCGATTGCCCAATATCCCGAAATCGCGCCGCCGGTAGTGACAGTGCGCGCCGTCTACCCTGGCGCTTCCGCGGAAGTCCTCGAGCAGACCGTCGCCGCACCGCTGGAAAACCAGATCAACGGTGTCGAGAACATGCTCTACATGGCCTCGAACTCGTCCTCCAACGGCGTGGTGGAAATCAACGTCACATTCGAAATCGGCACCAACATTGATCAGGCCGCGCTCAACGTCAATAACCGCGTCAAGCAGGCCGAAGCTCGCCTGCCGGAGGAAGTACGGCGCCAGGGGGTGACCGCGGAAAAGAATTCCACTTCGTTCCTGCAGGTGCTGGCGTTCAACTCCCCGGACGGCACTTACGACGACCTCTATGTCAGCAACTTCGTCACGCTGAACGTGCTCGACACCATCAAGCGCGTGCCCGGCACGACGAACGTGCAGATCTTCGGCGCCAAGGACTACGCCATGCGCATCTGGCTGCGGCCGGACCGCATGACCCAGCTGAAGGTCACCACCTCCGACCTGGTGCGCGCGCTGAACGAGCAGAACGCGCAGTTCGCCGCGGGCAAGGTCGGACAGGCGCCGACCGGGGGGGCGCAAGAACTGGTTTACACAATCACCACCAAAGGCCGCCTTTCCGAGCCCCGTGAGTTCGAGAACATCATCATCCGGTCAAACCCGGACGGCTCGGCGCTGCGCCTGAAGGACGTGGCGCGCATCGAACTTGCCTCGAAGGACTACGATTTCATCGGCCGCGTCAACGGCCGGCAGTCCGCGCTGTTGGGTATTTTCCTGCAGCCCGGCGCCAACGCGCTGGAAGTCGCGGATAACGTAGACAAGGTGATGCAGGATATCGGCAAGCGCTTTCCTGCCGGCATGGAGTACCAGAACGTGTACGACACCACGCGCTTCGTGAAGGTATCCATCCGCGAAGTGGTGAAGACGCTGCTCGAAGCGATGGCGCTGGTGTTCCTGGTGGTCTACCTGTTCCTGCAGAACTGGCGCGCGACGCTGATCCCGTTTGCAGCGGTGCCGGTATCGCTTATCGGCACCTTCGCCGGGTTGTTCATGCTCGGCTATTCGATCAATACGCTGACACTGTTCGGCATGGTGCTCGCCATCGGCATCGTCGTCGATGACGCCATCGTCGTCCTGGAAAACGTCGAGCGCATCATGCACGAGGAGCAACTGGAGGCACGCGAGGCGGCCATAAAGGCGATGCGCGAAGTCTCCGGTCCGGTCATCGCCATCGTGCTCACGCTGTGCGCGGTGTTCGTGCCCATCGCCTTCCTCGGCGGCCTTACCGGCGAGCTGTATCGCCAGTTTGCGGTGACCATCGCCATCGCGGTGGTCCTGTCCGGCATCATCGCGCTGACGCTCACACCCAGCCTCTGCGTACTGCTGCTGAAACGACAGCATCGTCCGCCAGGCCGGTTCTTCACCTGGTTCAACAACTGGTTCAAGCGGGTTACCACCCGCTACACCAGCGGCGCCGCGTGGATGATCCGCCGCGGCATCATCGGCCTGCTGTTGTTCGCCGGCATGGTCGCAATCACCGCCTTCCTCTGGCGCATC
This sequence comes from Burkholderiales bacterium, assembly GCA_046590325.1. Taxonomy (GTDB): domain Bacteria; phylum Pseudomonadota; class Gammaproteobacteria; order Burkholderiales; family JACQAP01; genus JACQAP01. The sequence goes on along the minus strand of JBKJUC010000003.1, from coordinate 5,131 downwards.
ACTCCGGGCAGTCTCGTGCCCGACGAGGATCAGGGCTACTACATCGGCGCGGTGTTCCTGCCGGATGGCGCGACACTGCAGCGCACTGACAAGGTGGTCAACGAAGTCCTGCAGGCGATCAAATCCCATCCCGCAAACGACTACGCGATCGGCTTCACGGGCCTCGATTTCATCGGCGGCGGCTTTCGCAACAACGCGGCCACCATTTTCGTCACCCAGAAGCACTGGGACGAACGTCCCGGCGTCGGCACCAAGCAACTGCTGCAGGATTACTTCATGAAGACGGCGCACATCAAGGAAGGCCTGGTGCTGGCCTTCGCGCCGCCGCCGATATTCGGCCTCGGCAACGCCGGCGGTTTCGAGTTCTACATTCAGAACCGCGGCGAGGGCGGACCCCAGCGCCTGGCCCAGGAAATGGGCAAGTTCCTGGCAGCCGCCAACCAGGATCCACAGCTCGCAGGCGTGCAGACCCTGTGGCGGTCCGGCGTTCCGCAACTGAGCGTGGACGTCGACCGCGAAAAGGCCAAGGCGCTCGGCGTGCCGCTTAACGAGATCTTCGGCACCCTGTCGGCCACGCTCGGCTATTACTACGTGAACGACTTCAACAAGTTCGGCCGCACCTGGCAGGTGCTGATGTCCGCCGAACCGGGCTATCGCAACCGGCCAGATTCGGTGGGAGAGCTCTACGTTCGCTCGGACGGCGGACAAATGGTCCCGATCAAGGCGCTGGCGAAAGTCGCCTATACGTCGGGCCCGGACTCGCTCGATCGCTTCAATAACCTGCCTTCTGTAAAGCTGCTGGGCCAGGGCGCGCCGGGCGTGTCGTCGGGCCAGGCCATCCAGGTGGTCGAGAAAATCGCCGGCGAAGTCCTGCCCGCGGATTTCAGCTACGACTGGGGCGGCGCGTCCTTCCAGGAAAAGAAGTCCAGCGGCACGTCGACGCTGGCGCTCGGCCTTGCCGCCATCATGGTGTTCCTGATCCTGGCCGCGCAGTACGAGAAATGGTCGCTGCCGCTGTCGGTGATGATGGCGCTGCCTTTCGGCACCTTCGGCGCGCTTGCAGCGGTCTACATGCGCCACCTTACCAACGACGTGTATTTTCAGATCGGCCTGGTGACGCTGCTTGGCCTGGCGGCGAAGAACGCGATCCTGATCGTGGAATACGCATCGCTAAAGCACAATGAAGGACTGTCGCCTTCCGCGGCGGCGGTGGAAGCAGCGCGACTGCGGTTCCGTCCGATCCTGATGACTTCGCTCGCCTTCATTCTCGGCGTGATGCCGCTGGCCTTCTCCAGCGGCGCCGGCGCCGGCGCGCGGGTCGCAGTCGGAACGGGTGTCATGGGTGGCATGATTGCCGCAACCTTCCTGGCCATTTTCTTCGTGCCCCTGTTCTTCAAGTTGATCACGGACCGGCACCTGACCGAGAAACGATCCACCTCGCAGATCCGGGCCGAGATCGAACATCACCGCGCGGCCGGGGAGCGGGCGGCGAGAACGCCGCATCGCCATAGCACGCAGCAGGGTACGACTGCCGGAGAAGAAGGAGCGCCGTCATGACCAGCCCTCGCACACTTGCCGCGACGCTGATGCTTGCCGCGCTGGCGGGCTGCATGACCGTAGGCCCCGATTACAAGCGTCCGCAAACCGACATGCCGGAGCAATGGCCTGGCCCAACCGCAGCCGACCTGGTTTCGGCAACCTGGTGGAAGACCTACAACGACCCGGTACTCGACAAGCTGGTGGACGAGGCCCTGTTGCAGAACCTGGACCTGCGCCAGGCGATCGCGCGCGTTGCCGAAGCACGGGCCGGCCTCGGCATCGCCCGCGCGGACCAGATTCCGGGCGTGACCGCCAACGGCTCGGCATCACGTAACCGCGCCAGCCAGAACAGCCTGCTGGGCGCTCCTCCAGCTTCCGATCCGGAGTTCAGCAGCTATCGCGCAACGCTCAATGCGGCCTACGAAATCGATTTCTGGGGCAAGTATCGTCGCGCCACGGAAGCCGCGAGGGCCGACTTGCTTGGGTCGCAATTCAACCGCGATGCGGTGCGGCTCACGCTGGTCACCGACGTCGTGCGCAGCTACTTCAACCTGCGCGCGCTGGATGCCCAGGTTGAAGTCACCAAGCGCACGGTTTCCTCCCGGCTGGCTTCGACGGCTTTAACGCGCAAACGCTTCGAAGCCGGCGTCGCCTCGGAGTTCGATCTGAAACAGAGCGAAGCTGACGCTGCGCAGGCCCAGGCACTGCTGCCGACGATCGAAAGCCAGCTTGCGCAGCAGGAAACGGCGCTGGCCGTCCTCATCGGCAGCAGCCCGCGCGATATCGTCACAAAACCCATGGACCGCGGCACGGCGATCGAGGCGCTTACAGCACCGCCGCCGGTTCCTTCCGGCCTGCCTTCCGATGTACTGGAGCGCCGCCCCGACATCCGCGCCGCGGAACAGTCCCTGGTTTCGGCCAACGCGCGCATCGGCCTGGCAAAGGCCGCTTATTACCCTTCGATCTCGCTGACCGGTCTGTTCGGTGTCGAAAGCAGTTCTCTCGGCGACCTGTTCAAGGCGCCTTCGCGTATCTGGCAGTTTTCCGCCTCGGCGGCCCAGACCATCTTCGACGCAGGTCGTACCGGTTCGCAGGTCGCCGTCGCGCAAGCGCGTGAACAGCAGGTGCTGACGCAGTACCAATCCTTGATCCAGCGGGCGTTCAAGGATGCGCTAGACGCGCTGGTGATCCAGCGCAAGGCGCGCGAATCGCTGGATGCGGAAACGGTACGGCGCGATGCGTTGAAGAGTTCGCTAGACCTGGCCCAGTTGCGCTACGACAACGGGATCGCCAGCCTGCTGGAAGTGCTGATCGCGGAACGCGCGCTGCTCGACGCCGAACTCAACCGGCTGGAAGCGCAACGCGCGCAACTGAGCGCGACCGCCGACCTGTTCAAGGCGCTGGGTGGCGGCTGGCAATCGGAAGACAACGGCGGGAAGGCGGCAAAAGCAAACTAGGGACAACAGGCCTATCGCTCCGGCTGTTTCGAAGCGGCAATACCGGGAGGGGGATGCCATGCGGCATCTTCCTCCTTACCCTGGATCAGTTGTCTTTGCACCGGCCCCGGCCGCTCGCACCCCGGCGCAGGCTGGCATGTGTAATCTCGCCGTCACATTGAATTTTCCCCTATCATTCGCGTCATAAGGCATATCATCGGGACGCAATGAGGCCATCATGAGCATTGAATTCAGTGGCAAGAATCTGACCCCGGTCGAAATTTCCTTCCTCAAGTGGCAGTACGGGTTCGAAGAGGAGGACGACCCCTTCGAACGATCGCTCTGGCATACCATTCTGCATGCCTGGGAAGCGGACCGGCAGAACTTCGTGAGGAAATCGCCGGTACGCCACCTGCCGAGGCTCGGTTCGAACGAGGCCTATCCCGAGCAAGTGGCGTTATACGTATCCTTCAAATCGGAAAAGAGCGACACGTTCTGGAACGACCTTATCCGGAGGGCCGGAATCGCCGATCGCCGCACCAGCGACGTGGCGCCAATGAGCGAGCGCAGGCGCAGAACCGGATCGCGCGGCTGATCGATTCGCGCATGCTGGGCTGTCAGCCCGCCCGCGCGGCCATGGAAATCCGCGATGCTGATACCAAGACTCGATATCGAAGCCGCCGCCGCGCGCCTTCGTCCCCATCTGGCGCCGACCCCCCTGATCCGTTCAGAGGAATTCAGCCGCAGGCTGGGGGCGAATATTCATTTCAAACTGGAAACCCTGCAGCCGACGCATTCCTTCAAGGTGCGTGGCGCATTCAGCGCGCTTACCCGCCTTTCGGCGGACCAGCGCAGGCTCGGCGTGGTCACGGCCTCGGGGGGCAATCACGGGCTTGCGATCGCCCATGCTGCGGCAAAGCTCGGTATACCCGCATCCATCTATCTGCCTGAGTCCGCAACCGAAGCGAAACTGGCTGCGATCCGGCGCCTGGGGCCTGAAGTCGTCATCCACGGCGCTGCCTGGGACGACGCGAACCAGCTGGCGGCCAGTATCGCGCGCGATACGGCGCGCGTGTATATCCATCCGTTCGACAACGCGAGCGTAATGGCCGGCCAGGGCACGCTGGTTCCTGAAATACTGCAACAGCTCGAACCTGACCTGATCGTCGCCTCCATCGGCGGCGGCGGGCTTATCTCCGGGATCCTTTCCGCGGTCCAGCACTTTTCTCCATCGACGAAGGTCGTCGGCGTGGAAACTGAAGGGGCGGACTCGATGTACCAAAGCTACAGGGCAGGCAGGATCGTCGAGTTGCCCGCCATTACCTCGATCGCGGAAACTCTGGGCGCACGCAAGACAGAGAAGTTTCAGTTTGAAACTGTTTCACGCTACGTCACCGACCTGATCACGGTTTCCGACCGGTCTGCCATCGGTGCCCTGCTTGAGATCCTGGATCTGGAAAAACTGCTGACGGAGCCGGCTGCTTCCTGTTCCGTCGCGGCGCTATCGGAAGGAAAGATCCCGTGCAAAGCCGGCGACAACGTGGTGGTGGTCCTCTGCGGCGCGAACATCGGCATGGACAGGGTACGCGCCTGGCAAAGTGCATCCGCTTCCTGAAACCCTGCACCAGACCTGATCGAGTCCCGCTGGCAGTCGATAGCGAATCCGCCTTCCCCGCCTGATTGCGCCGAGAATCGCTCCGAATCACAAGGCCGAAAAGCGATTCGCGCCGGCTTTGCACCAACCTGCAACGATGCAACGACGCGGCACTGTTCGACGTCTCCATTTCACGACATTTGCATGAGGGTGCGAACCGCAACTGTTTCGCAAGTGCCTCGCGCCGTCAATCGTCCTTGCGCTGAATCGCATGACGAAACAATACCTTGCCGGACGATAAATTCGTAACCCGATATGCGTGGCGCCTTTTGCGGCGCAATGGCACAAGTCCTGCGTAGTAGTAGCGACCGCCAGCCGGAGCGCACGCAAGCGTCATGAAAGCCGAAATGAATACCAGAAAACTCGCAGGGTTTACCCTTATCGAGCTGATGATTACCGTCGCCATCATCGGCATCCTCGCCGCCACCGCACTTCCCGCCTACCAGAACTACACCGCCCGGGCAAAGCTCTCCGAAGTCATCGTAGCTGCCAGTGATTGCCG
>JBKJUC010000266.1:0-39731 GCA_046590325.1 Burkholderiales bacterium | reverse complement strand
GCCGTAAGACGATGCGGTGTCGCGGGTGTGCTTGCGCACCAGAAACTCGATGGGCAACCGTTCTCCGCGCTTGCGATCGCGGGCCCAGTGCGTGAGCAGGAAAGTGGGTGAACCTGCGTCGCAGACGGTGCATACGTGCGCACCGCCATCGGCAATGCCCATGACGGTGGCTTCGTCGGCCAGCATTTCGCGGATGTTGTCGAGATTGCCTTCGGTATAGTTTTCAAAGGCCTCCGACAGCAACTGCTTGCCGCCGCTCTCCATCATCGCCTCAAGCGCGAGCGCCCACGGGCTCCTTCCGGAAGATTTCGCGAGTCCGGCAAGGCTGATGGACGGATGCGGTTCGTAGTCGTAGGCATCGTCCATCACGTAAATTCGGGGGAACGCCGCCTCGATGCGTTTCGTATGCTCGTCGCCAGGCCGTTCCTCGATCAGCCTGCTCCGCAGTTCCGGATCGCGTTGCAACCTTTCGTAGCGCTGCGCGGGAGAAAGTTCGCTCATCGCCAGCCATGCCGGGTGCGACGAGAACGGATGGATCGTCGTTTCGAGCCCCATCAGCACGCCGATTGGCCGGCAGCCCACCTGGCCGTTGACTTCGATGCCCGCCTTGCGCGCGGCATGGATTTGCGTGCGAGTTTCGCGCCAGAGCTCGGGTGCATTATTGACCTGCAACAGCAGGACCGACAGCGGCCGGCCGGAAACTTCCGCCGCCGCCCTAAGGATTTCGAATTCCCCGGGGCCGAAGTCGGAATTGACTTCAATGACGCCGCGGCCCGCCCGCTTCATCGCCTGCGCCAGCCCGAACAGTTCCGGTTCGCGCGCGGACAGGCTCGGCGTGGAGCGTCCGTCGGCGGCGCGATGCTTGATGGTGCGCGATGTCGTGAATCCGAGCGCCCCCGCGTTCAACGCTTCTTCGAGCAGCACGCCCATCCGCAGAATTTCGTCATCGGTGGGCGGCGTGGCATGGTCCGCGCCGCGATCGCCCATCACGTAGAAACGCAACGCCGCATGCGGTACCTGCGCGCCGATGTCCATCACCTTGGGCGTGGCATCAAGCTTGTCGAGGAATTGGGGGAAGGATTCCCAGTCGAACTTCACGCCCTCGGCCAGCACCGTGCCGGGAATGTCTTCGACGCCTTCCATGAGGTTGATCAGGTAGGGCGCGGCGCCCTTGCGCACCGGCGCGAAGCCAACGCCGCAATTGCCGAACACCACGGTGGTGACGCCGTGCCAGGATGAAGGCGTGAGGTAGGGATCCCAGGTGGCCTGGCCGTCGTAATGGGTGTGAATGTCGACGAAGCCGGGGGTTACCAGCAGGTTCCTGGCATCGATCTCGCGGCGGCCCTTGCCGATGCCCGCACTCAGCGCGACGATTTTGTCTCCGTCCACTGCGACGTCGGCAACGCGTGGCGCGCCGCCGGTCCCGTCGACAACGGTGCCGCCGCGAATCACCAGATCATGCATGGGTTGTTTCCTCCCGCGGAATTCGAAATGTACCGCGTCGGGACATCATAGCCGTGACACGCAACAAAAGGTGAAAGGGGAAAGGTTAAAGGTAAAAGTAAGTTCAAAAGCCTGAGGCTCCAGGCCTTTACTTTCACCTTTCACCTTTCACCTTTTCGCTCCGTGACGCAGTCGCGTCAGAACTCTTCCTTCGCTTTCGAGAAGCTGTTCGCCAACGCGTCGTAGCTCTTGACGAAGCCGTTCTTCACTTCGCCCCAGGCTTCCTTCGAACTGTGCTTCAGTGCGCCCATCCATTCTGCGGCGTCATTGCGCTCCTTGCGCAACTTGTCCATGGACTCATAGGCTTTCTTGCGCGCGGACGCATCGAGCTTGTCCCATTTGGCGTCGATGTCGCCCGCAAGGCGGTTGATCCTGGCGTCGAGTTCGTCGAGCGCGCCCTTCGCATTCTTCACCGCTTCGTCGCGCTGTTCGACGCTGTAGTCCTTGATCGCGGCGCCGGCCTCGTCGAGTTTCCGGCCAACGTCCTTTGCCGTCGTTTCCCCGGCCATCGACAGATTCGAGGCAGCGGCGAACGCAAACGTCAGGACTGCTGCTGCGATCATGAGAGTTGTCTTGCGCATGGTTTACCTCCGGGCGTGGTTGTGTGTGATGACCGTTAGACCGCAGTGCCGGTCAAGGTTCCAGAAGGCAAAAGAGGAGAGACGAGGGACGAGAGACAAGACCTTTCTCTTTCCCTCGTCCCTCGCCCCTCGCCCCTCGTCCCTCGTCCCTCGTCCTCGCCCCTCGCCCTCGCCCTCGCCTCTCGCCCTCGCCCCTCGCCCCTATTTTTTCTCTCCGCCGGGGTTCGAAAGGAACAGGACGAATCCGATCACTACGAGTACAAGTGCGGCCAGGAGGCCGTAGTCTCCGCCGAAGATGCCGACGGCGATTCCCACTGCCCAGAGTACGATGCCCGTCACGCGGCGCGGATTGGGTTTTTCAGATTTGGGCCGCCTGGCACTGCGGTGATTCATTTTCTGCACGTTGGCCATCGCGTTCTCCTCTCGTACCGGTCAGTCGCGCACGACGTTAAGCACTTCGTAGCACGCTCCCATGGTGTGATAGTCGGTCTTTCCCGCCGGGCTTTTTTCGTCGCTTATCTTGCGGTTGTCCCGGGTCAGAATGCGGTACCAGGCGCCGTATTCATGGTCGACGAAGTGCCGCCAGCAGTATTCCCAGATGCGGTCATACCATCCCCAGTATTGCTCATTTCCGGTCCTGTGGGCCAGCAGTGCTGCGGCGGCGAGGGACTCGGCCTGCACCCAGAAGTACTTGTCGCCGTCGCAGAGGCTTCCGTCCGGAGCGAACCCGTAGACGATGCCGCCATTTTCTTCATCCCAGGCGGCCGCCATGGCTGCGTCGAACAACGCCACGGCGCGGGGCAACAGCCAGTCCGCGGCCTGCAGGTGCGGGCGATGGCGCTCGAGGATCAGCAGCAGCTTGGCCCACTCGGTCAGGTGGCCGGGCTGGTAACCCCAGGGCCGGAAGATGTTGGACTTGTCGTCCCGGTTGTACTCCCAGTCCACCGACCAGTCGGACTGGTAGTGTTCCCATACCATGTTGCCGGCCAGCGCCGCCTGACGCACCGTGATGTTGCGGGCTACGGTTTCTGCACGCTGGAGATATCGCGGCTCTCGGGTTGCGTCGTAGGCGGCGAGCAGCGCTTCGCAGGCATGCATGTTCGCGTTCTGTCCGCGGTAGGGCGACACGGCCGACCAGTCCGCGCTGGCCTCGTCGGCGTACAGGGCGTACTCGGGTGACCAGAAGCGCCGGTCCATGAGTTCGAAGGTTTCGCCGATCCACGGGCGTACTTCCTCGACTCCGGCCATCACGGCGTGGGAGTACGCCAGCAGTACGAATGCCAGGCCATAGCAGTGATTGGTGCCGTCGGCCACCCTTGTGCCGTTGAGTGTCCCGGCGCCATCGAGCAGCCAGGCGTAGCCGCCCGTGGCAGGGTTGCGGTGGCGCGCGCGCAGAAACAGCAGGCCGTGCTGGACGGCGCCGAGGTAGTCCGGATTGCCGAACTGCCTGCGCGCCATGGCGTAATTGAAAATGAAGCGGGTGCTGCTCACCAGATGGCGTGTGCCCGTGTCGTAGATCGTGCCGTCGTCGCGCCAGAAATGATAAAAGCCGCCGTTCGGATCGATGGCGCGAGGATGGTAAAACGCCATGGTGTGGCGGATGTGGTCGAGCAGGAACGGGCGGCTGCGGAAATCGGGCATGCAGGCCTACATTTTCTTCAGGAGCGCGTTGACCGAGGACAAGGCCGGGGGCACGGCGCCGGCCTGCAGGCAGGCGGCGCTGCCGGCGGCGACCGCGAATCGCAAATGAACATCCCAATTCGCGTGAGGCTGCATCATCAGGCTGTAAAGCAGGCCGCCGACACTGGCATCGCCCGCGCCTACCGTATCCACCACATTGATCGCCGGGGGAGGCTGGTGCAGCACCCGTGATCCGACGTGCATTTCCGCGCCTGCCGCGCCACGCGTGAGCAGGATCGGCGCCGACGCGTTGAATCCACGCAGGCGCGCCAAACCCCCGGCAACATCGTCCGTCCGGAACAATCCGCGCAAGTCCTCGTCGGAGACCTTGATCACGTCGGCCCGTTCCGCCACGTAACGCAGCGTGGGATCGAAGCCTTCGGTCATGATGTTGCGGTAGTTGGGGTCGAAGCTGATTTTCCTTCCAGCCGCTTTGGCGGCATCCAGCATTCGCAGCAATTTCTGCGCAAGGGGTTCCCGCGCGAGGCTGATGCAACCCAAATGCAGCCATTCGGCGTGGTCGAGCCAGCCACTGGGCAAAAGCGACGGCTGGAAGGCCAGATCGGCGCTGTCGGATCCAACGAAAAAATAAGCCGGCGGCGAAGTCTCGTGCACCATTGCGAGCAGCGGCGCCTTGCCGACCCGTTGCAGGAAACGCTGGTCCAGTCCGGCTTCCCGGCTCAGTTCGGCAAGCTCGTCGCCAAAGCGATCCATGCTCACTGATCCGGCAAAGGCGCTGGGAATCCCGAGGGTAGCCACCACGCGGGCAACGTTCCAGTCCGAGCCGCCGGCGCGCGAAATCCAGGTATCGGGTCCGGTGCGGATGAAGTCGGTGAGGGCTTCACCGGCGGCCACGAAACGCGGATCTCGCGAGTTTGTACGCGTTGAGGTAGCAGGCATGTTCGGATTCGGTCGCGCGGCAGGGGGTCCGGGCAATGCCATTATGCGATGCCGGCATGCACCTGCAGGAAGGCGCGCATGCGTGCGACCGCGAGCCCGGGATCGGTCAGCACGCCGCTGCGGTCGGCCAGCTCGAAGATGCGGGCATAGTGCGGCACAGAACGCGCGGACTGCAGGCCGCCGGCGGCGACAAAGTGGTGCTGGTGACCGTTGAGCCAGGCAAGAAAAATGACCCCGGCCTTGTAGTGCCGCGTCGGCGCGCGGAAGATTTCCCGCGACAAGGGGATGGTGGGCGCTATGGTCTGCCGATAGCCCTCGGCGTCGCCAGCGGCGAGTCTCGCGAGGGCTGCCGCGGCAACCGGTGCGATCGGATCGAATATGCCGAGCAGCGCGTGCGAATGGTGGGTGCCGTCGCCGGCGATCAGCGTGTCGTAGTTGAAGTCGTCGCCGGTGAACATGAGCACACCCGGCGGCAGGCGCCGGCGCATCTCGATTTCCCAGCGCGCGTCCAGCAGCGAGATCTTGATCCCCTCTATGCGCGGCGCATGCGCGCGGATGATGTCGAGCACCGTGTCCATGGCCTCGGCAATGTCGGTCGTGCCCCAGTACGCTTTCAATTCCGGATCGAACATCTCCCCGAGCCAATGCAGCACGACCTTACCCTTGCACTGGCGCAGCAGGTCGCCGTACACACGCTGGTAGTCCTCGGGGCTTTTCGCAACTGCGGCGAGCGCGCGGCTGGCCATGAGGATGATGCGCCCGCCGGCGGCTTCCACGGCTTCAATCTGTTCCTCGTAGGCATGCATTACGTCCGCGATCGTGGTGCGCGAATCGGGAATCAACTGATCAGTGCCCACACCGCAGGCGAGATCCGCGCCCGGGATGGTCCTGGCGTGCGCGACGCTGCGGCGGATCAGTTCCAGCGCGGTCGGCCAATCCACACCCATGCCGCGCTGCGCCGTGTCCATGGCCTCGGCGATCTTGAATCCCAGGCGCCATAGGTGCTCGCGAAAGCGCAGCGTGGCCTCCCAGTCCACAGACGGCGGCCCGTCCCATGGATCGCCGTCTTGCCGCGGATCCACCACGACGTGCGCCGCGGCATACGCCGTGCGGTTCCAGCGCGCCGGCCGCACCTCGGCGAATGGCGGCGCAGCATTGGCCAACACATAAGCCTTGAGGCTGCCGTCGGCCTGGGGAAGTTTGATCTGCATGACGTTTCCTACCGTTTTCCGAGAATGTGGTCGGCCGCTTTTTCGGCAATCATGATGGCCGGCGCGTTGGTGTTGGAGGACGGCACCGCGGGCATCACCGACGCGTCGGCAATGCGCAGGCCCTCGATCCCGATCACCCGCAGTTCCGGCGTCACCACGCTGGTGCTTTGCTCTGGAGGTCCGATGCGGCAGGTGCCCACCGGATGATGGTCGGTCTTGGCGTGCGCGCAGGCGTAGTCGAAAAGCGCCGCCTCGGTAGTCACGCCGTCGCCAGGCAGGCGCTCGGCCATGACGAAGCGCTTGAGCGCGGGTTGCCGCATGATTTCGCGCGCCCGGCGCAGGCCCTCGAGGGCCAATTCGCAGTCGCGCGACTCGGACCAGTAGTTCGGATCGATCAGAGGCGCGGCGGAAGGATCGGCGCTCGCCAGCCGCACCGTGCCGCGTGAGCGCGGGCGCAGATAGGCGCTGTTCAGCGTGACGCCGGGGTTCTTCATTTTCGCCACGCCGGCTTCGATGCCAGAGCCGAGCCCGAGGTGGAATTGGATATCGGGCGAGCGCGCGCCCCGCTCTGCGTACCAGAAGCCCCCGGTCTCGAACAGGCTGGAGGCCACCGGCCCCTTTTTCAGCAACAGGTACTCGAGCCCCGCCCAAGCGGCGCGCAGCGGCCGATTGTACTTGTCATAGGTATGGTCACCGGTGCATTCGGCAATCACGAACAGGTCGAGATGGTCCTGCAGGTTCTCTCCCACGCCGGGCAGGTCGTGGACCGCTTTGATGCCCGCGACGCCGAGATGCGCTGCCGGCCCGATGCCGGACAGCAACAACAGTCTGGGCGAGCCGATTGCGCCGCAGGCTATGATCACTTCGCGCGCGGCATGCAGGCGTTCGGGCGTGCGCGAGCCGCCGGTTGCAAGCTCGACGCCGGTCGCGCGACCTTTCTCGATTGCGATGCGCAACACCTGAGACTGCAGCCTCACCGCCAGGTTGCGGCGGTCGCGAACCGGATCGAGGTACGCTACCGACGTCGACGAGCGGCGCGCGTTGAATTGCGTCAACTGGTAGTAGCCGAGTCCGTCCTGGCGTTCGCCGTTGAAATCCGGATTGAAGGGGATGCCCAGTTCCTGCCCGGCCTGGAAAAAGGCCTCGCAGATGGGCAGCGGGCTGATGGGGTTCGAGACGCCGAGCGGCCCGCCATATCCGTGGTACTCGTTGGCGAACCGCTGGTTGTTCTCAGCGCGTTTGAAATATGGCAGTACCTCGCGGTACGACCAGCCTTCGGCGCCGTAGTCGCGCGCCCATTCGTCGTAATCGGCGGCCGCGCCGCGGGTGTAGATTTGCGCGTTGATCGACGAGCCGCCGCCGATGACCCTGGCCTGCGTGAAACGCAGGCTGCGGTTGCGCAGGTGTTTTTGCGGAACCGTGGACCAACCCCATGAGCCGATGCCCTTGGTCATCTTGGCGAAGCCCGCAGGCATGTGGTACAGGGGATGCCGATCGGAGCCGCCGGCTTCCAGCAGCAGCACCCTGACCGACGGGTCCGCGCTCAGCCGGTTGGCGAGCACGCAACCCGCCGAGCCGCCACCGATGATGATGTAGTCGTAGCTGATCTCCGTCATTCGGCGAAAAACCAGGATAAACGCGCGCACCGCAGAGGACGCCGAGGACGCGGAGGAAAATAAATTTTGCAGAAGAACATGTTGGAGTCCCAATCAGGTACGGCGCTCAAGTTTTTACTCTCGGAAGTAATTTTGTTTCTACCCTTCCTCTGCGTCCTCCGCGTCCTCTGCGGTGAAAGTGTTTTGGTTTGGGTTACAACCTGGGAATGGCCAAACCGCCGTCCAGGTTGATGACCGAGCCGGTGGCGAACTGGAATTGTCCGCTTGCCAGCGCCGCCACGGCGGCGCCGATGTCTTCGGGTTCGCCCCAGCGACCCATGGGCACCAGGCCGTCGGCAATGCGCCGGTCGTACTTGTCGGCGACGCCGGCCGTCATCGGCGTGCGAATCACGCCGGGACGCACTTCAAACACCGCGATGCCGTCGCGCGCCAGACGCAGCGCGAAGAGCTTCGTCAGCATCGCCAGCCCCGCCTTGGACATGCAGTATTCGCCGCGCTCGGGTGAGGCAAGATGTGCGCTCACCGAAGAGATCGTGACGATCGAGCGCGCATTCCCCGAAGTGGTTGCGGTCATGTGCCTTGCGACGGTCTGGGTAAAAAAGAACGTGCCGCGCAAATTCACGTCCAGCACCTGATCGAATGCTTCGGGCCTTAACTCGAGCAGATCGCCACGCGCAGGAGAGGGCACGCCGGCATTGTTGACCAGGCAGTCGATCACGCCGCAGTGCGAGACCGCCTCCGCCACTACGCGCGCGTGATCGGCCGTGTCGGCCAGATCGCTGCGCAGGAAAACCGCTTTTGCACCGGACGCCCGCAAGTCGGCGAGCGTGGTTGCCGCGTCGTCGTCTTCCGCAATATCCGTGATCGCAAGATCGAAACCCTTGCGCGCCAGGGCGAGTGCGATGGCGGCGCCAATGCCACGACGGGCGCCGCTCACCAGGGCAACGGGACGGGCCTGGGTCATCTCAGAACTGTTGCAGTCGTGTCTTGAGATGGCTGCCCACGCGCAGCGCTTGCGCGGCTATGGTCAGCGCCGGATTGAGGGCTGCGGACGACGGAAAGAAGCTTGCGTCCACGACGTACAGGTTGTCGTGGTCCCAGGCGCGGCAATACGGATCCAGCGCGGAAGCGCCCGGGTCAGTGCCGAAGCGCGCGGTGCCGCACTGGTGCGAGGGCGTGTCGGTTCCGAATGGCTTTGACAGCACGACGGGGAAGCCGACGTCTTTCAGCAACTTCTTCGCCACTTCGACGAAGCGGCGGTGCGCGCGCAGATTGCTGCGCTTCCAGCGCAACTCGATCGCGCCGTCGCTGCGAACCCTGACTTCGCTGTCGCGCTGCGCCAGGTCTTCGGACATCACGTACCAATCCACACTGTGGCGCGCGAGCCAGCTGCGCATCCATTTCGGCGTGCGAGGCAATGCACCGCGCAGCATCGGCTCCTGGATCTTGCCTAGCAGCTGCAGGTTGCCCAGCGGCTCGTCGTTACCGCCGCCGTCGAAGTAGAAATCGTTCACGGAAAGGGTCTTTGGAAAGCGCGTGCCGTTCACCTGCAACGGTGTCAGCGCCATGATCCCAGTGCAGTTGTGATTCATGTAGTAGCGGCCGACCACGCCCGAGGAGTTGGCCAGGCCTTGTGGGTTGCGCGCGTCGGCCGAACGCAGCAGCAATGCCGCGCTGTTGATGGCGCCGGCCGAGAGCACGAACAGGCGTGCGCTGACGCTCACGGTGCTGCCGCCGCGCCGGTATTCCGCCGCAACGATGCGCTTGCCTGTTTCGTCGGCGATGAGCCGCGTGACCTCGCTGCCAGTCTGCAACGCGACGTTCGCATGCCGCAATGCCGGGTCGATCAACCTGGTCTCGGCGTCGCCCTTGGCGCCGACTTGGCACGGGAAAGCATCGCAGGTGCCGCAGCGCACACAGGTGCCACCGGGATGGAGATCGACAGCCGAAGGCATGTGAAAGGGGTGCAGGCCGAGCGCGCGCATGCGTTCGAATGCTTTGGCGATGATCGGCTCGTGTGGAATCGGCGGATGCGGATAAGGTGTGGAGCGCGGCGGCTCGGTCGGATCGTCGCCGGCCTTACCGTGCACGCCGAACAGCCGTTCGGCCTCGCCGTACCAGGGCTCGAGATCAGCGTAGCGCACCGGCCACGGCACGGTCTTGCCGTCAGCATGCTCGATGCCTTCGAAATCGCGCTCACGGAATCGGAACATTGCCGTACCGTAAACCTTGGTGTGGCCGCCGACGAAGTAGAACTGTCCCGGCCGAAACGGCTGGCCGTCGCCGTCGTACCAGGTCTCGTGCGTGCGGTAGCGCTGTTCGACGAACACCGCCTCCGGACTCCAGTTCTCGGCTTCTCTGGGCAGGCGTTCTCCGCGTTCCAGGATCAAGATGCGCGCGCCGGTGCCCGCAAGCGCAAGCGCGATCGCTCCACCGCCGACGCCGGAACCGACGATGACCACGTCGTAGGATTCCTGCGTCCCAACGCTCACGCGATCAGTCTTTCCGTCTTGGGGTCGAAGCACACCAGCTTGGCGAGATCGACGAAAAAGCGCGCATCCTGCCCAGGCTTCAGCGATACATCGGGTTCCAGTCGCACCGTGAATTCGTTGCCGCCGAAGTCGAGCACCGCCAGCGTGTCGGCTCCAGTGGGTTCGATGACCTCGACGCGGGCATCGAACGCGCGCTCTGTCTGCCCTGCAACCATGCCAGCGCGCGCCAGGCTCACCGCTTCAGCGCGGATGCCCGCGATCACTTCGTTGCCGACGTAGGCATCCATTGCGGATGGCATAGCGGGTAAGTCAATGCGCACCGGTGGGCGCGTTCCGGCCTGGATGTCGAGCGCCAGGCCACTGCCGCCCTGTACCAGTCGCGCTTTGATCAAATTCATGCGTGGCGAGCCCATGAAACCGGCCACAAAAATGTTGGCGGGGTGATTGTAGACCTCGTAAGGCGAACCGAGTTGCTGCAGCACGCCGCCTTTCATGACCGCTATGCGCGTGGCCAATGTCATGGCTTCGATCTGGTCGTGGGTGACGTAGACTATGGTTGCGCCCAGGCGCTGATGAAGCTTCTTGATTTCGGTACGCATGTCCAGCCGCAACTGGGCGTCGAGGTTGGATAAAGGCTCATCGAACAGATACAGGCGCGGCTCGCGCGCCAGCGCCCGGCCGATTGCCACGCGCTGGCGCTGGCCACCCGAGAGCTGGCGCGGCTTGCGTTCCAGCAGGTGCTCGATCTGCAGAAGCTTCGCAACGCTTTGGACGCGTTCAGCGCGCTTGCTTTTTTCGACCTTGCGCATCGTTAACGGGAACTCGATGTTCTTTGCCACCGTCATGTTCGGGTAGAGCGCGTAGGACTGGAACACCATGGAGATGTTGCGGTCCGCCGGCGGCAACTGCGTGATGTCATTGCCGTCCAGCTGCAACCGGCCCTCGGAGGGTTCCTCGAGACCGGCGATGATGTTCATCAGCGTGCTTTTCCCGCATCCTGACGGGCCGACCAGCACCAGGAATTCGCCGTCGGCCATGCTGATGGATATGTCGTGGAGAATCTTCGTAGGGCCGAAGCTCTTCTGCACATTGATCAGATCCAGCGTAGCCATGATTTCACCCTTTGACGGAGCCCGCCATCAAGCCGCGGACGAAGTATTTTCCAGAAACGAGGTAGACGACCAGCGTCGGGATGGCCGCGATGAAAGCGCCGGCGAAATGGACGTTGTACTCCTTGACGCCAGTAGAACTGTTGACCAGGTTGTTCAGCGCCACGGTGATCGGGAACGAGCTGTAATCGCTGAACGAAGCCCCGAACAGGAACTCGTTCCAGATGTTGGTGAATTGCCAGATGACCGTGACGACGATGATCGGTCCGCTGCTGGGCAGCAGGATGCGAAACAGCACGCCGAAGAAATCCGCGCCGTCCATCCGTGCCGACCTGACGAGTTCCTGCGGGAAAGCGGCGTAGTAGTTGCGGAAAAACAGCGTCGTGAAGCCGATGCCGTAGACCACATTGACGAACACCAGGCCTTTCACGGTGCCGGCGAGACCAAGGATGCCGAGGGTTTTCGCCATCGGGATGAGCACGATCTGGAATGGGATGAATACTGAAAACAGCATGGCCGCGAACAGCAAGTTCGAGCCGCGGAACTTGAACTGGGTCAGGATGTAGCCGTTGAGCGCGCCGATCAGAGTCGAGATTGCCACCGCGGGTATGACCAGCAGGAAAGAGTTGATGAAGTAGGGCTTCAGTCCGGTGGGCTGCACGCCGATCTGCGCCGTGCTCCAGGCGGTCAGCCAGGGCTCGATGGTCCACGCAACAGGCAGCGCCATGAGATTGCCGCTGCGGATTTCATCCAGCGGCTTGAGTGAATTGGCCACCATCACGTAGACAGGCAACAGGAACATCAGCGCCAGGAACAGCAGGACCGCGTATAGAACGATGCGATCGACGCCCAGGCCTGTCGTGCGTCGATCAGCCATTTTTCACCTTGCGCATTTCGCTGAAGAGATAGGGCAGCACGACCAACCCGATTGCCGCGAGCATCATGACCGCGCTCGCGGCGCCAATCGCCATTTCGTTGCGGGTGAAGCTGTACTGGTACATGAACACCGAAGGCAGCCAGGTCGAACGGCCGGGCCCGCCGTTGGTCAGCGCGATGACCAGGTCATACGATTTGATCGCCATGTGCGCCAGTATCACGAAAGCCGAGACGAATACCGGGCCAAGCTGCGGAATGATGATGTGCAGGTAAATCTGCCAGGTGCGCGCGCCATCGACGCGCGCCGCGCTGATCTGTTCGGCATCCACTCCCCGCAACCCGGCAAGGAACAATGCCATTACGAAGCCAGTGGTCTGCCATACCGCCGCGATGACGACGCAGTAAATCGCCATGTCACTGTTCTTGATCCAGCCGAAGGCGAAGCTTTCCCAGCCAAGGTTGTGCATCGTGTGCTCGAGGCCCACACCCGGATCGAGCAGCCACTTCCACGCGGTGCCCGTGACGATGAAAGAGAGCGCCATCGGATAGAGGAAGATCGAGCGGAACGCACCTTCGGCCCGGATGTGCTGGTCGATCAGGATCGCGAAGCCGAGCCCGAGTGCCATCGCTATACCGATGTACAGGATGGCGAAAACCCAGAGATTGTTCAGCGCAACGTGCCAGTTTTCCTGAGCGAACAGCCTCTGGTAGCTGACCGTTCCGGCCCATTCGTACGACGGCATCAGTGTCGACGATGTGAACGAAAGGTAGATCGTGAACATGATGTAG
The DNA here is from genome assembly GCA_046590325.1 of Burkholderiales bacterium. GTDB lineage: Bacteria > Pseudomonadota > Gammaproteobacteria > Burkholderiales > JACQAP01 > JACQAP01. The sequence goes on along the minus strand of JBKJUC010000266.1, from coordinate 26,974 downwards.
CCGTAGACGCAGACCAGCACCAGCAGGACGCTGGGGCTGAGCAACAGCTTGGGCAGGACACCGGCTCTCATGGGCGGATAACTCCGTTATCCCGGGCGGCGACGGCAAAAGCCGCCCGGGGGATTCACACGGAAATTTGCTCGGTCGTCGCGAGCTTACTGCTTGACTGCGGCTGCCAGAGCGGCGACCGCCTTCTTGTCATCGAGCTGGCCATTGAAGTGGCGGGTCACGACGTCATAGATGGCGTTCTTGATCGAGGCCGGCACGGCATGGCCATGCGCGATCGAACCGACCAGCGTGTTGCTCTTGTTAGCCTCGGCCAGGTCCTTCATGCCTTTCTTGCCGCAGGCATCGAAGGCCGTGTCGGGCACATCGGTGCGCGCCGGCACCGAACCCTTGACGACGTTGAACGCCGATTGGAAGCCCGGGTCCATGATCGCCGATGCGAGTTTTGCCTGAGCATCAGCCTTGTCGCTGCCGACCTTGAACATCACGAACTGATCCGAGTTGAACGACACGTTGCCCTGGGTTCCGGGGGTGCGGAAGCACAGGAAGTCCTTGCCCGGGACTTTTTTGGCGTTCAGGAACTCGCCCTTGGCCCAGTCGCCCATCATCTGGAAGCCAGCTTTGCCGCTGATCACCATGCCCGAGGCCACGTTCCAGTCACGCCCGGAAAAGTCCTTGTCCACCAGCTTGCGCAGTTGCGACATGCGCTGGAACACTTTTTCAGTGGTAGGTGAATTGATGGCTTTTTGATCCAGATCGATGAACGCCTTGCGGTAGTAGTCGACGCCGCCGGTGGCCATTACGACGCCGTCGAACAGGGTCGCATCCTGCCAGGGTTGGCCGCCGTGGGCGAGGCCGATGAAGCCGGCTTTCTGCACTTTTCCGGCCGCGGCGATGAACTCATCCCAGTTCTTCGGCTCGCTGGTGACGCCGGCTTTCGCCAACACTTCCTTGTTGGCCCATACCCAGTTCGTGGAATGGACGTTGACCGGAGAAGCGATCCACTTGCCGTTGTACTTGGAGAATTTTTGCAGCGCAGCCGGCACCGTCTTGTCCCAACCTTCTTTTGCCGCCACCGCGTTCAGGTCGGCCACCACGCCCTGTTTGCCCCAGTCCAGAATGTCGAAGCCGAGCATCTGCACTGCGGTAGGCGGATTGCCTGCCGTGACGCGGGCGCGCACTGCGGTCATGGCCGCTTCGCCGCCGCCACCGGCCACCGGCATGTCGTTCCACTTAATTCCCTGCTTTTCCAGGTTGCCCTTGAGCACGTTCAGGGCGGCGGCTTCGCCGCCCGAAGTCCACCAGTGCAGGACCTCGACGGAATTGTCAGCCGCCGACAAGGTTCCGGCGAAGCCGAACGCACCCGCCACAACCGTGGCCATCAATGTTCTACGCATGTTCTCCTCCAGCTTTTAGTAAGAATGCCCGAATCCGGCCGGACAATTGCCGTTCTGCAATCTGCAAACGCTTCGAGTGTGCCAAATTATCCCGGCAGCCACCAGTTCGTACGTGCTCCGACATGCATCTGGACAGTCTTGGTCTGCGTGTAATCTTCCAGCGCCGCCCGGCCGAGTTCGCGACCGATCCCGCTTTCGCGATAGCCGCCGAACGGCAACTCCGGATAGCCATCCATGAAGCTGTTTATCCATATGGTACCTGCCTTGATATGTCGCGCTGCAGCAATGCAGGTATCGAAGTCCCGGCTCCAGACCGCTGCCGACAGGCCATAGAGCGTTTCATTGGCGATCGCGATCGCCTCGTCGAACGTCGCGAAAGTCAGTACCGACAGCACCGGACCGAAGATCTCTTCGCGTGCCACGCTCATTTCGCGGGTCACTCCGCTGAGCACGGTCGGCTGCATGAACAACCCCGCAGCGCTGGCAATCGGTTCACCGCCCAAACGGACCTGCGCCCCCGCGGATTTTGCCTCCGACAGATACCTGCCGATGATACGCATCTGGTTGCTGTTGATGATGGCGCCAACCTTGGTACGCGCGTTGAGCGGCTCGCCCACGGGAACGCGCCGCGCTCGCTCGATGACGGCCTCGGTAAACGGTTCGGCGATATCGGCATGGACCAACAACCGGCTGCCGCTGTTGCAGCATTCGCCGGCATTGAAGTACACCCCGAACACAACGGCGTCGAGCGCAGCTTCCCAATCGCAATCCGGAAACACGATCTGCGGGTTCTTGCCGCCCAGCTCCAGCGCGACCTTCTTGAGCGCGCCGGCCGCGATCGCGGCGGCTGCCTTGCCGACGCGGGTCGAGCCGGTGAACGAGATCATGTCCACTTCGGGATGGCTCACCATGCGCGCGCCGGCTTCGGGCCCCGTGCCGGTGACAATGTTGACGGCGCCCGCAGGGACGCCGGCCTCCAGCAGGATCTCGCCCAGGATCAGCGTCGTCGCCGAGGTGAATTCGCTCGGTTTGACCACTGCGGTGCAGCCGGCGGCGAGCGCGAATGGCAACTTCTGGCTCAGAATCAAGAGCGGAAAATTCCATGGCGTGATCAGGCTGACCACGCCGATCGGTTCCTTTATCACCAGCCCGAGCATGTCGTCGCCGAGCGTGTTGTAGCTGTCGCCGTGCAGATCGCGGGCGAGCCCCGCGGCATAGATCCAGAGATCGGTGCAGCCGGCCATCTCGTCGCGCGCCTGGCTGATCGGTTTGCCGGACTCAAGGGTTTCGAGCAGCGCAAGCTCGTCCTTGCGGCGCACGATGCCTTCGGCAACCCGATGCAGAACCGCCGCCCGTTGCGCGCCCTTCAGACGCGGCCACGTACCACGATCGAAGGCGTTGCGCGCCGCGGACACCGCGCGATCCACGTCGGCCGCCATCGCCGCCGGGTAACTCGAAACGGCAATGCCGTGGGCCGGGCTTTCGCGCGCGATGCGCTCGCCGCCCGCTGCTTCGACCCAGGCGCCCTCGATGAGCATGCGACCGTGAAACGGTTTCCCGGGCAGCGCGACATCGCCACCGCCGGTGATGAAATCCATCGCATGAGCACTCATTCTTCTAATTCCCCCGGTACTCGGGTTGGCGTTTCTCGCGGAAGCTGGCGATGCCTTCGCGTGCGTCCGCAGTGGTTGCGGCCAGCGCGCCCGCCATCATTTCCAGTGCCGCCGCCACGCCTTCGCCCCGGCCGGCGTCGATAATCTGCTTGGTCAGTTGTACCGATACCGGCGCCAGCCTGCATATGCTCGCAGCCAGTTCGTTGGCGCGCGCCAACAGCGCGTTGCCCTTGACGCGCTCGTGCAGGATGCCGATTCGCCACGCTTCCATCGCGTCGATGCGCGTACCGGTCAGGGCGAGATACTTCACCTGGCTGGTACCGATCAGCGCGGCGAGCCGCTGTGTTCCCGACCAGCCCGGGCAGGTCGCAATCGTTGCCTCGGGAAGACCAAAGCCGGCTGTGTCCGCCGCGATGCGAATGTCGGCGACCGCGGCCAATTCCAGCCCGCCGCCGAGCGCATGACCATTGACGGCGGCGATGACCGGCACGCGCAGGCGCGCCCACTGGTCGAAGACCTGATGCCCGCGCCTGACCCAGCGCCGCCACATATCGAGCGGCTCCAACGCTGCCCAGGCTTTGATGTCGGCGCCGACGCAGAACGCCTTGTCGCCGGTGGCGGTCAGGATGACGCAGCGGATCCCGGCGTCGGCGTCGATCCGGGCGGCGATATTCGCGAGCGCCTCCATCATGTCCGGCGTCAGCGCATGGAGCTTTTCCGCGCGATCGAGCGTGACGGTGGCGACGGCTGCGTCGATTTGAAACCTGATCTGGCTGGCCGGGGATTCAGGCATGAGCGGGCGCCTTGAGTTTCAGATGCAGCGGTGCGTTGCGGAACAGCGCGGCGTCCATAACCTTGAGTTGTGGATCGACTCTCAGTGCAAAGGCCGCTTGATCGAGCACGTCGTGCTGCAGGTCCACGCCCGGCGCGATTTCCCGCACCGTCAGACCGTCGGCGAGCAGGTCGATCACGCAGCGTTCCGTGACATAGCTGATTTTCTGTCCGCGCCGGCGCGCCATCCTGCCGCTGAAGGTGACGTGCTCGACGGCATCGACCAGTTTCCTGCTTTTGCCTTCCTGGACGATTGTCAGCCTGCCGTCTCCGACCTCAAGTTTGGCGCCTGCAGTGAAAAATCCGGAAAAGACAATGTGCTTCGCATGCGCGGTGATGTCGACGAAACCGCCGCAGCCCGCGGTCAGATAGGGTTTGGCGCCGAGCTTGGAGACATTGACACTGCCGTCGCGGTCGATTTGCAGAAAGGACAACAACGCGACGTCGAATCCGCCACCCTGAAAATAGGTGAACTGATCGGATGAAGGAACGATTGCGTCGGCATTCGCGGCACAGCCGAAGGCAAATCCCAGGAGAGGAACGCCGCCGACCGCGCCCTGCTCGATGACCCAGGTGACTTCGCCGTGCAATCCTTCCTCGAGCAACACGCGCGGTACGTTGGCGGAAATGCCGAAGCCGAGGTTAACCGCGGAACCGGTGGTGAGTTCCTGCGCCGCGCGCCGGGCGATCACTTTTTCCGCTCCCCACTCCTGTAGCTCGAAGCTGCTCTGCGGCCGGACGATTTCGCCGCTGATCGCCGGATCGTAAAAAGTCTGCGTGGTCTGCATCTGTTCGGGGTCGACCACGATGTAGTCCACGAGCGTCCCGGGAATGTGCACTTGTTGCGGCTTGAGCGAGCCGGCCCGGACCACGCGCTTGACTTGCGCGATGATCAGGCCGCCGTTGTTGCGGGCGGCAAGCGCCTGGTCCATGCCGCCGAGGAAGGCACCTTCGTGTTCGAAAGAGAGATTGCCACGCTCGTCCGCGGTGGTCGCGCGCAGGATGGCCACGCGCGGAGCAATCGCCGGAAAAAACAGCCATTCATCATCGGCGAATTTCACCTTTTTCACTACCGGTTCGGCCGCTGCGCGCTTGTTCATGGCGCCGCCCTGGCGCGCAGGATCGACGAACGTATCGAGCCCTACCTTGGTGAGCACGCCGGGGCGCTTCGCCGCGGCGTCGCGGTGCATGTCGAACAGGATGCCGCTCGGCAGGTTGTACGCAGCGATTTCTTCTTCGACGATCAGGCGCCAGATCTCGGGCATCGGCAGGGAAGAAGGACCGCTCGGGTAGGACCCGGCCAGAACTTTCTTCAGCATTCCCGGGCGGGCCAGGTGATCGATGCCGCGGATGCCGTACATGTCGCCGGCGGCGATCGGATGCAGCGTGGTGAGCCCGCGCGGGTGGCCTTCCGCGGCAAAGCGGTTGCCGAGTGCCTCCAGCACCTTGTCGGGACAGCCCAGGCCGCTTGACGAACTGACCGAGACGACGTCGTCGTCGCGTACGAGTTTGGCGGCCTGTTCGGCCGATATCACCTTGTTCATGTGCGATCGATGAGCATGCTCTACTGGAATCGGACCGGGGTGCGGCGGCCTGTTCGGGCCGCGTCCAGAACGGCCAGCGCCGTGGCGAGCGAGCGCACACCGTCTTCGCCGGTGGCCGCTGGCGCGCCCTCGCCGCGGATGGCGCCGACGAATGCGCGCAACCCCCGCACGTAAAGGTTTTCGTGGTCGAGCGCAAACTCGGTTTCGCCCTGGGCGTTGCGCAACGTCACCGAGCCGGTCGGATGCTGCGTCATCACGTTCCGGCCGATGATCGAGCCCTCCGATCCGTGAATTTCCAGGCCGGTCCCCCCGAACTTGACGGTGAAGGCGTCGTGCAGTTGTGCGGTGGTGCCATTTTCGAATCGCAGGACGGCCATGACGCCGTCCTCCAGGCCGCCTTGCGCCATTCCGGACTGTTGCGAGAAGGCAATAGCCTCCGTCGGTTCGGAGCCGAGGATGAAGCGCAAAGTGTCGGCATCGTGAACCGTGATATCCAGAATGACACCCGCTCCGGCCGACGCTTTACTCAGGCGCCATCCTTGCAGGTGAGGCGGCAGGTAGACGGCATGGAACACGCGGGCGTAAAGAGGAGTGCCGATTTCGCCTGACTGCACCAGCTCGCGTATCCGTCGATGGCTGGCGGCATTGCGCAGGTGGTGATTGGTGCCCATCACGACCCCGGCTCTGGCGCAGGCCGCGGTCATTTCGCAGGCGTCCGCCAACGAAAGCGCGAGTGGTTTTTCGCACAAAACATGCTTGCCTGCAGCCGCAGCGGCCAGAGTCTGGGCTTTATGCAATTCGTTGGTGGTGCTGATGTAGACCGCGTCGATCTCGGTATCGGCCAGCAACGCCTCAAGGGAGGCATGACTTGCCGCAATGCGATTTGCCTGGGCAAATGCCTGGCCGCGCGCCGAATCGCTACTCATCACTCCGACGACTTCGTTCCCCGGTTGTGCGCGGATGGCATCGACCATCCACTCGCGGGCAATCGTGCTGGCGCCGATCAGTCCCCAGCCGATGCGTTTGTTCACGGGCGGTCTCCGACAATTTAAGTGGTTGGACACTTTTGGCGCCTTTTCGGCACTTTAATAGCATTTGGAACGTTCCAATTCGGATGATAATATGGCGCCCTTATTCGAGATGTCAACAGTTTCCCCCCCCATGCCGCCATCCAGCGAAAAATCCAATCGCCCTTCCGTGACCATAACGGACGTGGCTCGGGCAGCCGGGGTTTCGAAATCCACCGTTTCTCTGGTCCTTCGCAACAGTCCGCTCATTGCACCGGCGACGGCCGAGCGCGTACGCCAAAGCGCGTCGGCGCTTGGCTATATTTACAACCGGCAGGCGGCGGATCTACGGCGCAAGTCCTCCAACATGATCGGCATCGTGATCAACGATCTGGGTAACCCGTTCTTTGCGGAGATGCTGGTTGGCATGGAGCGGAGGCTGGTCGATTCGGGATTCATCAGCCTGATGGCGCACACGGACGAGCGCCTGGATATTCAAGAGCGCGTGCTGACTTCGATGCACGAATACCACGCCCAGGGCGTCATTCTGTGCCCGGCATTTGGCACGCCCCAGGTTCTGCTCGAACAAACCCGGCAATCGGGCATTCCGCTGGTCATCGTGGTTCGGGAACCCGAATCGGGCGGTTATGATTTCGTGGGCGCCGATAACCAGCGCGGGACCTTCGAGGCAACCCGCCATCTGATCGACCAGGGCCACAGGCGCATTGGTTTCCTCGGAAGAGTAGGCGCCGGGCCGGTTTATGATTTGCGGCGCGCAGGCTTCGAGCGGGCCATGCGCGAAAATAGTCTGGAGGTCCCCGCGGAGTCTTTCATCAATATCACTCTTTCCCGCGAGGGCGGGCGCGATGGCATCCGTCAGGCGCTTGCCACGCGTCCTCCTCTTACGGCAGCGGTGTGCTACAACGACGTGGTCGCCTTTGGCGCGATGAGTGAATTGGGCGAACACGGTCTCGCAGTGGGGCGTGATTTCGCGATAACCGGTTTTGATGGTGTGGCGGCCTCGGCGCATACCAACCCGCCCCTGACCACGGTGGACGTCGGACCGGGTTCATTGGGCGCACTGGCTGCCGATGCTTTGCTCGAGCGCATGGCCCATCCCGGAGGAGTCCCAATCCGGCGCCTGATCGAACCGAAACTGGTCGTGCGTCAATCGTCGGGCGCCCCCAGGCTGGCCAACGAATTATTGTGAAAGGCGGGCAATGGAAGATTTCCAGAAAGCACTGCAGGAACTGCTCTCCCACGAGGAAGAGTTGCAGTTTCGCGAGTTCGGCTGCGACGATGCCCTGCGGCTGGGCCTGAAACTGGTCGAGCGCGCGAAAGCAGGCGCAAAATCCGTGACCGTCGACATCTGCCGCAACGGACAGCAGCTTTTTCACTGCGCGCTGCCGGGCACTTCAACCGACAACGATCTGTGGATCCGGCGCAAGAATAACGTCGTCAACCATTACGGGCACAGTTCGCTTTACGTCGGCACGCAATTTCGATCGAAGGGCACCACCTTCGAGCAGTCGTCGCGGCTGGACATCGCCCAATATGCCGCGCACGGCGGCGCTTTTCCGATCATAGTGCACGCTGTCGGCGTGGTCGGCACCGTAACGGTGTCCGGCCTGCCGCAGGAAGAAGATCACCGCCTGGTGGTGTCGGTGCTGCGCGAGTTCCTGACGAATTCATAGGTATTTCCCCACAACTCCGGCTGTTGAGGAACGGGATGCCAGGTGTTGCGGGCTGCGCGTTGCCGTCCGGCAGAAAAGTACACACGCAAACGGCCCATCGACAAAACGACGGTGTCATTCGCGAGCGTCATGCCTGTTGTTCGCGTAACGACATGCGAATCGCCGCTGTCCAGGCGGCGCGCCACTGGCGGCATAGTGGGTGACGAAGCCCTCCTGGCCGTACGGGTTCCACGTTCAAAGACCGTATAACCAATTTCGTCACCCGTCGTCGCTGGCTGGCGACGTTATGGATTCATGGCATCCATCGGGCATATTTCGTACGCCCATTTCCCCCCGCAAGAACAGCAACGTAGCCCGCATTCCCACGATGGCGCCCGGAAGCGGTGCGGCGGGTTCTTCTGGCCCGCCGGTTGCAGTAGTCAGTCATCAATCGGCGAACAGCCATCCGGCCGTTTGCTGATTGATTTCGCTGTTCTCGTCGTTGTTAAAGGGGGAAATAAATATGGAACTTCTACAATCACTACTCATCTGGCCCGACCGGCCGCTGCCGTCTCTGCTGCTTCTTCTGGTGATCGCCGTTCCTTTCCTGTACGCGGCACGTGCGCCCATGCACGCGCTGATCGGGGGCTTGTGCCGCGCCATCGCCAATCCATTGCGCCTCGGTGCACGCTGGCTCGGCGATACCGCGATCCGGTTGCGTAACCGCAACCGTCAGGTGCTGTTCGCCCATGGCAGCAATGAAGTGCGACTGACGATCGAGCGCGAGTTCGAACGCGTTACCACGCTGGTCCAGCGCGACCTCGAGGGCTACCCGGTTCTGCAGCGCAAGCTGATGGATGAGATCACGCGCATCGAGGAGGACTACCGCAAGAGCGGCGAGGTGCCACCGCCTCCGCCAGAGTGGGTAAAGGCGATCGAGGCGATTGCGAAGATTAAGCCCAGCAGCGACGGCGTGGTCGAGCACATCCTCACCGACATACGGGATTCTCTCGGTGAAATTTACGAGAGAATAATCGGGGATTACCGTGGCGCGTACCAGGCGCGGCACAACATCCTGAAAGGCTTTCTGCCATTCTGGCGCACTGTAAGCCAGACGCTTTCGCAGGTGGACCGCAACGTCACCAGCCTGCAGCACAGCGCGGCGAAGATCGATGCCAATGTGCTGAAGCTGGAGAACATTGCAGCGCGCGGCAACGATGCCGCGCATGCGCTGGCTCAATCAGCCTCGACCCAGTTCTTTGTGGCCGCGCTGGTGATGCTGATCGCATTCGGCGGCGCGTACGTGAACTTCAAGCTGATTGCCCTGCCGATGTCGGCCATGGTCGGCGGTGGCGACTACATCACCGATACGCTCCAGGCATCCGAGGTGGCCGCATTGGTGATTGTTCTGTTCGAGACCTTGATGGGGTTGTTCCTGATGGAAACCCTGCGCTTCACCAACCTGTTTCCGCTGGGCAACATCACGGAGAAAATGCGCCGCAAGCTGATGTGGGCGTCGCTTACAATCCTGCTGGTCCTGGCCGGGGTGGAGGTGGCGCTCGCGGTCATGCGCGACATGATCATCATGGCGGATGTCTCGCTCAAGCAGGTGCTCAGCGCCGGCGAGGCCGCGGCGCCCGAGGCTGGTTGGGTGACCCGGATTCCAGCCTTCGGCCAGATGATCCTGGGCTTCACGCTGCCGTTCGCACTCGCGTTCGTGGCGATCCCGCTGGAAACCTTCATTAACGCCGGCCGTGTCGTCGCGGGCGCGGGCCTGGAACTGGCGCTGCAGGCCCTTGCTTTCGTCCTGCATCTTGCGGCCAATCTGATGCGCGGCCTCGGCAGGTTCGCCATCATGCTCTACGACGTGCTGATCTTCGCGCCGCTCGCGATCGAGCGCTGGATCCTCGGTTATCGAGAGGGCGCCGCACGGCGCAACAAGCTCAGATCGGTGCCACCGATGAAACGCGCCGCTGGCTCCGGGGAGGCCATATGAAAGCAACTTCAACTCTCGCCGTCCTCGGTGCGTTTCTTCTGATCGTCGCCTGCGGCCCCACGACCAAGCATAACCAGGCCGTGTACGTGCTGGTGGACACGTCGGGCACATACGCCGGGGAAATAGGCAAGGCGCAGGGCGTGGTGAACTATCTGCTGGGCACCCTCAACCCCGGCGATGCACTGGCCGTGGGCCGGGTAAAGAGCCGCAGTTTCAGCGAGAAGAACATCGTCGCCAGGGTCAGTCTTGCCAAAGATCCGCTTGCCGCCAACCGCCAGAAAAAAACGTTCAGCGAGCAGATTGCAGATTTCACCAGGACCACGACGGGCGCAAAAGGCAGCCGTTATACCGACATTACCGGCGGCATCATCCAGGCGGCCGAATATCTGAACGAAACCCAGGCCGGACGCAAGACCATCGTGATCTTCTCCGACATGCAGGAAGAACTGGACTACAAGACGGTGCGGGACATCCCGATCAAGCTGGACGGGATTCAGGTCGTGGCGCTCAACGTCAGCAAGCTCGAAACCGACAACGTGGATCCGCGCCGCTATCTCGACCGGTTGCAGTGGTGGGAGAAGCGCACCCGTACGGCGGGCGCATCGGACTGGAAGGTTGTGAATGACATGGAGCACCTCGACCGGATTTTTCGCAAGAACGGTTGAGCCGGCGCGCCAAACGCCGCGAGGCACTAGCCGAGAGGCGCTAGGCACGAGGCACTAGGTTTTAAGCATTCCCTCGTGCCTAGCGCCTCGTGCCTAGTGCCTCGTCCTTAGTGTGCCTAGTGCCTCGTTCTTATTGCAAATCGATCGCGTGCTTCTTCAGGTCTTCGAGGCTGACGAAATCGAGGGTGCGTTCGTGGGTGGCGGTCAGGACGACTTTCGGTGCGGCGCCCGCACGCAGGGCTTCACGCCAGCGGGCTGCGCAAAGGCACCAGCGGTCGCCGGGCTTGAGGCCGGGAAAGCCGAAGTCGGGCATCGGCGTGCTAAGGTCGTTACCGCTTGCCCGCGAAAATTCCAGAAATTCCTTTGTCATCAGGGCGCAGACGGTATGCACCCCGCGGTCCTGCGGGCCGGTATTGCAGCAACCGTCGCGATAGAAGCCAGTCTGCGGCTTCGCCGAGCATTCGCCGAGCGGACCGCCGAGGACGTTGCGGGCCCGGCTGCCGGGAGAGGTCGGATCGAAAGGCATGGGCTACTTCGCGCGCACGAACTTCAGCGTTCCGGCGTCCGCGGGCAGGTCGAGGAACAGGTTCTCTCCCCTTGTGCGCTGGCCGACAACGGATTCGAGCGCCTTGAGGAAGCGGTCGGCGAGCGATCCCGCCGGGCAGGCCGCCCGGGTCAGGGGGCCGAGCTTGAAGCTGAGGTCCCGCCCGTCGAGCTTGTACGAAGCGGACCCGCGATTGCAGTCGGCACGCACCTGCGCCTTGCCGCCCGGCTGGATTTCGAGCGTATAGCGCTCGGGCTGATCGATCACCAGCTTGTTGTTCGCAAGCTGGCCTTCCCAGTGCCAGAAGCCTAACGGGCTCGCAGCGCCGACGACCGCAACGCCCGCAGGGGCGGCGGCCTTCACCTGCTTCAGTTGCAGGCCCTGCGCGCCGAACTCTTTGGCGGATTCCGCGGTCGCGTGCAGCGTGTCGCCTTTCTTGAAGAAGCGTATGACCGACGGATTGACCGGCTTGCCGTCACGGCTTTCGACGATGAGGTCGAACTCCTCGGCCGAGATCGGGTACCAGCGGCCTTCCTCGATGACGGGCGCGCGATTGTTCCGGTAGTCCGTGATCCAGCTCAAGGTGCCGTCGGTCCGCAGCCGCAGTTCGATCCTGCGTCCCGGACCACTGGCCGAAGGGGCTTCGCCGCGGTAGGCTGCCGTTGCGGTCGCCGCATAAGTGTCGTCTGCGGACAACAGGAGGGATGCGAGCATGAGGGCACCGCCGATGGCGAGGATCCTGAGGTGGGGGTGGCGATTCGGCATGACGGCATCCGGTGTGCGAGAGGCGCATCTTCGCGCCACGGCGCTGGCATGACAAGGGGGAAGAAGGGCCGTGAATGCGGGAAGGGCCGTGAATGTCGTGAATACGTGAATGCCGTAAATGTCGTGAATACGTGAATGCCGTGAATACGTGAATGCCGTGAATATCGATCCAGAGCCTTTACTGCTTTTTGCTGCCCTTACGGCATTCACGACATTCACGATATTCACGGCATTCACGGCCCTTCCGGCCCTTCCGCGAGCTCGCGAGCGAAGACGTCGCGATCCACGTTCGCACCGGTGAGGACCACGGCGACCCTGCGCCCGGCGAGCCGGTCCTTTTCCTTGAGGGCTGCTGCCAGCGGCGCGGCACCGGCGCCTTCGGCGACATTGTGGGTTGCCGAGTACATCAGCCGCATCGCCCCGGCCACTTCGTCATCGCTGACCCGGACCACGCGCGTGAGATGGCGCCAGAGAATTTCCAGTGCAGCAGGTTCGGGGGTGCGGCAGGCCATGCCGTCGGCGATGCGCGTGGTCACTGCATGTTCGACGGCGCGGCGCTGTTCGATCGAAAGCGCATAGGCCGGCGCGTGTTCCGAGACCACGCCGACGATTTCGGTCTTCAGGCCCAGTGCTTCGCGGGCCGCGATCATGCCGCAGACTCCCGAACCCAGGCCGATGGGGACGTAGGCCACGTCCAGATCCGCAACCGCCCCGAACAGTTCCAACGAATAGGATGCGACGCCGTGCACCAGCAGCGGATGGAAAGACGGCACCAGGTGCAGCCCGCGCTGTCCGGCGATCCACGATGCGCGTTCGCGCGCGGTCTGGAAGTCGTCGCCGTGCTCAATCAGCTCGACGCCAAGCGCGCGCATGGCCGCATTCTTCTCCAGGCTGTTGCCGTGAGGCACGACGATGGTGGCGGGAATGCCGTGCTGGCGTGCGGCGAAGCCCACCGATTGCCCGTGATTGCCACGGGTCGCCGAGATCACGCCGGCAGGCTTGTTCCCGGCCGCGAGATGATCGAAATACACCAGCCCGCCGCGCAGCTTGAACGCTCCCGTTGGCGTGTGGTTCTCGTGCTTGACCCAGATGTCGGCGCCAAGCCTGGCTTTGAGCAGCGGCCAAGGATATTGGGGCGTCGGCGCCATCGTCCGGTAGACGATCGCCGCAGCGTCGTCGAGGGTTTGCAACTCGGGCAGGAAATCCTTCATGCCGGCCATTCTAAATGCTTAACGTTCACCACGATGGACGCGAAGGAACGCGAAGAAGAGCAATAGAGAGAAAGAAATCGGATCTGTACGGACGCGATTGTGGCCTCTCAGCATGATTGATGGCAGCACGCAGAATCGGCGATGAACGCCATCCATCCAAAAACTGCAGTTTCGTTCTCCTGTTTTTATTCGTGCCACTTCGTGTCCTTCGTGGTGATAGATTTTTGGCTAGATCATTGACCACGAAGGACGCGACGGAACACGAAGGAGAGCAGAGGCAACAAGCACAGGATGATGCATTTTTTCTTCAGCAGCCGTAGACGCCGCCGTTGATGTCGAGCGTGGCACCGGTAATGAATCCGTCGTATTCGCTGGCGAGAAACACAGCGGCGCGCGCAACATCCTCGGCATTGCCGCCGCGGCCGAGCGGTATCCCGGCTACCGTTGCCTTCGCAGACTCCGCGCTCGTGTGCGTGTTGTGAAAACTGGTGCCGAGAATCATTCCTGGCGCGACCGCGTTGACGCGCACCCCTTGCGGACTGAGTTCGTTGGCCAGCGCGCGCGTAAACGTGAGGATCGCGCCTTTCGCGGTCGAGTAGACCAGCGAGCCGGGATGACCGCCCTTGCGACCGGCGAGCGAGGACAGGTTGACGATGCTGGCGCCATCGCCCGTCTTTGCAGCGGCTATGAGATGGGGCGCAGCGGCGCGCGTGACGCGGCGAGCGCTGCCGAGATTGAGCGACATGACTTCCTCCCAGAACACGTCGTCGGCCTCGGGCAGCGTCTTGCGCGCGACCAGCGAACCGGCGTTGTTCATGAGTACATCCAGTCCGCCGAGAAACTTCACCGCCTCATTGACGAGCCGTTCGCATTCGGGAGATTTTGTGAGATCGGCCGCGGCGTGAGCGTACCGCCGGCCGAACGCTTTCGACTCACCCTCCAATCCGCGGGCCGCATCCCCGCTGCTGCGATAGTGGACAAATACGTCGCAACCGGCCGCGAGAAGCTGGCGGCTGATGGCCAGACCGATGCCTTGTGCGCCGGCGGTGACGAGGGCGCGTTTGCCGTGGAGTTTATGCATGGGGGAAGAACATGGGGGGGAAGGCGTACTTTTGATGGTTATAGAGGGCCATTATAAATGGGCGAAGAGAATGTGATGACAGGGAAACGGGAGCGATTGTGATTTCAAGGACTCCTGAAATATGTCAGAACGTTCTACTTCCCAGGTGTTCGAATAATGGAGCGGCTCAGGCCGCCACTTCACCTTTGCCGGACATCGCGTATTGCGATACTCTGTATCTTCACTAAAAAATAAAAAACAGAATGTCCGCCGACCCGAATCCAGCTTCAGATATCGAAGCCGAGACGCAACGACAGAAAACTGCGCTCCTCTACCGGAACTCCGAAATTGTCCTGGGCGTAACGATTGTCAATGCTTCGTTGCTCGCCTATGTGAATACCACCTTGCATGCCGCCGCCGATGTCGCATTCGCGTGGTGGGGCATTCTCGTAGCCATCTCGGCAGGACGATATCTGCTGACACGCCGCTTCCTGGCGGCCGACCCGGATGCGGCCACTGCGCCGGCGTGGCGCCAGCGCTATATGGCCGGCATGGCATTGGCGGCCGCCACCTGGGCCGTGGGATCGGTTCTGTTTGTATGGCATGCGCCCGACGGCGCTCGCCTGTTCACCGGCCTGGTCGTCGCGGGCATGGTGGCGGGCGCGGTCCCGACCCTGGCTTCCGTTCCCACAGCCTTCCGTGCTTTCACCTTGCTGGTGCTTATTCCACTGGCTGCGGCCATCTTGCTGCAGGCGGATTCGGTCCTCGGCTGGGCATTCGGTTCCGTAACCCTTATTTTTCTCGCTGGCATGCTGCTGAGCGCGCGCTACCTGCACGAGATACTCGACGTCTCGATACGCCTGGGATTGGAGCAGGGCCGCCTCGTCGCACGGTTCGAACAGGCGCGGGACGTCGCCGAAGCCGCACTCGCGGAGCGCAAGCGCGCCGAAGCGACGCTGCAGGCCAGCGAAGAACGCTCACGCATCATCCTGCAATATTCACCCATTGGCATCCTGCACTACGACAAGGAGCTTGTCGTCACCTACTGCAACGATCGCATCGCGCGGATACTCCAGGTTCAGAGGGAAGGGCTACTCGGCTTCAGCATGAAGGCGCTTGGGGACCAGCGGGTGTTGCTTGCGCTGCGGGCGGCCATTGACGGGAAAGAAGGTGCGTACGAAGGCGAATTCGTATTGCGCCACAACGAAGCCAAGGTCTGGGTGGCATTGTCCTGCATTCCTTTTCACAGCGACCTTGGCCGGGACGAGGGAGGCATCGCCTTCGTCGAGGACATCACCGACCGTCGGCGCTCCGAGGAGGAGATACGCAACCTGGCCTACTTCGATTCGCTGACCCGTTTGCCCAACCGGCGCTTGATGCTGGATCGCCTGGGACACGCAATGATTGCCGGCAACCGGACCCGGGAATTCGGCGCGCTGATGATCCTGGATCTGGACCATTTCAAGAGCATCAACGATACGCAGGGACATGATGTCGGCGATCGCTTGCTGCTCGAAGTCGCCCAGCGGGTCACGGCCTGCGTGCGGCAGGGTGATACCGTTTCGCGCCTGGGCGGGGACGAGTACGTGATCCTGCTGGAGGTGCTGGGTACGACGGAGGAGGTCGCCGCGACAAACGCGGAGAACGTTGCCGAGAAGATCCGCCTCGCCATTAATCTGCCCTATGTGCTGGGCGGCAGCGAGGCCGAGTACTTCAACACCACCAGCATCGGCCTGACACTTTTTTGCGGCCAGGGCGACGCGGCGGAGACCCTGCTGAAACAGGCCGACCTTGCCCTCTATCAGGCCAAGGGTGCGGGTCGCAATGCGGTTCGCTTCTTCAACCCCGCCATGCAACTCGCGATTGAAACCCGTACCACCCTGGCAGGGGCTTTGCGGCGCGGGCTGGACAAAGGCGAGTTCCGCCTGCATTACCAGCCTCAGGTCGACCGGGATGGCCGGCTGATCGGCGCAGAGGCGCTGATCCGCTGGTTGTCTCCGGATCAGGGAATAATCTCACCCGCCCAGTTCATTCCCCTTGCTGAAGAGTCAGGGTTGATCCTCCTCCTGGGCCAGTGGGTGCTGGACACGGCCTGTGCCCAGCTCAAGACCTGGTCGCAGAATATTCATGCGCGTGATTTGCGGCTCTCCGTAAACGTAAGCGCCCGCCAATTCCACCAACCGGATTTCGTCAAACACGTTCGCCAGAGCCTGCTCGCCAGCGGCGCCGATCCCGCCCGGCTGAAACTGGAGCTGACCGAGGGCGTGGTGCTAGACAACGTGGATAACGTCGTCAGCCGCATGCGGCAGATGAGTGCCCTGGGTGTGGGTTTCGCGCTGGATGACTTCGGCATCGGCTATTCCTCCCTCTCCTATCTCAAGCGGCTGCCGCTCGATCAGGTCAAGATCGACCAGTCCTTTGTCCGCGACATTCCGGGCGACCCGAACGGAGTTGCGATCGTGCGCGCCATCCTGGCCATGAGTCATTCGCTTGGGTTGGACGTTATCGCCGAGGGCGTCGAGACCAAGGAACAGCGAGACTTTCTTGCCCAGCATAACTGCCAAGGGTATCAAGGCTATCTGTTCAGCAAGCCGCTGCCGATCGAGGAGTTCGACCAGTTTGCGACGCGCGCTCAGCAGATGCCTTTTCGCTCCGACTCTGGGTGAACGCCGGACGTACAAAGGGCGCGACTTGCGTCACGCCCTTTGCGTTTGCTTCGACGCCTCCGGAAAGATAACCCTCAAACACGGGGGTCCAAAGTGGTCGCCACCCTGTCCGCATCAGGCACACCGATCTCGTCTCGGCGCGCACAACAGCGAACTCCCGGGCAACAACCGGTTCGTCAGCCTTGGGTTTGAGCATCTCCCCGGCAGCATGCGGAAGCGATATCAGTAAGCGCTCGTTGCGCGGCATAGTCAAGCGGATTTACACGGCTTCGTTGATCGAATACCTCGGGAAAATGCCGTGCCCGAATCGGTTCCAGCACGGCATTCTCCCTGCCCGTTTTATGCGGGCAATGCCGGTAATCCGTCCACACATTCATTCCCTGTTCCATTTGACTTTCTTCGCGTCCCTTCGTGTCCTTCGCGCCTTCGTGGTGGATGCAAGCGGTAGGCTTGGAGCGCCCTGACCCCACGACTTCGGGTGGCAATGTAATCTTGCGGCTATGGATTCCCTGATTGCCGCCGCCGCCCGCGCCCTCGCCGCCGGCGATTCGCTCGGCGCCCTCAAGCGGGTGGCGCTGCGCGATGACCCGCCGGCGCTGGCCCTGCGCGGCATCGCCATGGCCCAGCTCGGCGAGTATCCGCGCGCCCGTGAACTCCTGAAACGTGCGGCCCGAGCTTTTGGCTCCCACGAGGAATTGCCTCGCGCCCGCTGCATCGTCGCCGAGGCTGAAGTCGCGCTGGCGATGCGCGATTTCGCCGGTTCGCCGCGTTCGCTGATGGCGGCGTCGGACACGCTCGATGCGCATGGGGATCGGGCCAATGCGCTGCAGGCGCGGCTGGTTGCGGTGCGCCGGCTCCTGCTGATTGGTCGCCTTGATGACGCCGCGGCCGCGCTGGCAAACCTCGATGCGCGTGGCCTGCCGCCGTCGCTGGCAGCGGTGGCCGAACTGGCGGCGGCCGAGCTGGCACTGCGCTCGTTGCGCATCGGCCCGGCGCGAGAGGCGCTTGCGCGCGCGCACGAGGCGGCCGGCCGGACACGCGTGCCCTCGCTTCTCGCCGAGGTGGCGGAGGTGTGGGCTGCGCTCGATCGTACCGCCGCGCGGCGCCGCTCGGCCGGCGGCGAGCAAGCGCTGCGACTCGACGAAGTTGCCGCGCTCCTGGCCTCAGGCGCGCTGGTGGTCGATGCCTGCCGCCGTGGCCTGCGCGCCGGTGATAAGGCGCAGCCGCTTGCGCGCAGGCCGGTGCTGTTTGCACTGGCGCTCGCACTCGCCGAGGCGTGGCCCGCCGATGTTGATCGGGAAGCCCTGATCGCGCGCGCGTTCGGCGCCCGACGTCCCAATGAGACGCATCGGGTGCGCCTGCGGGTAGAGATCGGCCGTCTGCGCGCGCTCGTTGCAGAGCTGGCGCGCATCGAGGCGACGCCGCGAGGCTTCGTCCTCAAGGCGCGCCGCGCGCGCGAAGTCGTCGTGCTGGCGCCGCCGATCGACGGCGATCAGGCGTCGCTGGTGGCGTTGCTCTCCGACGGCGCGGCCTGGTCGACTTCGGCCCTCGCATTGGCGTTGGGAGCCAGCCAGCGTACCGTCCAGCGCTCGCTCGCTGAGCTCGAGGCCGCCGGACGGGTCCGCTCGATCGGGCAGGCCAAGGTACGCCGCTGGCTAGCGCCCCCGCTGGTCGGATTCACGACAATCTTGTTACTCCCCGCTTCACTCCCGTTCGAATAAAGTGGTCTCACCGCGCCACCCAACGGGCGCCAAAAGGAGACAGCGATGGCAGGCAAGGCAGGCAGTGAAAGACCCCAGGCAGCATCCCGTCCGGCAGAGATCGTGCGCGAGTACGGATTCCCCGGCGTCGATAAAATCGCCGGCGTCACCTACGATGGCCGGCGTGTGTGGGCCGCCACCGGGGCAAAGCTGATCGCTTTTGATCCCGCGAGCGGCGACCCGATCGATACCCTCGACATCGGTTGCGATGCGGGCACCGCCTTCGACGGCAAACACCTCTACCAGATCGCCGAGTCGCGCATCGACAAGATCGATCCTGCCACCGGCAAAGTGTTGGCGACGATTCCCGCGCCCGGCAAAGGCGGCGATTCAGGGCTGACCTGGGGCGAGGGCAGTCTGTGGGTGGGAAACTATCGCGATCGCAAGATCCACCAGATCGACCCCAAGACCGGCGCCATCAAACGCACCATCGAGTCCAACCGTTTCGTCACTGGCGTGACCTGGGTGGATGGTGAGATGTGGCATGGCACGTGGGAAGCGGAGGAGAGCGATCTCCGCCGCATCGATCCTGACAGTGGCGTCGTGCTCGAATGCCTGCAGATGCCGAAAGGAATGGGCGTCAGCGGGCTCGAGTCTGACGGCGCGGACCTCTTCTATGCCGGCGGCGGGCCGAGTGGCAAGGTCCGAGCCGTGCGACGGCCGAAAAGGCCATGATGATCGTGACTGTCGTGCACCCTTACGGGTATACCGGTGTTCGACCATAACGACGTGACAGGGACAGGCGCCAGAACTTTATCCCGTCCTGCTGCTGACGCGCCGTTACCGGTGTACCGGCTGCGCCATAACCTGACTTGATTCCCAACCGCAAGGAAGCGCGCCCGCGAAACATGGGCGCATTGGCAGAACTCACCCTTTTTTCGACAGAAGGAGACCGCAATGAACACGGCTGTGACCCAACCGAAACTTAACAACCATCCCGTCGTCACACCGGATAGCTGGATCGCCGAGCGCAAGAAGCTGCTCGCGCGCGAAAAGGAACTCACCCGCCTGAACGACAAGGTGGCCGAGCAACGGCGAGCCTTGCCCTGGGTTCGCATCGACAAGGAATACGTCTTCGATACGCCGGAAGGCAAATGCACGCTGGCGGATCTGTTCGAGGGCCGCAGCCAGCTCATGGTCCAGCACTTCATGCTCGGGCCGGGCTGGGAGCAGGGCTGTCCGAGTTGCTCCTTCATGGCGGACCACACCGACGGGATGAAGATCCATCTCGAGCAGCGGGGCATTTCGTTCGTGGCGATTTCGCGTGCTCCGATGGCAGAGATCGAGCGCTTCCACCATCGCATGAGCTGGAAGTTCAAGTGGGTCTCTTCGAACGGAACCGACTTCAACTACGACTTCCACGTGAGCTTCACGCCGCAGGAGAAACAGACGGACGAGGTCTTTTACAACTACGGCTTGCAGGGCTTCGAGAGCGAGGAACTGCCCGGCATCAGCGTGTTTTACAGGAACGACCGGGGCGAGATTTTCCACACGTATTCCGCATACCGGCGGGGCGTCGAGGTAATGATGGGTGCATATTTCATGATGGATCTCACGCCCATGGGCCGGGACGAAGAGGGCTTGAGCTACGGCATGGAATGGGTGCGCCACCACGACAGCTACGCCCCGGCGCCAGAGCATTCGCAAGCAGGTCACGCCTGCTGAGGCACGCACAACTGAAATTTTTCAACCGACGGAGCCAAGACATGAATGAGCCTTACACCGGCGGATGCGCCTGCGGCGAAATCCATTACGTAATACCGGGTGATCCGGTCGCGATGCTCGACTGCCAATGCCGCGACTGCCAGTGCAAGAGTGGCACCGGCCACTCGTCGTACCTGGTCTTCCCCCGCGGCGGTGCAAAGCTCACCGGGAAGCCGAAACACTGGGACATGGTCGCCGACAGCGGCAACGTCAAGACACGTGCCTTTTGCCCCGAATGCGGGTCACCGGTGTACGTGACGTTCAAGGCCAATCCCGACATCCTCGCCATCCACGCGGCAAGCCTCGACGACCCGGGGCGCTACACGCCGCAGTTCGTGACCTACGCCGTGCGCGGACACGCCTGGGACAAGCTCGATCCGGCCGTGCCGAAGTTCGACCGGATGCCGCCGGGATAGGTATTCATGACCGGAAGGGGAAGCAAGGCCAAACACGGCCTCTGGCCTTGCCTTAGTTCTGCCATTACCCCGTCCTGCCATTACCCCGTCATTACCACCATGCGTTACGCCATCCGTGACGCTGTCCCTGTGTACGCTATCGTGCAGACCGGTCTGAAAGCGATGTTCTATTGTCGCAGAGGAAACATCCAAGGCCTCGCCTTGCCGATTGGTATCGGGCAAGGGGCCGTTCGCATTGAATAACAACAAGGGAAAATGACATGAGTATTGGAACGCTTCTCCTCATAATACTGATACTGATTTTGGTAGGCGTGATTCCGACATGGGGGCATAGCAAGAATTGGGGCTATGGCCCGAGCGGGGGACTGGGACTTGTTTTCGTGATCCTTCTTGTCCTGGTATTGCTCGGCAAGATCTGAACGACATCTTTAAATGACAGGCCCGAAGCGGGTTGTCATGGTTGCTTTCTCATCCTGGACACACGTCCTGGAACCGTGAGTTCAAGACCGACGTTCACCGCGAAGGACGCAAGGGACGCAAAGGAAAAAAATACGAAGGCAGGCAAGAAATGCGGCTGGAGAATTTCTGTAGAGCGGCAGTTGGCGATCAACCCACCATCTGCCCACTGCATCCTTTCCTCCGGTTTTCCTTTGCGTCCCTTGCGTCTCTGGCGGTCAGAGCTTGATTTTCAGGTGGACCACTGATGACGAACGACTGCCTATGGCTTTCGGTCTGGTGGGCGGTCTGCTTGCCGTCGTGCTGTTTTATTGCCTGATCCTTGTCGTAATTCCTGCAAAACCTGCGTGATTTCCGTTCATGGGGAAAACGGCGTCTCGGGCATGGCACCCGTTCATCGGGCCCGTCGCATGGTAGCGCCGCGGGGAGTCCCCCCGCGTGCCGCTCCGGCGCGTGCAGTAGCAGACGCGTTACCGGTTGGCGAGCGCAAGGTGCGCGTTGCCGTGCCTGCCCCGGCCGCGGAATCCGCTCCGTTAGCCGCCGTCTCCGCATCACTGCCCAAGGTTCCGGTGCCGGTTACAGTGCGATCGTTGCTCGCGGTTCCGCCTCCCGCGGCGGATGTCGTGCCATCGGTCGCGGTTGCCGGATCGCTACCCAAAGTGCCGCTGCGCTCTCCCGGCGGCGTGCGCGCAGGAGCCGATCCCGCCCCTGCGGCCGAAGTCGTGCCATCGGTCGCGGTTGCAGGATCGCTACCCAATGTGCCGCTACGCTCTCCCGGCAGCGTTCGGTCATTCGCCGTTTCCGCTCCAGCGGCCGAAGCTTTGGCCGGCTCGCTGTCCAGCGTGCCGGTGCCCGGAACCGTGCGATCAGACCGCGGCGTCTGCGCTCCCTCTCCTGAAGTGGAACGTGTAGCTTTATTCCCGGTGGGTGGGCCGTCGTCTATGGTCCCGGTGCCCGGTACGGTTCGGTCGGTGGAAGGCGTACCGACTGGAGCTGGCGTTTGCGCGCTACCCGGCACGGTTACGCTTGCAAGCGCAACGCCGGCAAAGAGTGCGTAAATAAACTTACTCATCAATGTTCCTTTGAGAAGTGGACATTGCTGACGGAGCTACATCGGTTGCCCCGGGCATTTGTCATGACGTCGATCGACGTAAGCAGCCTGTTTAGGCATGAGACCGCGAGCGGGGTTCAAAAAAACTTCGATGCAGGGTCAGGCAGACGCCCGATTTGTGCCGGAGCATTGAAATGTGCTCGGGGAAGCACCGCAAGCGAGCAAGGTTTACATGCGAGGATTGTAATAATTGCCTGACGAGAACTTTTCAACGACCGCCAAAATCCGCAGAAAAACCGACAGATTGAGAGGTGTGATTCTCAGGATGCTTGGGTAGCCGCGGCACTTCCCGCGACTGAAGCGCAGACGGATTGCCGAGCCTATGGCCGAGGACTGCGCGATTTCGCCCGCCGCGACCACATATTGAGACCCTCGACCAATGCGGAGAATGCCATGGCCGCATAGATGTAGCCCTTGGGTATGTGTGCGCCGAATCCCTCTGCGATAAGCGTCGTTCCGATCATCAACAGAAAACCAAGTGCCAGCATGACGATGCTGGGATTCCCCTGGATGAAGTTCGCGAGCGGCGTGGCAGCGAAGAGCATGACGGCCACGGTGACCAGGACCGCCACGACCATGATCGGGATATGCTCGGTCATGCCCACGGCGGTGATGATGCTGTCGATCGAGAACACGAGGTCGAGGACAAGGATCTGGCTGATTGCGGCAGTAACTGTCAGCGTCGCGGTCTTCCGATCGAACATATCCGAGCCTGGCTCCGGATCGACGCTGTGATGGATCTCCTTGGTCGCCTTCCATACCAGGAACAGGCCGCCCGCGATCAGGATCAGGTCGCGCCAGGAGAAGCCCTGCCCGAACACTGAAAAGAGGGGATCCGTCAACCGGACAATGATCGCGATCGTGCCAAGCAGCGCCAAGCGCATGACCAAGGCAGCGCCTATGCCCAAGCGACGAGCCCTCGCACGCTCGTGCTCGGGGAGCTTGTTGGTGAGGATCGAGATGAAGATGAGGTTGTCGATGCCGAGCACGACTTCCATCACGATCAGCGTGATCAGGGCCACCCAGGCAGTCGGATCGGCAATCAGGGTTAACAGATAGTCCATGTTTGGTAACGGTAAGGCTGGAAACCCCAGCATCTCATAAAATCCCGTGAGGCGGAACCGGGTGCGGTGGTCGGCATGGGCAATTGATAGCAACTTATCGAGAGTCCGACCCGAGTTTCGACATTTCCGTGAAAGTAAAGTACCCAAAGCGCGAGGGCAGCCAAACTTCCCCTGTTGCTCCCCGGGAGGGCGGCGAAGGGCAAAGTCTGGGCACCTTGGTATTGTTCGTCGCTCGGCCGCCCGCGGAAATTTCTATCCGCTTCGGTGTCGATCTGGCCGGGCGCCGTTCGGCCAGGGACAGAAGCACATTTTCAACCGAAAGGAGTCGACCATGCCGAGCACCATCCGTCTTCACCGCGTTCTCCGCGGCACACCCCAGCGGATCTTCCGCGCCTTCACTGACCCTGATGCCATAGCCAAGTGGCTGCCGCCGTACGGCTTCACCGGAAAGGTCTACCATGTCGATGCCAGGGTGGGCGGTACGCACAAGATGTCATTCACCAACATGACCTCGGGGAACAGCCACTCTTTCGGTGGGACCTATCTCGAGATCAAGCCGAACGAGCTCATCCGCTACACGGACAAGTTCGACGATCCGAACCTGTCCGGGGAAATGCAGGTCACCGTTACAATGAAGAAAGTCTCATGTGGGACAGAACTGACGATCGTGCAGGAAGGCGTGCCCGACGTCATTCCCGCCGAGGCTTGCTACCTCGGCTGGCAGGAGTCGCTGGCGCAACTGGCGAACCTGGTGGATCCGGAAATTCCGGATTGATTGCACTCGATTTTTGTCGGTCCTTTGATAGCTAATTGGTTAATTAGGGTCATCTCAGAATCCATTTTCGACACTAGCGCGAAGAGCCGAATTCAGTGGGAGAGCCGATGGTCGAAAAGCCACAAACGCAATCACAACCACTGGAAGAGCGCCCCTTTGTCGTTCCCTGCGCCCAGCTGTCGCTGGAGGCCCCCTGGCGCTGGCTGCGGCTCGGCTGGCAGGATTTCAGGCGCGCGCCGCGCCTGTCGCTGATCTTCGGCATTGTCATCATGCTGATTAGCTTGGCCGTGTCGGCGCTGGCGTGGTCGCTCGGCAGGTTTGCCCTGCTGGCAGCCTTGTTGTCCGGCTTCGTATTCGTGGCGCCGCTGATCGCCGTGGGACTGTACTGTGTGAGCAGGGAACTTGGTGCCGGGCGCACGCCCTCGTTGCGGCAGTCCTTCGTGTTCGCGCGCCGGGTTGCCGGCCAGGCCGGGGTATTTGCGCTGGCGCAACTCGTAATCCTGCTGGTGTGGTCGCGCGCCGGGATGATGCTCAGCGCCTTCTTCCCGGTGGATGCGAACGACACCACCATGTTGTTCGAGTACCTCGCGGTTGGTTCGGCCATAGGGACGGTCTTCGCCGCGCTGACCTTCGCGACCGCGGCCGTGTCGCTGCCGATGGTTGCCGACCGCGACGTGGACATGATCACCGCCTGCATTTCAAGCATCAACGCCGTGCTGCGCAACAAGCCGGCGATGTTGCTCTGGGCGGCCCTGATCGCCGTACTCACTGCCGTGGGGTTCGCGACGGCCTTTGTCGGCCTCGTCGTCATCATGCCGTGGCTGGCTTATGCGACATGGCACGCATATCGGGAAGCGCTGCAGCCGGGCGATTGGCCCACGCTGGATTGAGGGTGGGTGCGCGACGATCCTTCCAGAACGAATGTGTAGTGTGTGTAGTGCGAAGTCGGCTGATGGGTGACCCCATGCTTTCTATCGCCTGCAGCGTGTAATCCCCCGTCGCGTACACCACCGCCATGCCGGTCCTGGCATCCTCGAAAGCGTTCCGGCAATAGTCCAGCGATTTTGCCAGCGCACGGCGCTGCAGCCGATCCGATCAAGACCTGAGTCCTGGCATCCTACCATTCGGAGTGCTAGCAACACGCGCGCTGAAGTTTGTGGCGAAATGCCCGTGAACAGTGTTGATCTGCTCGGGGGTTCGCGCCATGCAAATACTTGATGCAATCGAAACACAAATGATCTGCAATCGCCTGCCGCTGGTGGCCATTACCGTTTCCGCGGTGCCGTGTTGCAATACGCCCATCGTTCTCGCGCTGCACTGGCATGGCTTCGTCGAGCACACGCTGCCTGTCCCTGCGCCGGAAGACGATGCGCTGCCCGGTGAGACCGTCCGTTACGAGCCAGTGCCTTCATCGTGTCTTCAGCTCACCCAGCGCTGGGACCGGGTAGCGGATCTGGATTGCGCCGTAATCGAAGTGGCGTGGGAGTTGGGCGCGTGGAATCTCCGACGCACGGAAGCGCGGCCTTTTTTGCGACCCGGTGCGCCGGCTGCGGAAGTGCTCGAATGCGAAATGGTTTTTGGACGGCCTGGGATGTTGCACGACGGATTGTCGCCGGCGGTATCCGAGATCCCCGATGCGGATGAGCTGGTCGAAGCGGCCGGGAGACTGGGCTATCTGTTCTGGAAATTTCACCCGGTGCGCGGCGGCATCTGGAATGACGTCCGCGATGACCTCACGTTGGAGTCGGGCGGATATCGCAATCCTTCCTGTCCCGCCGATAGCGTGCCGGTTGAAAATCCGCAATCCTTGCGCCGACCACGGCAGGTCGTTTATGAGTTTGGAAAGTCGGATGTGGGGTCGATGCCCAATTAATCCCGGAGCGCGCTCTGGGCTATTGCATTGGCATCGCGAGCCAGCACCTCGCTAGCTTTGGTCCCGGGCACAATGGTCCCGCGACACCACTCAGCGAATTCCTGGCGGGGCACGGTTGCGCCTGGGGCATAAGGCAAGGCTCGACCCCTTCTGTTTCCCCCGTCCAACTTGGAGCTAAAATCAGCGTTCCACCCGGCCTGGCGAGATTCGCCGGACTGGTTCGCCATGGCGTATGCTGCCAAGTTCGGCTCCAACGACAATAACAAGCAATCGAAGGAGAAGATGCTGAGAAGTCTGGTATTGGCGTGGATTGTATTGGGGTGGGGTCTCGTTGCGATCACTGCACGGGCAGAAACACCCCAGCAAGTTTTGTCTATATATACGGCGCAAGCGCACGCGAAGGATCCATCGTTCGCCGGATTTTCCGTGGAGCGCGGCGAAGCGTTCTATAATGAGAAGCATCTGGTCAAAGGTGCCGGCATGGTGAGTTGCTCGTCGTGCCATTTGAAGGATGCGCGCTACTCTGTGCTTGCGCATCAAACGGACATCCCCTGTCGCACCTGTCATGTCATCAACGATTGGGAGCACCCCGATCCGAAGCACGCCAAGAAGCGCCATATCGAGCCCTTCGCCCCTTCCGCGAATCCGAAGCGTCTCAGCGATCCGCGATACGTCGAAACGTTCCTCCGGCTGAACTGCCTGCTCCTGTTGAATCGCGAATGCACGACACTCGAAAAAGGCGACGTGCTCACCTATCTGATGGGATTCGAAGGCGGCAACAAAGGCGACCTGGTCAACGTCGGGAGTAGATCGTTGAAACGCGCTGCCGTACCGCAA
>JBKJUC010000148.1:0-3578 GCA_046590325.1 Burkholderiales bacterium | reverse complement strand
GCGGCACAGGAAACGAACAACAGGAAAAACGTCAGGAAACGCATGTCCGCCCGGTTTGCGCGGCTAACCCGGTGCGCCGCCTCAGCGCTCCATGTACTGAAGCAGGCTGGAGCTGGTCTGACGCAGGCGTTGCGACAGCAGGGTCACAAGTTTCACCAGGACTTTGGCCCCCAGGCTCGGCTCCTCGAGGATTATTTGCACCATGCTGTCCCGGGAGAGCACGGCGAATGTGGTCGGTTCCAGTGCCATGCAAGTGGCAAAGCGCGGCTCGCCGTCGATCATCGACATCTCGCCCAGCGTTGCGCCCGGGCCCACCGACGTCATCGGCTGCAGATTGCCGTGGGAATCATTCTTCACGATTTCCACCCTGCCCTGGATGATCAGCAGCATGTAATCGTCGACGTCGCCCTCGCGGATAATCATCTGGCCGGCCTCGGCCCGATAGATCTGCGTGAAGGCAGTGAGGCGCTGCACATCCTCGCGCGTGAAATCAGCAAAAAATTTAGAGTGGCCGATCATATCGAAGATCTGCTGGGCGAGCGCTGTCCCCTCCCCGAGATGCTCCAGGATCTGCAGCAGCGCATTTTGCGGCTCTTGAATCTCGGTATCAGCCATGTTCACGGGACCGGCCTCTGTTTTCGGACGAGCCCTCCGGCGGCGTTCGCCGCCGGAGGGCAGGGCAGACCATTATGCTGGAGCCATAGGGGCGGGTAAAGCGGGCGTTCAAACTGCCGCGGCGGCGAATGGCGGCGGTTTCAGGCCGCGTCGACAGGACGTTGTCGGAGCGCAAGTTCAGAGCGTTTCAGGTAGGCCTCCCGGGCAATGCCGACGTCCGCAAGGAAGTGCGGCAATTCGTCCAGGCGCAGGGCCTGAGGCCCATCCACGAGCGCTTTGGCCGGGTTGGGGTGAAAATCCACCAGCACCATGTTCGCTCCCGCCAGGACCCCTTGGGCGGTCACGTGCATGACGTCGAGGATGCCGTCGGGGCCGGCGGCCCGCGAGCCGACGGAATGGCTGGGATCCACGCAAACCGGCATACGCGTCAGGCGCCGGACCACCGGCACATGCGAGAAATCGACGAAATTTCGGTGCGGATCGCCCATGTTGGTCTTCATTCCGCGGAGTCCGAACACTACCTTGTGGTTGCCCTCGCTGGCGAGGTATTCGGCGGCGTTCAGGGACTCGTCGAGCGTGATGCCAAAACCGCGCTTGATCAGCACCGGGAACTCCTGCTGGCGGCCGACGATCTTCAGAAGCTCGAAATTCTGCGTGTTCCGGGTGCCGATCTGCAGCATCACGCCGGTCGCGTTGCCGGTAGCCCGTAACGCGCCGCGGATTTCATCCACATGCGATTCGTGCGTCACCTCCATGGCGATGACCCGGATGCCGTACTTGCCCGCCAGTTCGAACACGTAAGGCAGGCAGTTCTTGCCGTGGCCCTGGAATGAATACGGGCTGGTGCGCGGCTTGTAGGCGCCCATGCGGGTACATTGCTGGCCGTTGTCCCGCAGCGCCCGCATCATGATCTCGACGTGCTCAGGCGTGTCCACCGCGCACAAGCCCGCGAAGACATGCAGCGTGTCCTGGCCGAAGCGCAAACCCTGGTACTCGAAATGGGTGGCGCGGTTGTCATCCTTGTGGCGCCCGAGCACCCGGAATTCTTCGGAGACCCGGATCACCTGCTCGACACCCGGCAGGCTCTGCATGTCCTCGACCTGCAGCGCCTTGGTATTGCCGATCAGGTAAACTTCGGTGACCGAACGCGCGGAACCTTTAATGTGGTGCACCCGCGTCTTGATGTCGGGCAGGCGTGCCAGCGCCTGCATCAGGTGCTCGTATTCCGCAGTCTGCGGATCGGTGGAGCCGGAAAGAATCAGGATCATCGTGAATGCCGTGAATGCCGTGAATGTCGTGAATATCGTGAATAACGTGAATGCCGGAAAATCCGCAGCGCACGCGAATAACGTGAATGCCGTAAAAGTCGTGGTTTAAAGCTCTGGGACCCCTACGACATTCACGGCATTCACGTTATTCACGACATTCACGACATTCACGGCCTTTCGGCCTTTCAGGCCGTCCCCCCCACCGTAATGCCGTCGATCCGCAGCGTCGGCTGGCCGACGCCGACGGGTACGCTCTGGCCTTCCTTGCCGCAGGTGCCGATGCCGGAGTCGAGACTCATGTCGTTGCCGATCATGGAAACGCGGGTCAACGCGTCCGGCCCGTTGCCGATGAGGGTAGCCCCCTTCACCGGATAGGTCACCTTGCCGTCCTCGATCATGTACGCCTCGGCTGCGGAGAACACGAACTTGCCGCTGACAATATCGACCTGCCCGCCGCCGAAATTCACCGCATACAGCCCGTGCTTTACCGAGGCGATGATTTCCTGCGGATCCTTGTCGCCGTTGAGCATGAACGTGTTGGTCATGCGCGGCATGGTGATGTGCGCATAGGACTCGCGGCGGCCGTTGCCGGTCACCGGCACGCCCATCAGGCGTGCGTTCAGGCTGTCCTGGATGTAGCCTTTGAGGATGCCGTCCTCGATGAGCACGTTGCGCTGCGTCGGGTTGCCTTCGTCATCAACGTTGAGGGAACCCCGGCGGCGTGAAATGGTGCCGTCGTCGACCACCGTGACCCCGGGCGAAGCCACGCGCTCGCCGATGCGGCCGGAGAATATCGAACTGCCCTTGCGGTTGAAATCGCCCTCCAGGCCATGGCCCACTGCCTCGTGTAACAGCACACCCGGCCAGCCGGGACCGAGCACCACTGTCATGGCACCGGCGGGCGCGGGGCGCGCGGAAAGATTCGTGATCGCCTGGTGGACGGCATTCGACGCATAGTTGTCGAGCACCGGGTCGGTGAAATAACCGTAGTCGAAACGTCCGCCGCCGCCAGCGCTGCCCTGCTCGCGGCGGCCGTTTTCCTCGGCGATCACCTGCAACGACAGGCGCACCAGCGGCCGCACGTCTGCGGCCAGCACGCCATCCGAACGCGCCACCAGCATTACCTCATACTCGCCGGCCAGTGTCGCGATCACCTGCGTCACCCGCGTATCGAGCGCACGGGCGCGACGCTCCAACTTCTCCAGGAGTTCGACTTTCTTCGCATCCGACAGGCTGGAGAGCGGATCCCGCGGCTGATACAGCGCGAGGCCCGCGGAGGACTTCACGGCTTGCGTGGCCCCGTCGCCGCCCTGGCGGGCGATCGCTCGCGTGGCGCGCGCCGCGGATTCCAGCGCCGGCATGCTGATGTCGTCGGAATAGGCGAATGCGGTCTTTTCCCCGCTGACGGCGCGCACGCCAACGCCCTGGTCGATGTTGAAGCTGCCCGACTTGACGATGCCCTCCTCCAGGCTCCAGCCCTCGGAGCGCGAGTACTGGAAGTACAGGTCGGCATAGTCGACATTGTGGGTCATGATCTGGCCGAACACGCGCGACAGGCTGCCGGCATCGAGTCCGTGCGGAGCGAGCAGCGTGCTGTCCGCGGTCGCGAACAGAAGCTCGTGCTGGTTGTTGGGATCGTTGGGCACTGCAAAATCCTCCGGATTTTTTATCGTAACGGCCGTGAATGCCGTGAAT
>JBKJUC010000078.1:0-20791 GCA_046590325.1 Burkholderiales bacterium | reverse complement strand
TTTTCGCTTCCCTCTGTGCCCTCTGTGTCCTCTGTGGCAAAAATCATCCTGAGAGGAAATAAATGAAACTGACAATAAAAAACATCCGGGCACGGGCAGTGATGGTGCCGCTGAAGCGTCCGCCGCAATCCGCGAGCGGCGCGATCGGCGACGCATCGCTGGTGCTGATCGACCTCGAAACCCATGAAGGCATCACGGGGAGCTCCTATCTGTTCGCGTTCATGAAACCGATGTTGAAGCCCACGGTGCAGATGATCGAGGGAGTCGGCGAGATGATCAGGGGCGACGCCGTCGCTCCCTATGAAATCGAAGCCAAGCTGCGCAAGCGCTTCACGCTGCTTGACGCCTTCGGCGTCCTCGGCCAGGTTATCGCCGGCATCGACATGGCGGCCTGGGACGCGTGCGCCAAGGGGCTCGGCGTGCCGCTGGCCTGCGCGCTTGGCGGCACCGTCAAGCCGATCCGCGCCTACAACAGCTGCGGCCTGTGGATCAAGGACCCGGCGCTGCTTGGCGACGAAGCCTCGCAACTCCTTTCCGAAGGCAGCTTCAAAGCAGTCAAGCTGCGCATCGGGCGACCCGACTTCAAGCAAGATCTGGCCGCGGTGCGCAACGTGAAGAAGCGCATCGGCGACGACGTCATGCTCATGACCGACTTCAACCAGAGCCAGACCGTCAACGAGGCGATCCGGCGCGGGCAGGCGCTCGACGACGAAGGCCTGTACTGGATCGAGGAGCCGGTCCGCCACGACAACTATGACGGCTGCGCAAAAATCGCCTCCGAGGTCATCACGCCGATACAGATCGGCGAGAACCTGCTGAACACGGGCGAAATGCAGAAGGCCATCGATGCCCAGGCCGCGGAATACTACATGCCGGACGTGCAGCGTATCGGCGGCGTCTCCGGCTGGATGCGCGCGGCGGCCGTCGCACAGGTGTACAACCTGGACATGTCCAGTCACCTGTTCCCGGAATTCAGCGCCCACCTGCTGGCGGTGACGCCGACCTGCCACTGGCTGGAATACGTGGACTGGGCCAGCGCCATCCTTAAACAGCCTGTCGAGATCAAGGACGGCCACGCCCTGATCCCTGATCGACCGGGGGCCGGCATAGAGTGGGACGAGGACGCGGTCAAGAAGTATCTGGTGGCGTAGAATGATCAAAGACTGTGTGTCGATGACCGAAACGGAGATTGCGGCCGGTTACGCACTGTAAAGATTGAATTCGACGCAGAAGCTTCAGGAACTGCGCAACCAGAGGATGAAGTCATGAATCAGCCAGCGGAAAAACACCAGACTGCGATCGAAGAGATACGGGCGCGATTCGGCGACCGCCTCTCCACCAGCACCGGAGTGCGTGACCATCACAGCAAGGACGAGTCCTGGCATCACCCGCACCGGCCCGACGCCGTCGTATTTCCGAACAGTACCGAAGAAGTGGCCGATATCGTGCGAATCTGCGCCGCGCACAAAACCCCTGTGGTTGCCTACGGTACCGGCACTTCGCTGGAGGGCAACGTGATTCCGCATCATGGCGGCGTGGTCGTTGATCTCGCCAACATGAATAAGGTTCTGCGCGTCAGTGCGGAAGACCTCGACGTTACCGTGCAGGCGCGCGTGACGCGCAAGGAGTTGAACGCGTTCATCCGCGACCAGGGCCTGTTCTTCCCGATCGACCCGGGCGCGGACGCGGCGCTGGGCGGCATGGCGGCGACGCGCGCTTCGGGAACGAACGCGGTACGGTACGGCACCATGCGCGAGAATGTGCTGGCACTCACTGTGGTGCTGGCCGATGGTCGCATCATCCGCACCTCGCGCCGCTCGCGCAAATCCTCTGCGGGCTACGACCTCACGCGCCTGTTCGTCGGCTCCGAAGGCACCCTGGGCATCATCACCGAAGTCACGCTGCGCCTGTATGGCATTCCCGAAGCCATGGCTGCGGCGGTATGTTCCTTCGACTCGATCAAGGGCGCAGTCGATACCGTCATTCAGACCATCCAGCTCGGGATCCCGGTGGCGCGCATCGAACTGCTCGATGAAGTGCAGATGGACGCAGTCAACAAATTCTCCAAGCTGAGCTATCCGGTGAAAGACACGCTGTTCGTCGAATTCCACGGCACCGAAGCCGGCGTCAAGGAGCAGGCGGAAATGGTGCAGTCGATCGCGGCGGAAAACGGCGGCGGTGAGTTCAAGTGGGCGACCAAAACCGAAGAGCGCACCGCGCTGTGGACCGCGCGCCACGACGTAACCTACGCCAACAAGGCGCTGCGGCCGGGCTGTGAGATCTGGGCCACAGACGTCTGCGTGCCGATTTCAAAGCTGACTGAATGCATCCTCGAGACCAAGAAGGATCTGAAGCAAAGCTTCCTGATCGCGCCGCTGGTCGGACACGTCGGCGACGGCAACTTCCACCTTGGCTTCCTGATCAACCGCGACGATCCCAAGGAACTCGCCGAGGCCGAACGCCTGAACGACCGCCTGGTGATGCGCGCGCTGGCGCTCGACGGCACCTGCACCGGCGAGCACGGCATCGGCCTGGGCAAGATGAAATTCCTCACCGCCGAGCACGGCGACGCCGTCGGCGTGATGCGCCAGATCAAGAAGGCGCTCGATCCGCAGAACATTCTGAATCCGGGGAAGATTTTCACTCTTTAAAAATCGTGAAGGGGTGAATGAGTGAAGGTGTGAAGGGTTCAAAGCGAAAAACCAGAATCCCGATTGCGTGTTTCAGCGAATAGCGGGAAATGTCCCCGGGGACTTTACCCTTCACTTCATTCACACATTCACCGAGAGAATCGTGACCACGATTTTCGGAATAAAAAACTGCGACACCATGAAGAAGGCCTTCACCTGGCTGGACGATCATGGTGTGCGCTACGACTTTCATGACTACAAGTCAGCGGGCATCGATGCCACCCGGCTGAAAACCTGGTCAGAACAGGTCGGCTGGGAGGTGCTGCTCAATACCCGCGGCACGACGTGGCGCAAGCTGTCGCCTGCGCAGCAGGCGAACGTCGACGAAACGAAAGCGATCGAGCTGATGCGCGGAAATCCCAGCCTGATCAAGCGGCCGGTTCTGGAATACGGGAAGGAATTGCTGGTGGGATTTGCGCCCGAGCGCTACGAAAGGATGGTGAAGCGCTGATCGCTGCGACGGACGCGCTTTACCGCCTTGCCATCAAGCCCGCGGCGATTGCTTCGAAACAAAACGCAGCGCCAGCTCGGGCCAGTTTTCTTCGCCATCGCCGTTCGAATCCCGCATGCATCCACGGACGAAGGCATCCGCGTGCTGGTTCTCGAACGACGGTCGCTTGCCGTAGATGGACAGCGGCACCGCATCGTCCGCATCGTATTCCAGGCCGCGAAAACACAGGCTCACAGTGCCGGTCGCGGTTTCCTTCAGGTAAGCGCCGTTATTGATGTCGAGGCGCTCGCCAGCTTGCTTGATTCGTGCAGTCATGCGTGCTTCCGTTCAGGAAAGGTGCGCCAGACAAGGCTTGCGCACTTCCGCAACCCGCCTCTCAGCAAGGAATTCTTTTGCGAGTTGCGGCCAGCCTGTTTCATCGCGGTCGTACGCAACGATCATGCACATGCTGACGAACTTGCGGGCATTGCCGTTCTGGCGCAGGGCTTCGGGAGGATTGTTACCGGACGGAATCATATCGTCCGCAAGGTAGGACGTGTTAACCAGGCAG
The DNA here is from genome assembly GCA_046590325.1 of Burkholderiales bacterium. Lineage (GTDB taxonomy): Bacteria > Pseudomonadota > Gammaproteobacteria > Burkholderiales > JACQAP01 > JACQAP01. The sequence goes on along the minus strand of JBKJUC010000078.1, from coordinate 17,100 downwards.
AGTAGAACGCGACTGGACCTGGTTCGCTGAAGATACGCGCCGTGTTCAGCCCCGTTGGAAACTATTTTCATGTGGGCGACTCCGCGTAAAGGGGCACCTTCCTCTCTAGCGTCCTGCAAGTCAACCTTTGAATTCTTCGCGCCGTCCCCAATATATAAATGAACCTGTGTAACAAGCTTCAGTGCGGGAAACTATGGGGGAGCCTGCGTCGAAGCTATAATCGATAACTCCAGACCTCTGAAATACCCATTCAATCCAATGCATACAAACGAAATCCGGTTCCGGCTTGGCGGCAAAGGCCGCCAACACCAGATGCAACCCCAGAGCTTGCTGCGCAAATTCGCCGCCGCCATCGCGGGAGCACTGATTCTGGTGGGCGCGTTCATGCTTTCTATTGTGGTGCTGGCCGTCGTCGCCTTGGCCGGACTGGCCGGTGGCGCTTATCTCTGGTGGAGAACCCGAGAGTTGAGAAAGCGCCTCCGTGAGCATGCGCGTGCCCGGCCTGCGGACGGGCGCGTCATCGAAGGCGAAGTCATCCGCGACACGGAAACGGGCCCGCATTCCTGAACTGCCCGCCACGGACGAGTCCCCACGTCCACTGATGGCCCCGGTCAGGGGGCCGCCACTTTCGCCGCGTGTGCTGTCATCTTTCGCTGCGGGCGGAAGGCCTGATATACAAACAGGGCGAAAGCGAAAACCCCGACGCTGAATACGATGTCACCGGGTACGCGCGCCCATACCAATCCCTCCATGACGGCGCTGTGCATGAACTCCGCCGAGCGGGCATAAGCGTAGTAGTGCTTGACGCTGGCGTAGGTTTGCCACAGGCCTTGCGGCAGCAACGACAGGAAGGTCATCATCGCCAGGCCCGCGTTGAGCGTCCAGAAAGAAATCTTCAGGAGCTTCTCGTTCCACCGGCTCACGTCGGTAAGTCCCCGCAGGCAGTACAGCGTCAGCCCGATCCCCAGCATGCCATAGACGCCGAACAGCGCGGCATGGCCGTGGTTCGCCGTGGTGTTGAGGCCTTGCATGTAATACAGGGCAATGGGCGCGTTGATGAGGAAGCCGAACAGGCCCGCGCCGACCAGGTTCCAGAACAGCACGGCGGCGAAGAACATGAACGGCCAGTGGTACGACTTTTCCCAGCCGGCCTGCTTCTCTATCCGGGCATGATTGTAGGCCTCGAACCCGACCACCATCAGCGGCACGACTTCCAGCGCCGAAAAGGTCGCGCCCAGTGCCATGACTGCAACCGGCGTACCGCTCCAGTAGAGGTGATGGAACGTGCCGAGGACACCGCCGCCCAGAAAAATGATCGTGGCCAACAACACCATGATGGTCGCCACCGACACCCGCAGCAGGCCCATGCGCACGAACACGGTGGAAATGATCGCGGTTGCGAAAACTTCGAACACGCCTTCCACCCAGAGATGCACCACCCACCAGCGCCAGTACTCCATGATCGCAATGTGGGTGTGCTGGCCCCACATCAGGCCGGCACCGTACAGCAGGCCGATTGAAATCGTCGCCAGCGCGACCAGGAAGACGAGCGAACCGCTGCGCTTGTCCTTCAGCGCCGGCATCAATGCCCGGATCACCAGCGCCACCCACAGCAGCAAGCCGATGAACAGGTAGATCTGCCAGAAGCGGCCCAGGTCGACATACTCGTAACCCTGGTGGCCGAACCAGAAATTCACCGTCAGGTCGGAAATGAAGCGGTGCACCGCGCTCCACTGGCCGGCGAACGAACCCACCACGATGACGAGCAGGCTGAAGAACAGGAAGTTCACGCCGAAGCGCTGGAACTTCGGTTCGTGGCCGGAAAGCAGCGGTGCGAGGTACAGCCCGCTCGCCAGCCAGGCGGTGGCAATCCACAGTACGGCGAGCTGGGTGTGCCAGGTGCGGGTCACCACGTACGGGAAATACTCTGCGAACGGCAACCCGTAAAGTCCCTGTCCCTCGACCGCGTAGTGCGCGGTGACGATGCCGAGCAGGACCTGCACGGCGAACAGCGCCGTGACCAGCCAGAAGTATTTGGCGGTGGCCCGCATGGACGGCGTGATCGTCGCGTGATCCATGATGTCGCTTTTCGCGACGCCGCTCTCGGGCGCCATGTCCGCGCGCCAGACGTCGTACTGCCTGGCGTAGTACCAGACCAGCGCGCCAATGCCCGCGAGCAGCAGGATGATGGAAATCAGGCTCCAGATCAGGACGCTGGCGGTCGGCCTGTTGCCGACCAGCGGTTCGTGCGGCCAGTTGCTGGTATAGGAAATATCGTCTCCCGGACGGTCGGTCGCCGAACTCCAGGCGGTCCAGAAGTAAAAGGCCGAGATCGCACTTGCCTCACCGTCGTCGAGGACCGCATCCCGCGGGAACGCGTAGTCCCTGCGCAACTTCTGCGCCGCATCGTCGCTGCCCTGGTACAGGCGGGTGAAATGTCCGGTTACGCTGGCAATGGCACGCGCGCGAGCCTCGCTGACCGTCAGGACGCCGGTGGCCGGCTCGTAGGTGTTCTTGCGCATCTCCCGCCGCAGCGCCGCGCCGTTGATCTCGAGTTGAATTTCCTTCGACAGACTCGGCACGACGGCGCCGCTTCCGAGTTCGGACAACAATGCCAGCGCCTCCCGGTGCAGCCAGTCTGCGCTCCAGTCCGGGGCGAGATAGCCGCCATGGCCCCAGATCGAGCCCTGCTGCATGCCGCCGATGGACTGCCAGACGCCCTGGCCGCGCTCGATGTCCGCACGCGTGAACAGCACTTCGCCGGCGGGTGTCTGGACGCTTTCCGGAATGGGCGGCGCAAGGCGATAGATTTCCTTGCCGTAGAAAAGCAGCACCCCGAACATGACGATCATGCTCAGCGCCAGAATCAGCCACAGTCTCCTGATGGTGAAAGTCGAGCGATACGTTTCCATCGATCCTCCTCCCGCGTTTTGCGTTTTATTTCCGTCCTTGCATTGACTATTCCTCCCAGGGCGACCGACTTCAGCCTGTTGAGAATGCGCCCATCATTCTCCTTGTTGCGAACCAACGGTTCTTGATACAGGTCAATGCGGGTGAAAGGCGGCGGAGCCAGAGAGCGCTGGAGCCTTTGTTGCCAGGCACAACCGCCTTGCTCGACAATTCCGGGATCGGCGCATGAGGATCGATGTGACGTTCCCCGATTTCAATGCCGGGCTGCAAAAACGCACCCATGAGTGAGAACACGGCTCCAAGTACGCAAGCGCGGTAGACGCCGTCTACCGTACGGAATCCCGCCGCGTCTTCGGCCGCATCGGCACGGCGGTTTATCGCAGCAAGGTCGGCGGCGCGGTGGCCGCCGCCGAACAGATCCCCGCCGCCCAGAGGATCGCCCTTCTCGAAGCGGCCGGCAATGCTTTTACGCTCGGATTCCAGGCCCCCATTGCCATCAGCATCGTCATCCTGCTGGCGGCGGCCGTTGTCGCGCTGCGCATGCTCCGGCGGGTGCCGGCGCGCGCGCACTAGCAGACCGGGCAGAGGTGGATTTTTCTTCCCCGCGCGGCCGAAGCTTCGCCATAATGTTGGCTCCATTCCCATAGGAGGACGGCCATGGCCAAAGGACAGCAGCGCACCAACAAGGAAAAGAAAAAACCGAAGCAGGACAAGAAGCCGGCTGCGCCAGGAGCGCCGGGTCGCGTGCCCGGAAAGTAGTCACTCCGGGCGGGCCGGAAACTGAAGGCAGCTGCACCGGCTGCCTTCAATCATCGCGCCCCATCCGCTCTGGATCAATGCGGGTGACCTGGCACAGGCAGGCGGGAAAAATGCTGGTCGACGATCTTCCATTTGCCATCCATCTTCGTCCAGACGGTGCTGACGCGCGTATCGAAGGTTTCATACTCGCCCTTCGCGTTGGTCCAGTTCAGCACGGCATAGCTGCCCTGGATTACGAGGTTGTCGTTGTATACGCGCGCAATCGGCTGGCGGATGAACACCGGCCGTTTCGGATACATCTGCACGAGCTGCAAGAAAAACGCCCGGATCGCGTCCTTGCCTTCGATCCGTAATGGGGAGAGCGAGGAGTAGAACACGGCATCGTCCGCGTAGGCGTCCACATAGGCGTCGACATCGCCGGAGTACAGCGCCTTCAGCCGGGGTGCCGCGATCTGTGCGACCTCCTCGGCAGGTCCGGCCCAGGACGCTCCACCTGCTGCAATCAGAAACAGAAAAGCCGTGCCAGCCATGAATCGCTTCATTGTCGTTCCTTTCCCAAAAGGGTTGAATGGCGTGCAGCGTCCGGTACGGCTCTGGACGCATATCCTGGATGCCGGGCCGGCGGTGGCGCCGGCATCGGTGGCGATCGATGTCGCCGAAGGGAGCGTACTGCGCTCCGGTGCCCGGACGTCCCGGCTCAGGCGAAAGAAGCTGAGCCCGGACTGAAGGAATTATCACGCCTGACAGCGGCGGCCGGTTTCGTTGCAGTTCGAGTTGTGAACCTGCCCACCATTGTCCCTGATGGTCAGGATTTTATAGACCCAGTCCGGACCTTTTGCAAGCCGGGAATGATATGCGACCGTGGTGACGTCAGCTCTTGAGCCGGTAGCCCGTCCTGAAGATCCAGACCACCCCGCCCAGGCACAACAGGAGAAACCCGAGGGTTGCCGCGAGGCTCACTTCCACGCCCACGTCCGACGTCCCGTAGAAGCTCCAGCGGAAGCCGCTGATCAGGTACACGATCGGATTGAACAGGCTGACCGTGTTCCATACCGTCTCGGACATGTCGGTATGCGGTTCCTGCGGCACCAGGCCGATTTTCGAACGGGATGCACGGTAATCGCGCACGATGTCGTGCCCGTCCACGAGCACCGTCCCCGTCGTCGGAGTGACGATGCCGCAGAGGATGCTGATCAGCGTGGTCTTGCCGGCGCCGTTGGGCCCGAGCAGGGCGAAAATCTCGCCCTTGGGGATCTCGAGGTCGACGCTCTTCAGCGCCGCCAGGCCGGACACCTAGGTCTTGGTCAGGCCGGAGATGGGAATGACAGGGATTTTATGGGAGCGTTAACGAAACAGACGCACGAACGTGAAAGGAGCGTGAAAAGGTCCGGGGCCAGGCGTTGGCGAAAAGCAGGTAAAAGATCAAAGGCGAAAGGTAAAAGTAAGGTCAACGACCTTGCGGTGCCTCCTTAAAACTCCAACCTTTTGGCTTTCCCCTTTTACCTTGGCTGGCCCGGCCTTTCCATTTTGCATCTCATTGGCGGCACATTGTCCTTTGCCGCAACGAGCAAATCCGTCTTCCAGCCGAAGCCCGTGTTCTCCGTGTCGTACTTCACCCCCGGTTGACCTTTCCTGACGAAGCTGGTCACGTAGATCGGCGCCATGAGCTGGTGGTCCTCCGCGCGCATCCACGACTCTCCCGCAGGACCGTCGTACTTCATCCCTTCCAGCGCAACTGCCACCTTGTAGGGATCGGTGCTCTGCGCCTGGTTGACCGCCTGGACGAACATATCAATGGTTTGCCATACCGGAAGAAAATCCATGTGAGAGATCGGCTTGTACTTCTGTCCATAGGCCAGGATCTTTTTCTCCCACTCGGGATTCGCGTCATTGATGTGGAAGGCCATGATGGTCTTGATCCGGTCGGCGCCGGAGGGGCCGATTGCGGCAGGCGTGCCCCACACATAGGAATGGGTGGTGTAGAACTCCGCATTCAGGCCGGATTGCTCGCTGGCCTTGATCAGCAGCACCAGGTCGTTGCCCCAGTTTCCGGTAAGCACGGTATCCGCGCCCGATGCCCGGATCTTGCTCACGTAAGGCGCGAAATCCTTGACCTTGCCCAGCGGAACCAGATCGTCGCCAACGAACTGGATGTCGGGCCGCGTGCTGTTCAGGTATTCCCTCGCTGCGCGCTTGAAGGAATGCCCCCACGCATAATCCTGGTTGATCATGTAGACCTTTCTGACCGAAGGCCGGGAGGCCATGTGGTCGGTCAGGACCTTCACCTGCATGTCGCTGTGCGGTTCGAAGCGGAAATGCCAGAAACTGCATTTGTTCTCGGTGAGCGACGGTTCGCGCGCGTCGTAGTTGAGAAACAGGACCGGCTTGTCCGGATTGCGTTCGTTGTACTTGGAAAGCGCATCGCTGATCGTGAGTGCGATGCTGGAGATTGTGGCGAGCACGTAGCGGATGTCCTGGTCGATGGCCTGGTTCAGGACAAGGAGGGTTTCCTGCGGCGTGCCCTTGTTGTCGAAAGGCACGATCTCGATCTTCTTCCCGCCCAGCACCCCGCCCTTCGCGTTGGCTTCGTCCGCCGCCGCGCGGAACAGCTTGAGGTTCTCCTCGAACACCAGGGCGAAGGTTCCGCTAAGCGGGGCGATAAAGGCAACCTTGACGGTATCGGCGGCGATCGCGCCACCCAGTTGAACAGCGAGGAACACGAACGCAACGATACGGAGCATCCTGAGTCTCATGACGGCCTCCTCCCCCTTGTTGGTCGAACCATGTTCCTGAATGGCTCCTATCGATCCGCACCTGTACCAGCAACATGCGATGGACTAACAGCCGATTGAAGCACCAGTTCAATCTCAGCGCAATTGGACCGGCCTGTCCATCCGGTAGGCCTCCGCAGCGAGTTCGGGATACAGCCGCTCGCAAAGCCTTCTACGCAGCTCGGCGGGTGGAAGACCCGCGGGCAGGGACGCCAGGACGATGGCGCGGGCAGATTCGAACATGCTCACGCCGATCAGGAACCGCTCGATCGGTTGCATCGCCGCGTAGCGTTCGCGCACCAGGCGTTCGATTTCAGGGCTGGTGTCGTTCACGCAGGCAATTCTCCAGTTGTTCGCTTACACCCAAGGTCGGTGCCCATTGTCGCAGATACGCCGCATCGACTTGCAACGACAGCAGATTACGCACGTCGCGCATCTGCAGTTCGGATTTCGAATCCTGCGCCCAAGCCAGTTTCGACAGTACAAGATCCTCCCTTGATACGAGCCACGCATGGAATCCCGGCAATTCGACCAGCATGCGGCGTGCGAATTCGGTCTCCCTGTAAGCTGCCTGTTTGCGCACGATCAGGTCGACTTTCACCACGCTATCGAGGTGCAGCAGGTTGAACATACCCCGTTCCCGCAAGGCGGTGCGCAAGGCATCCCCCGGAACAAGGTAGTCGGGCTCGAACGATGAGGTCAACTTGGCGTCATCAGAAGGTCCCAGTTCGACCACGATGTCGATATCGCGTGTCATGCGCGGCTGAGCGTAGTAATTCATCGCCATCGACCCGGTCAGCATGTAGTCGATCCCGGCCTTCTCCAATCTGGCGCAGACATCCTGGAGGACTTCGAGTTCGGAAAGCATGGGGCAATGGTACGACAGCCGCATTCCTGGAGCCACCACCGATCCCGCCGGCCGCGCCCCACTTTCTGAACCCGGACAGTTGAGCGCGGCGGCGGCTTCGACCGGGGCGCGGCCAAAGTGGGCGCCATGAATCCGTTTCGATTAGCATGGCCGCTGCAGACCGCACCTCGAACAAGATCCATGACAGGCAAAAAACTCGAACAGGCTATTCAGTTCGCGACCGACCACGAAACGCCGTGGACGCGCGAGATCACCGATAAGTGGGGCATCCATCACGAGGACCCGCCGCCCTGGAACAGGCTGCTCGGACCGGTGCATGCGCGCGGGCCGGTATCGGGCACCGTCGTTGTCGAGGGCAAGACCCTGGCATCGTGGGGTGAACCGAATCGCGCCGACCTCACGTTCAGCATTGCAAAGACCTACCTCGCGCTGCTGGCAGGCATTGCGCATGATCGCGGGCTGATTCCGGATGTAAACGAGCCCGTGGGCGCGCGCGTTCCGAGGATCGGATTTGATCGAGGCCGCAACGCCGAAGTCACCTGGGAGCACCTGCTGCAGCAAACCAGCGAATGGGAGGGGACGGTGTTCGGCGTGCCCGACCAGGTGGATCGTTACCGCATGCTTTCATTCCAGGCAGGCAGGGCCAGGGGCAGGAAAGGCGACCCGCGGCCGTTACAGGCGCCGGGTACGTTCTGGGAGTACAACGACGTTCGCATCAACCAGCTATCGCTGGCCTTGCTGCACATATTCGGACGACCACTGCCCGAGGTATTCCGCGACGCCATCATGCATCCCATTGGGGCCGGAGACGGCTGGCGCTGGGTTGGCTATGACAATTCCTGGGTCCAGGTGCAGGGCAAACGTGTGCAGTCGGTGCCCGGCGGCACGCACTGGGGCGGCGGCATATCCATCGGCAGCCTCGATCAGGCACGCGTCGGGCAACTGCTCCTGGACGATGGCAAAGCGAATGGCCGGCAGATCATTTCGGAGGAATGGATGCGGCGCATGCGCAGGCCCTGCGGGATTGCGCCTTACTATGGCTACCTGCTCTGGCTAAACCACGAGGAGCGCATTTTCCCGAGCGTGCCGGAGTCGAGCTATTTCGCCATCGGCGCGGGGACGTCTTTTACCTGGATCGAACCGGAGCGGCGCATGGTCCTTGTGGTGCGCTGGATCGATGCCGACCATGCCGACGCATTTTTCGCGCGAGTTCTGCAGGCACTGGACAGCTAGGGCGTTCCCGGCTCAGGATTCGCGCCGGACCAGCACAATGTGCTCCGGACTCGCGGCCTGGTAGTGCACCAGCCCTGCGAAGTCCGTGTCCATCAGGACGCCTTCCCCGAGATGCGCCCACTTGGCCGCCGGGAAATCTTTGCTGTACTGCGCATTGTCGATCGAGGCGACGACAACACCGCTGAAGCTGGCATCGATCGCGACGACATCGCCGAGCATTGCTTCGTTGCCGTCCGCATAGACCATGGGAGCCCCGGTTCGAGTTGGAAGAGAACTGTAGGCCCCAGCATGGACTACCTGCAGGCGAACTTCCAGAGAACTTCACCCATGGTGTCCGGAACCAGCGGTTCCCACTCATGCGGCGATTCGTCGGCGTAAATCACCTTGCCCTCGCCCATGTGCTCTGCATGCAGTGAAACGAGCAGGCCCCGGGTCTGTTTTTCCCTGCAGTCGTATTCGACCAGGGACTTCTGCGAGAAATAGCCGACTTCGACCATGCGCTGGAAAGCTTTGTAGTCGAGCAGCGACCACATTGTCACCATGCCGCCGGATCTGACGATCGTGGCCGGATCGGCATAAGACCTTCCGGACTCTTCCTCGCTTACGCCCTTCCATCCTGCCCAGGCCGGACTGCTCGACAGCAACAGGGCTAGCGCGAGCTTCTTCGTTTTCGTTCGCACGGGGAAAGGAGTCAGGTTTTTCCGGCTTCCAGCTGCGCCAGCCAGTCGTCATCCGACCCCTCGAGGATGCCTTCGAACAGAATGGTGCTGAGATAGCGCTCGCCCGTATCGGGCAGCATGGCGAGGATGACGTCGCCGCGCTTCGCCTTTTTGGCCACTTCCAGCGCCGCCGCAAATGTCCCCCCGCCCGAGATGCCAGTAAAGATTCCCTCTTTCTGCGCCAGTGCGCGCGCCGTGTCCCGCGAGTAGGTATCGGAGACGGGAATGTTCTCGTGCGGAACATCGCGGTTGAGGACAGCGGGCACAAAGTCGGGCGTCCAGCCCTGGATCTTGTGCGGCGCCCACGGCTTGCCCGCCAGTAGCGCAGCGGCTTCGGGCTCGGTCACCACGATGCGTGTATCGGGCCGCGCAAGGCGGATCATTTCCCCGACGCCGGTCAAGGTACCGCCGGTGCCCCAGCCTGTGACGAACCAGTCGAGGCGGCGGCCGGCGAAATCCTGCAGGATCTCGGGGCCAGTGGTATTCCTGTGGTACGCGGGATTGGCCGGGTTATCGAACTGGCGCGCCAGGAAGGCGCCGTGCTTGTTCGCGAATTCCTCGGCGCGCTTTACCATGCCGCTGCCGCGCTCGGCTCCCGGGGTCAGCAGGACTTTCGCGCCGAGCGCGCGCATCAATTTGCGGCGCTCGATCGAAAAGGTTTCCACCATGAAAGCAACGAAAGGATAGCCCTTGGCCGCGCAGACCATGGCCAGAGCGATGCCGGTATTTCCCGATGTCGCCTCGACCACCATCTGGCCGGGCTTGAGTGCCCCGCTCTGTTCCGCGTCCAGGATGATGGCGTGGGCCAGCCGGTCCTTGACCGAAGACATCGGGTTGAAGGCCTCGATCTTCACATACATTTCGACGTCCGGCGGCGCCAGCCGATTGATGTGCACGACCGGGGTGCGGCCGATGGTGTCGAGAATGCTTTCGTAAATCATGCCGGTGCTCCTGGGTGAAAGTCGGGTTTGGGGCGAACGAAAAAAGCCGCGCTGGATTTATACCAGACTCGCCTTCTCTGTGCCCACGGTCGCGCCTGATCCCTTGAGGAAGCCGCGTTGACTGCGGCAAGCGCGCTCAACCTGCGGCAGGCGCTCAACGCAGATACCCTGGCGCAGCCCGGAGTAATCTTTAAAGTGCTGCGTTGCCAGCCGGCCAAATCAACAATCGGCTTTCCGCTGCCGCAACCATAATGGCTGCGAAGCGGTCAGACCAGCAGGGCCACTGTCATGTCGGCAACAGCCAAGCTTAAATCCTCGATTTGAAACCATGAGCCAGTTCCAGTATTGGTATTCACTCATCGGCGTCATGCTGTTACTGGTCGTGCTGGGCAGCGCGACCGTGAAGCGGGCACCGATTAGCATGTCCATGGTCTACCTCCTGCTGGGGTGGGGGTTCGCCCGTATGGGCTGGATAACGCTGGATCCCGCTGAACATGGGAAGACCCTGGAGGTTCTGGCGGAAATCGCGGTCATCGTTTCCCTTTTTTCCGCGGGCCTGAAGTTGCGCAAACCCCTGCAGTCACGGCTATGGCGCTTGCCGGTCATCCTTGCATCCGCTTCGATGGCGATCACGGTAGCGCTGGTCGTCGCGTGCTCGGTCCTGCTTTTCAGCCTGCCAATCGGGCTTGCAGTACTGCTCGGCGCGATCCTCGCTCCCACCGACCCGGTGCTTGCCTCCGACGTACAGGTCTCGAATCCGGGCGATGCGGACCGCCTGCGCTTTGCCCTGACAGGAGAAGCGGGCCTCAACGATGGCGCCGCCTTTCCGTTCGTCATGCTGGGGCTGGGACTCATGGGCTTGCACGAATTGGGGGTCGGCACCTGGCGCTGGTGGACAATCGACGTTTTGTGGGCGATTGCCGGCGGAGTGGCCATCGGCCTGCTTCTCGGAAAGGCCGTCGGCCGCCTGGTTGTGTACCTGAGAAGCCGCCACCTGGAAACTGTGGGATACGACGACTTCCTTGCGCTGGGTCTGATTGCCAGCTCTTACGGTATTGCCGTGGCCTTGCACACGTATGGATTTCTTGCGGTGTTCGCGGCAGGGCTGGCTCTGAGGACGGTGGAGCGGACTCTGACGGGCAAGGAAGCGCCGCCGGACATGAGCCAGGTCAAAGGAACCGCCGCACAGCTTGCGAGCGATGAAAACCATGCACCCGCATTCCTGGCGGCAGCGGTTCTGAGTTTCAACGAGCAACTCGAGCGTCTCGCCGAACTTCTACTCGTGCTCCTGACTGGCGCCTTACTCAGCCTTGTCGATTTCTCCTGGCCGGTGGTGGGATTTGCCTTGCTCTTGTTCCTCGTCCTGCGGCCGTTGGCGGTCGCTCCTTTCGCGCTGGCATCAGGGATGACCACGCGCCAGGCGGCCATGGTGTCCTGGTTCGGCATTCGCGGCATAGGCTCGCTCTACTACCTCTTCTACGCCCTCAACCGTGGCGTCGCGGGCGAAGCTGCAGACTGGATGCTGCAGGTGGTGTTGTGCGTTGTCGCCGCCTCCATCGTCCTGCACGGCATATCCGTCACGCCGATGATGCGGCGGTATGCGAAAAACCCTGCAGCATAGTGGACCTGCCGCCTCGCGATATCGAGCGGCAGCTGCTCTCGTTCAACTGAACCACCAGACATCGATCAGTACGTGCGCCGCAATCAGCGGCCACAGGTTGCGAAGCTGCAGGTACAGAATCGCTGCAACCACGCCGAATGCCGCCGTTGCGAAAATCTCCGGCGTTCCATTTTCCCAATGGATGAGCCCGAACAAAAGCGATGTGACGGCGACGTAGGCCAGTTTCGACCCGTTGTCACCGAAGCGGTCGTGCTGATAGAGCAGCGGCAACCCGCGCAGAAATATTTCTTCAACGAGGCCTGCCGTAAGGGCGAAATAGAACACCACCGGAAAATGCATCCACCCCTTCGGGACGCTGGTGCTGTAGGTGAACACCGGCGGTACCGTCCCGCTGATGCGCCACGCAAGCTTTGAAGAAAAATGGTAGACGACGGCGAGCAGCAGGCTTGCCAGAAATATCAGCGCCAGGGTGCGGAGCCAATGCTCCCATTTTCCGATCTTTTGCAGGCCGTAGCGGGAAGGCGCAACCGCATGGCTCCGGTAAAGCCATCGCAGAACAACAGCGGGGACGACTACGAACTTGGCGATGTCGAACGCCCAGTACAGGACAGCGGAATGCCGGTACAGCCACTCCTTGAACAAGCCATCCGCAAGGAACATCGCGACCACGATGCCGAATCCGAAGAGCATTGCATCCGCCCCGGAAACTTTTGGCGCACCTGCCTTGCGTGACTCTGGTGAAAAAGACATTCGTTCGATCCGGCTTTGGTCGGGTCCGGATTATTCTCTCACCGGAACGCCATTGCGGCACTCAAATCACAGCAGCTCTATGCCAAAGCGGCGAACCGCGAGCGCGAAGAGCCAAAAACAAAGGACGGTGATGACGACACAGGCCAGCAAGGTGGGCCAGAATCCGATACGGGGCAGGAGCAGTGGAAAAGCGAGGAACATCGGCAGAGTAGGCACGACGTACCAGAACGTATACCAGGCATGATTCGCGATCTTTTCCTGGGGTTGTTTCTCCACGTAGAGCCAGATCAGCGCCAGAACCGTAACCAGCGGAAGGGCCGCCACCAAACCGCCGAGCTTGTCACTGCGCTTTGCGAGTTCTGATACGAGTACCACGACGGCGGCGGTCAGAATGTACTTTGCAATGATCCACGCCACGACTTCTCCTTGGGGCCGGGTAATGTTGGCGACCGGGCATTGTTAGCGACCGGACATTGTTAACGACCGCACGTTCCTGGCGTCATACCTACACTACACCCAGGAATCATTGAAAGCCAAAGGTACCGGAAGCCTTGACGCACGTGTTCACGTGTCCAGGCGTGTCGGCAAACGAGGCGCTCAAGTCATACTCTCCGCGCAGGTTCATTCCGGCGTACTTGCCTGTCCCATGCAGCCCATCCAGTACTCCGGCTTGTCCTGGCGAACGATGGATCCTGAGCAGATAGGTGTCGCCTTGCGCGTCGCGAAACTCACAGAATCCATCCGCCTCGTACTTTCCCTCCAGGTAGCCGTAGCTGTAAACGCAACGGCTGGCCGTCAGGTCGAAAAGCCCCCCGGGCGGGGTCGAACGCTGAGTACCCAGCAGGTCCGCAGTCCCGACCCCATGATCGGGTCCGTGCGCGATCGAAACCTGTTTGCCCGCCAGGCATGCGGTGAATTCGAATTGGCCGTTCCTGGGCAAGTCCGCAGCCAACGAACTTAGGGGGCCAGCAACAAGTATCGCTGCAACCATACGTACGGCACGTGGCGTCGACGTCATGGCAACTTCTCCGATCAGGTGGGGGTCCCAAACCGCGCGCTTCCAGGCGTTTGCAACGCGCTGGTGTTGCGACCCTGTTTTGAAGGATAAGTTTTGTGCGCTGCTTGGATCCGCTGCAGCTTTGCGTTTGCTCTGGAAGGCCGGGATTCCACGGACCTGCCGGGCTTTTCGTGAGCGACGCCAAGTCGCGACATCGCCTGAGCCGGAGACGTTTCACCAGGCGGCGACTGGCGGCGATCGCAAACGAAACCGGATTCTCGGACCAGAGCCACATGCCGAAAATCTTCAAGCGCTTCACCGGGACCACGCCGAGGGCGTTCAGGGTATCCACGCAAGCGCCGTTGCTTGGGTCCGAGAGCCTGCTGCCCTGCGAGCGTGAAAAAAAGACCCTACCCCAGCGTTGTCGCAATGCACCCTAGAGCGTCACTAATCTACTACAGACTGTAGTTGTACACCTACAGCATTAATTAATAACGTACTGTTGTATATATAAAAATACCCTTTGGTCCGCTCCTTGCACATAGGCATGGCTAACAAATTTTCACCGCCTAGTCGCAAGGAGATCCTTTGGACGCTCGCCTCGATTCACCTGCCCTCGCATGTCGAAGACGCCGCCGTTCCGCAGGGTCATTAGTGCAAGCCGTTGTTGTCACGCTGGCGTTGGGGGGATCCTTCGCGGCGACCGCGACCGCGCACGCCCAAGCCAAGGATGACGCGACCCCATCCGAAACGACGCCGGTTTCGTCCGAGCAAAGCCGGTGGTCGGATTTCAGCTTCGATGTCGACAAGCTCGATGTCAACGTATATGGGCTGGCCTACCATCCGGATCGTGAGAAGGTTAAGCGCGAAAACCTGGACAACGAGTTCAACCCGGGTCTCGGTCTTCACTACCGGCTGCGCGATACCAAACGCGGCACTACCTTTACCGAAGTGGGTGCGTATTACGATTCGGGGGAAAACTGGGCGAAATTCCTGGCGCTGGGCTACCAGTTCAAGGTGGGTGAGAACTGGAAAATCGGCGGCGCGGTCGCGGCGGTACACAGCAAAACCTACAACCACGGCGTGGTGTTCGTCGGCATGTTCCCGCTGGTTACCTACGATTTTGGCCCGGTCAAAGTGAACGCGGTTTATTTTCCGAAGGTCGCCAACTACAACGAGGTCGCTGCGTTCGGCTTGTACGTCAGCGTTCCGCTGGGGCAATTTTTCGGGGACTCGGCCAAGTCGCGATAGGCTGGATGGGCCGCATGGGCCGGACCGCAGCGGGGGATGCATCCAGTCCGGCACCCTCGATGGACCTGGTCTGACGCCTCGATCTGCCGCGAAATTAAGCGTGGCGATCAGTACGACCTGAACGCTTGCATTGGCGCAATCCCGGCGGGATCGATCGTGCAGCCGGGATTGCGAATGTCAGCTCAGTTCAGCATCATTCCGCCGTCGATGCGGATCTTCGAACCCAGCAGATAACTGGAATCGTCGGATGCGAGGAACAGCGCTGCCTTGGCAACTTCATCAGCGGTGCCCATGCGCTTGACCGGCACCAAGCCCGCCATCATGTCTTTAAAGCCTGCCGTCTGTTCGCTCGGCATACCCATTTTTTCGTAGATCGGCGTTTCGATCGGGCCGGGGCTCACCTCGTTTACGCGGATGCCACGCGACGCCAGCTCATTGGACAGCGTGCGCGCCAGCGACGACAGCGCTGCCTTGGTGGCGCCGTAGACGCTCGAGGTCGCCATGCCGAGATCGGCTGCGATCGAGGTGGTCAGCACCACGGAGCTGCCCTTGCCGAGCAGCGGCAGAAGCTTCTGAACGGTGAAGAAAGCACCGCGGAAATTGATGTTAAACATCTCGTCGAAGATCTCCGGCGTGATCGCCTCGACCGGCATAAACTTGGCGATGCCAGCATTGATGAACAACACATCGATGTGGCCGGCCTTCGATTTGAGCGATTCCGCGAGGGCATCAATATCCACGAGGCGAGAGGCGTCGGACTTGATGGCAACAATTTCGGCCGGCAACTGCTTCTTCGCCTCGGCCAGCGTCTTGTCGCTGCGGCCGGTGATGAATACGCGCGCTCCCTCTGCGTGGAACAGCCGGGCAGCGGCTTGGCCTATGCCTGTCGTGCCACCGGTGATTACGGCTACCTTGCCTTCGAGCTTTTTCATTGTTACTCCATTGTTTGTAGAACGATTGGTCAATAAAACGCTAAAAATTAGAGGCCAAGGGCGGACAACGCGACTTTCACGACGTCGTCGAGCACCTTGCGGTCTCGGGTAGCCTTGGCGGTGACCGCGAGGCCGTGCATGGTGGAAACCAGAAAGCGCGCGAGCTGCACAGGGGAGCGGTCAGCGGGAATTTCACCTGCGACCTGGGCGCGGGTCAGTAATCCGGCGAACGCGGCTTCCTGTTCGCGCGCGGCGGCGGCGCAGACACCGAAAATCGCCTCATCATGACCCGCCAGTTCGGTTGCGGTATTGGCGATCAGGCAACCCTTGCTGCCGTTCTTGACCAGCGCCTTGATCAGCGTGCTAAAGAACTCGTGCAGTACGTCGCGCAGCGGACCGTCCCGTTCCAGCGTGCGCCGGATAGGCAGTGCCTGCAGCTCGCGATAGCGCACGAGCACCGCCTGGAACAGTTCGTCCTTGCCGCCAAAGGTGTCGTACAGGCTCTGGCGGTTCACGCCCAGATGATCGACCAGATGCTGAATGCTGGTAGCGTGGTACCCATGCTCCCAGAACAGCTCCATCGCCTCGTCGAGCGCTGCATGGCGGTCGAATTCCCTGGTTCTTCCCATAACCGCATGGGAACATAACTGGAACGATCAGTCCAGAAAAGAATACAGTTTGAGGACCAGCACCGCCCCAATCAGGACCGCAACACTTTCCCCGCCGCTGCGCCAACCAGTTGCCCATCTGCGTAAGTTGTAGTCCCATTCACGATCGTGTACCGGACCCCGCGCGAAGGCATGACCATTCTCTTGCCGCCGCCCGGCAGATCGTAACGACGCTCGCCGCGATTCGAGGAGCCGACCGTCGCCGGATCGAAAATCGTGATGTCCGCCGCAAGTCCCGGCTTCAACCGCCCGCGATCCTTGATGCCGAACAAGTCCGCCGGATCAGAGGTGAGGCGGCGGATGGCCTCCGGCAGCGACAGGACTTCGCGCTCGCGCTCGCAGGTGCCGAGCAGGTAAGTCGGATAACCCGAGTCACAGAGCATGTCCACGTGCGCGCCGCCATCGCCTAGGCCGATCACGATCGCCGGGTTGTTCAGCAGTTCGGCCATGCGGTCGACCCGCGTGTTGTAGGACGCCATGGTGAACTCGAGATCCAGGTTGTCCGCGAGCGTAAGGTCGAGCAAGGTGTCCACGCCATCCTTGCCTTCGGCGCGCGCGATGTCGGCGACCGTCTGACCTTCGAAGCGCTTGAGTTCTGGATTGCGCACTTCGTGCAAGGTGATGCGCGCCCAGTTGCCGAAGCCCATCGGATTTTTCAGGTCCTCGCGGAACTGGTTGCG
>JBKJUC010000039.1:0-4182 GCA_046590325.1 Burkholderiales bacterium | reverse complement strand
TATGAACAATCTCAAGCCACTCGCAAAACTGATCCGGCAGGAGCGCGATTCCCTGCTTGCCCGCTGGCGCGAACGGGTCAGGCAGCTCCCCTCCGCCCGGGACCTCGATACGCCCACCCTGAACGACCACATCCCGCAACTCCTCGACGAGATTGCCGCAGCATGGGAGGAGGGGTCCGATGAGACTATTGAGGAGGCGGTCCCCGCTGTCACGCCCACAGCCCATGGGGTGCAACGTGCCGAGGAGGGCTTCGATATCGTCGAAGTGGTGGCAGAGTACAACATCCTGCGCGGCTGCATCCACGATCTGGCGGAGCAGAACGACGTCAGCCTGGGTGGGCAGGGGTTTCACATCCTCAACCGGGTAATGGACGGAGCGATCGGGTTGGCCGTCCAGACCTTTTCCACCCAGCGGGCGCTCGATGTGCAGCGGCGCCGGGAGGAACATCTCGCATTCGTTGCGCACGATCTGAAGACGCCGTTGAACGCCATCTCGGTGGCTGCAATGGTTCTGGAGCGTGAGCTTGCCGACGGCGTCAGCGATGGCAACAGCAGGATGCTCAGGATCCTGAGCCGCAATGCCGATAACCTTGGCAAGCTGATTACCGAAGTACTCAATGAGAACGTCAATCTCGAGAGCGACGCCGGCATCAAGCTCGAACGGCGCCGGTTCGAATTGTGGCCGTTTGTCGAACGCCTTATCCACGACATGAATCTGATCGCCGGCACCGGCAGCGTCCGTCTCGCCAACGAAGTGCCCGACGACCTGGTTGTGAATGCCGACGCCAGCCTGTTGACGCGGATATTTCAGAACCTGATTACCAACGCCATCGTGCATGCTCCGCAGGGGGAGATCATCATCGGCGCGCGCCAGACGGGAGAGGATGGAACGGTGGAATGCCGGATCGACGACAACGGTTCCGGCATACCGCTGGAGCAGCTCGGGTCCATCTTCGAGAAGGGCGAGACCGACCAGAAAGCCCAAGGCGCATCCGGACTGGGTCTGCCCATCGTCAAAACCTTTGTCGAAGCCCATGGCGGGACCATCAGCGTCGAAAGCGAACCCGGTGCCGGCGCGACGTTCCGGTTTACTTTGCCGGAGCCGTAAAGGTCTTTGTAATCCTTTCCCTCCCCGCGTAATTTTTACTGCTTCCACACCGCGCCGCCTCTGCCAGGCCATTCAATTCGCGCGGGTTTTGCTACCGGCACGGTCGTTGCTGCAACAGGCAGCGGGTACTGGTGGACACAGAGCCGGCGCTTTCGCCTGGTCGTTTTCCGCAGGTCATTTTCAGCGGCGCACATCGCGACGCCCATTCACGAGGAGGTTGCATGCAACTCAGGGACATCATGACCAAGTCCGTAGAGACCATTGGCTACGATGCGTCGTTGCGCTACGCGGCGACGCTGATGGAAAACGAGAACGTCGGTTTCCTGCCCGTCATGCGCGACGGGCAGATGGTCGGCGTGATCACCGATCGCGATATCACGGTGCGTGCGGTCTCCAAAGGCCTCAGCCCGGAAGAGACGATCGTCGAGCAGGCGATGACGGAACATGTCGTTGCGCTGCCGGAGAACGCCGAGGTCGAGGACGCCGCGGACCTCATGGATTCGCGCAAGGTCCGCCGTCTGGTGGTGACCGGTGCGCGCGAGTCCCTGGTCGGTGTCGTATCGCTGGACACGCTCTCGCTGTACATAGGGCGCTACGGTATGCCGGCGGACAGGTTCGAGGCCGAGGTCAATACCGGCATGCGGGAATTTCCCGCCGGGCTCGATCCGGCCGCACAGACCGGCGGTGCAGGGACGCAAACGGCCATTGCCAACGAGCGCGGCATGCCGGTCACGGATGCCGATCCCGCCGTCGTGGGCAACGATCCCTCGGTGACGGCGGAAGCCGAAATCGTAAAGCGGGATGACCGCGATCAGGCCGATCCGCGCAAGGGGCCGAGGAGCCTCATCACACCCGGCTGAGGAACGAACCAGCGCTGCAGCAGGACCTGCTCTGGCAGGTTCGCGCGAGGGGCGCCAGCCACCGCAAGAGAAGCAACCCGGCCGCCCCGCTGGTTCCGGTACGCGTTGATTCTGGTGGCCCCGCGGGTTCGAATACGGACGAATGGATGGATGGACTATCTACAGCAACTGCAATGGCCCGCGATGATCGCCACGGTAGTCGCCGCGTGGCTGATCGGCTCGCAATCCAAGCGCAAGCGCAAGGTTGGCTTCTGGTGCTTCCTTTTGAGCAATGCGCTGTGGATCGTGTGGGGCTGGCATGACGATGCCTATGCCCTTATCGTGCTGCAGATCGCGCTGGTGGCCCTGAACATCCGGGGGGCCCGCAAGAATGAGCCGGCAACGGCGGCCAGTTGAAGCCGCCCGTTGACATCACCGATTGACATCACGGGTTGACGTCACGGGCGAAACAAACCGAACCTACAATCCGAATCCTAAGCGGCGATCGCCAGCGCAAACAGGCGATCGGACTCCCGTTTTACCTTGGCGTAACAATCGCAGACCCGCGCTTCCAGTTCCGGGCGGTCCAGCACGGTGATCTTGTCCTGGACGTAGTGAATAGATCCCGACGCCTTCAGGCCGAACGCGGCGGCGGTCACGCCGTCGCGGCGCTCAATCAGCATGTTGGAAGTGAGCTCGTGCGACAGGCTCAATTCATTCCGGGGCAACCGGTCCATGCTCAGGAGCAGCCAGCGGCAGAGTTGCTGTTCGACCGTATGCTTCTGGGTGCAAATCGCGGTGTGCGCCATCTGCATCACCAGTGACTGCGTGTGACGCAGAAGCAAGGTTTGCAGCGATCCGCCGCGCTCGAATTTCTGCTTCAGCAGGCTGGCTTTGACCCGGTAAGCGTGCCCCGCGCATTGCACCACGCCCTTGGCCGGCGTCGACCTGCCGCCTACGAAGAGGGCGATGCCAACCACCCCCTCGTTACCCACTACGGCGATCTCGGACAAGACTCCGCCATCTGCCGCGTGCAACAGGGACATGATGCTGGTGGTGGGGAAATAGACATACCCCTGCTCTGCGCCGGCTTCGTAGACGGTGTGGCTCAGTTGCAGGGAAATGCTTTCCAGGTGGGGAAGCAGGTGCTCGTAATCGTCTGTCGGGAGGGCAGAAAGGATATGGTTCTGCCAGGGAGCGTGCGGTGCGGGCATGGTGGCCTCGTCCTTTTTCGGGTATCGAAGATGACCTTGTTGCCGCGAAGGCCGGTAGCCCCGCGACGACCGTATCCTAGGATGCAAACGCCTGAACGGTATGTGCGCCAGCGCACATAAGGCGATTGCCCGGTTCCATAGGAGGTTACACCGGCATCGCCGCGTCCCAGGCAATCAGTGATTGCCTGGTCGAACCAGAGGGTTCGAATGAGCCCTCTCGATCCGTAATTGGGGTGTTCAGAGTGGCATTTGACGAGAGAGGGATTGTGCCGGTCTCGCCTTAAGGCGATCCCGTCATCCCGAAACGCATGCGTTTCGGGACCGCCACTCCACTTAGGTGGATTGGCGTCCAACAAACGCAGTGCGTTTGTTGTCGAACCGAGAGGGTGCTCACCCCCTCGATCTGCGCCAATAAAAATGGACCCACGAGGGGTCCAGTTTTATTGGCGGAGAGAGAGGGATTCGAACCCTCGATACGGGTTTAAGCCCATATAACGCCTTAGCAGGGCGCCACCTTCGGCCACTCGGTCATCTCTCCGCATTGCCCTTCACGAACTGCCGCCGACAATCGGCGGTTGCTGCTCTATTCACCAGTGGCCTCGATGTCACTAAGCCAGCCGGTTCTTGCATGTGCCCCAAGGGGCACATGTGGCACTCGGTCATCTCTCCGCATGTGCTGAGGCCGAAGAATACCACAGGAAGCCCTTGTTTCCGTGAAGGCATTTTCGGTCGGTTCGGCGGTATTTGCCTTTGCACGTCGCGAGTTACGAGTTACCAGTCCCCGGGTTTTTGCTATAATCCACGCCGTTTCATGCGCCCGTAGCTCAGTTGGATAGAGTACTTGGCTACGAACCAAGGGGTCGTGGGTTCAAATCCTGCCGGGCGCGCCAGAATTACCAAGGGCTTGCGGAAACGCAGGCCCTTTTCTTTTAGCTTGCACGTAGCTGGATCGTAGCCATTTCCCCTGCAGCAACGGACTTCAGCCCGGACAAGCGATCGACGTAGCCTGCCAGGCGCTCGC
>JBKJUC010000196.1:0-3115 GCA_046590325.1 Burkholderiales bacterium | reverse complement strand
GATCCTTTGAGTTCAACACTTTCTGGAATGTGGAATTTAAGAGGAGATCAAACGGCCGTGCGCCGGGCTTGCTCCACTTACGCGCTTCTTTGGCGGACACAAAAACCAAACCAGTCCCGGATGGAGAGTGCCATGCCATCGCGAGCCGGGTGGTATCCCAGAGACGTGAGGACGAGTACCGGATTCGATCATCAGTCTTTGTGGCCCAGCCCACTGTGCGGAAGCACACATAAGACGTCAGCGACGACCTTTTGTGTGGTTTAGCGCACATACCCGCACCCTTAACAAACGGATACTGGGCCGGCGTGACCGAGAGTCGAATCCCGGCGCCCGGACGGCACAAATGGCTCGCCGCCGGATCAATCGAATACCCACTCTCAAAGTTACTGGCAGGACAGAACCCTATGGAGAACAAGCGATCCCGCAGCCGCGATCCGCGCGCGCGGATGTCCCCATGAGGCAGGTCAGTCCTCAAATGCGCCGTGCAGGCTATGCGGACCTCATTCCGCCGGGTCTCATTCCGCTATGTCTCATTCCGCCGGGTCTCATTCCGCCGGGTCTCATTCCGCCGGGTCTCATTCCGCTGGGTCTCATTCCGCTGGGTCTCATTCCGCTGGGTCTCATTCCGCTGGGTGAAGAGCCCGCATCGGAAGCGAAGGCGGTCTAGCAGGATGAGAAAGAAAAACCGTTTCCCCCGAAAACGCGTGACCGGGCAGCCCTCCGCGGCCGGCTCGACCGTACGATCACCCGTCCGCGCCGCCAGGGCCCTTGTCGAGCGTGAAGCGGCGGTTCTTGCCAGCGAAGAGGCCGCCCTTGTTCGCACCGAAACCGCAGACCGCAGGGAAGCGGCTGCAGACCGGCGCCAGGAATCCGCAGACCGCAGGGACGAGGCCGCCGACCGGCGGGACGAGGCGGCGCGGATCGCGGCCGCGCTGGGCGCGCGCAGCGGAGCGCAGTTGCGCGAAGCGAATGAGCGTCTGGCGATCGCCACGGTTCGCGCCGAGACAATGACCGAAGCCGCCGAGCAGGCCACCGCGCAGGCGTCCTATATGGCCGAACACGATTTTCTCACCGGCCTGCCGAACCGGCCTCTGCTGATGGACAGGCTGGCGCAGTCGATCGCGCTCGCGCAGCGTCACGGCAAGCGCGTCGCCCTGCTGTATCTGGACCTCGACCACTTCAAGCACGTCAACGATGTGCTTGGGCACGGCGTCGGCGATCGGTTGCTGCAATCGGCCGCAAATCGCCTGCCGGCCTGCGTGCGCAGTTCCGATACCGTCAGCCGTTACGGCGGCGACGAGTTCGTGATAGTGCTGGCCGAAGTCGACCGCCCGCAGGACGTCGCCCTCACCGCCGCAAAACTGATCGGCGCCATGACTGCGCCCCATGCCATCGGCGGCCATCTGCTCCACGTCACCCTGAGCATCGGCTTCTGCCTTTATCCGGACGACGGCAAGGATGTCGAAACAGTCCTCAGGAACGCCGACACCGCGATGTATCACGCCAAGAAAAACGGGCGCAACAACTACCAGGCGTTCACCGCGGACATGAATGACCACGCGGTCGCGCGAAGATCCGTCGAGGATGCGCTGCACCGGGCGTTGCAGCAGCATGGGCTGGTGTTGCACTACCAGCCCAAGGTCAATCTCGAGACCCGCGCAATTACCGGTATCGAGGCCCTGGTACGCCTGCGGGGACCGGATGATGCACTCGTGTATCCGACAGAATTCGTCAGCATCGCCGAGGATTGCGGCCTGATTGTCCCGATTGGCAAGTGGGTGCTGCGCGAAGCCTGCCGGCAGACCGCCACGTGGCTGCGAGCCGGCCTCGACATCGGGCATATGGCGGTCAATGTTTCCGCGGCCGAGTTCCGCAGCAGGGATTTTCTCGCTGGTGTCCGCGCCATCCTCGACGATACCGGCCTGGACCCGCACCGCCTCGAGCTGGAGCTCACCGAAAGCCTGCTCATGCAGGACACCGCCATGACCATGGCGAGCCTGGGTGCGCTCAAGGACCTGGGTGTGCGTATTGCCATCGATGACTTCGGCACCGGCTATTCCAGCCTGAGCTATTTGCGGCGTTTTCCGATAGACACCATCAAAATCGACCAATCGTTTGTGCAGAGCATCGACGACGAGGCCGGCGAGGCGATCGTCAGTGCCGTCATCGCCATGGGGATGAGCCTGAGGCAGAAAGTCGTGGCCGAGGGCATCGAGACGCCGGAGCAACTCACCTTCCTGCAATCCCGCCGCTGCGCCGAGGGACAGGGCGTGCTGTTCAGCCAGCCCGTGGCCGCCGGGGAATTCGCCGCCTTGCTGGCAAGCGGACCGCCGCTGAGAACGAACGGCGGTCATGAAAAAAATTCCTGAGCGCGCGTTCGTCGCCCTAAGCCGCTTCACGATCGGCAACGGCATGCGCACTGTGTGCGTTGCCACGCAGCCAATCCCGGAGCGGGGGCCCGGGAGTTAATTCATCGTATCCCCCTGGATGAAAACCCCTGAAATACCCGGCCCGGTTACGCCAATTTCTTTCCGGGCTTTTTTTTGCGCTGAAAGTCCGGATTAGCTCGACGTTGCATCCAGCGTGCGCGGGAATCTCCAGACTTTCCCACGCCGGATTTTCCCTTGTGCGGTAACGCACGAACTTATGTTTGCCATCGCACGAACGCACGCGCGTTTTGTCCAGGACACTCAGCGATCGGCTCACTCCCCTCTGCTCCGATCGGATTATTCAACACGGCCCCGGTGAACCCGGCACGCCATTTACTTTCTATTTCGACTGGCGTGCAGCCTCATCGATTATTTTTCCGATGTGCCCGCCAGGCGCGGACCGGTCCTGTATCCATCGACCACAAAAACTTTCCCATTAACCGCAATCAAGATACGGAGTTGAATAATGCTGACAGTAAAATCAAAAGATACGGCCCGCTGGTGCGGCGCCAACGGTGGCACCAGAATGAAGGCCGTCGCCGGCGTGGTCATGGGTGTGTGCTTTGCTGTTCTCGGCAGTAGCGTCAATGCCGCCAGCCACCGTGAAGCGCCGTTCATCACCGAGATACCCAAAGTTGACGGGACTGATCTCTACATGTTCAGGAGCTATGAAGCCGGGCGCGAAA
>JBKJUC010000193.1:0-3828 GCA_046590325.1 Burkholderiales bacterium | reverse complement strand
CCGGGCGCTTCTCCATGAAGGTGCGCTTCCAGCCGAAATCGAGTGCCAGCACCCGCCAGGTCTCGCGGGCCTTGAGCAGATATCTCATCCACAGGCGCACGCGCGTCACGTCGCTTCGCTCCTGTTCCTGACGACCGACCACAGAATCGCCCGCGCCGCGCCCGAAAACAGGATCGCGCCGGTGGCGACCGCCGAACTGATGACGACGAGCACCGCTACTCCCCTGGCCCCGAAGGCAAGCGCCACCGGCACGATCAGCGCAAGCATCGTGACCATTCCCAGGCCGGTGCGAAGCAACGAGAGCCAGTAAAGCTTTTCGTTGACTATGATCTGGCTGGTTGCGACTCCGAGGAATACGGGAACCGAGGCCCAGACGAGCAGCGAAAACAATTTGCTGCCTTCCGCGTAGGCCGGTCCCAGCAGGAAGTCGAATATCCAGGGAGACATCGTCGCCAGCAGCAAGCTGCCCGCCACCGACAATCCCAGCATCACCAGCAGGAAGCGGCGCAGCAGCGAAACGTACTGGCCGGAATCGACTGCCCGCGTCGCGCTGATATGCGGCGCGTAGGCCTGGGTGAGCGAGGTGCCCAGCATGTTCCAGGCGCCGCACATCGCGGCGGCGATCGCATAGCTGCCCAGCGCCTCTTTCGACACCAACTCTCCGACTACCAGCAGATCGATCTTGCTGTAAATGATGACCGTTAGTCCGCTGAGGATCATGGCCCTGCCGTCCACGAGCAGGCCGCGGGCCTCGGCCCGATCGGCTTTGCGCAGGCTGACCTCGACGCCGAGACGCTTCATCAGCAGTCGGTACATCCAGGCGGCGAAGAGCAGTTCCAGCAGGCTGGCCAGCGCAAAGCCGGCAAGCGGCGCCCCGGCGAGCACCAGCGCGCATTTGGCCACGGCTCCGGCGAGGAAAGCGCCAGCCCGGATCAGCGATGCCGCGCGAGCTTCGTGGCGAGCCTGCAGCACGCAGTCCACCACGTCGAACGACGTGAAAAGCACGCCGGAAGCCAGTATGCCCACCACCAGCAGCAACTCCCGGTCCCCGGGATTCGTAACGGCAACGTAGCCGCAGGTGATCAGGGGCACCAGGGCAGTGCCGGCCAGACGCAATGAGAAATAGGAAGAGGCGATCCGGCTCTCGCGCTCCGGATGCTGCACCAGGTCGCGCACAACCAGCGATTCGAGACCCAGGGATCCCAGGAAGCCGATCATCGCCACCAGGCCCATCGCAAACGCCAGTGTGCCGAACTGTTGCGGTCCGAGGTAGCGGGCCACCCAGGCGCTGACCAGGAACGCCCCCGTCAGCCGCAGCAGTTTTTCCGAGAGATACCACGAGGAGTTGCCTAGCGCCCTGCCGAAAGTCCAGGTTTGCCGGGCCTGCAACGGATGCGTTTCCTTCAAGGGGTCAGGCCGGAAAAGTTCCGATCGCCTTGCATACGGCCTGGATGTCTTCGGGCGCATGCGCAAACGAGATCGGCAGGCTCAATTCGGTGGCATGAATTTCATCGGCGACCGGGTAGTCCCCCGCCAGAATCCCGCGCATCGCTTCCTGCCTGTGCGGCGGCACGGGGTAATGCACTTCGGTTTTAACGCCGTTGGCCAAGAGGTGCTCGCGCAATTCGTCGCGGCGCGGATGGCGGACCGGGAAGATGTGGAACACGTCGTACTCGTCGTCGCGCCGCGATGGCGGTATCACGTTCTGCGGCAGGGAAGCGAAGTACAGGTCCGCCAGGGCGCGCTTGTGCGCGGTCAGCGCGTCGAGGTGGCGCAGCTTCACCTGCAGCAGGGCCGCCTGCATTTCGTCGAGGCGCGAATTGACCCCGACATAGCGGTTGTAATATTTTTTCTTCGAACCGTAATTGCGCAGGTGCCGCAACCGGTCCGCCAGCGCATCGTCGTCGGTCGTCACTGCCCCCGCATCGCCGAGGGCTCCCAGGTTCTTGGTCGGGTAGAAGCTAAAGCAGCCGGCGTCGCCGAAGGTCCCTGTCATTCTGCCGCCCTGCCTGGCGCCGTGCGACTGCGCGCAGTCTTCGACAACGCGCAGACCATGCTCCCTGGCAAAGGCTCCTATGGCATCCATGCGGCAAGCCTTGCCATAAAGGTGCGTCACGCAGATCGCGCGCGTTGCCGGCGTCAGAGCATCGGCGAGGTGGCCGGGATCGATGTTGTACGTGCTGATGTCTGGCTCGACGAGCACTGGCCGATGGCCCGCCCGGATGATGGCGACGATCGTGGCGATGTACGTGTTCGACGCCACCAGGATGTCGGAACCACGCGGCAGGTCGAGCGCTTCGATGGACAGGATCAGAGCATCGAGCCCGTTGCCGACGCCAATACAGTGCTTCGATCCGACATAGGCCGCGAACGCGTCCTCGAAGGCCGCCACTTCCTTGCCCAGGATGTACCACCCGGAACGAATTACGCGGGCGGCCGCCTGTTCAAGCTCCGCCTGAAACGGCAAGTTCGACCTGGCCAGATCCTCGTACTCGATCATCGTCTATGGATTCAATCGACGCATTCACACATGCGCGCGCAAGAAAGTCCGCATGAGAATGCGGGCGCAGTCATATTCGCACCGAGCCGCTTTGCAGATCGTTTGCGCATTGGTCTCGTAACACCCTGGGAATTGTCGGGCCAAATCAGACCGTCACCGCTTGGCTTTGAAGGAAGTCGAGATACGCCGCTTTGATACCTGCCTCCAGAGCAATCGTGGGGCGCCATCCAAGCGCAGACAGCCGGCCTACGTCGAGCAATTTACGGGGCGTGCCGTCGGGTTTCGACGTATCGAACCTGAGCGAGCCCTTGAAGCCCACGGTTTTCGCAATCAGTTCGGCAAGTTCCTTGATGGTCAGATCGATACCGCAGCCGATGTTTATCAGCGGGGGATACTGCGACGCCTGGGCATCGAAGTCCAGGTCCTTCATGGACATGAGCGCCACGCAGGAGTCGGCCATGTCTTCGCTGTAGAGAAACTCCCTCCGGGGAGCGCCCGTGCCCCACACGACGACTTCCGCCGCGCCGCCTTCCTTCGCCTCATGCATCTTCCTTATCAACGCAGGAACGACATGCGAACTCTGCAAGTCGTAGTTGTCGCCGGGGCCGTACAAATTGGTCGGCATCGCCGCCAGGAAACGCGTGCCGTACTGCCGGTTGTAAGACCAGCACATCTCGATGCCGGCGATTTTCGCGACGGCGTACGCCCGATTGGTCGATTCGAGCGGACCGGTCAGAAGGTATTCTTCCTTGATCGGCTGCGGGCAATCGCGCGGGTAGATGCAGGACGACCCCAGAAAGAGCAGCCGCTTGACGCCGGCACGCCAGGATTCATGGATGACGCTGTTCTGGATCGCCAGGTTCTCCTGAATGAACTCGGCGGGATAGGTGTCATTCGCCAGAATCCCACCTACTTTGGCCGCGGCCAGGAAGACGTATTCCGGACGCTCCGACGCCATGAACGCCTGCACCGCAGGTTGATCCGCAAGATCCAGGTCGGCATGGGTGCGGGTGATGATGTTGGCGTAGCCGGCAGATTGCAAGCGGCGCACGATCGCCGATCCGACCAGACCGCGATGGCCTGCAACATGGATCCTGCTGCCGGGTTGCATGCTCATTCGTGGAAATCGTAAGGCCGATGCCCATGCCGCTTGACCAGTTCGTCGCGCTCCGCCGACTTCAGGTCTTCCGTCACCATTTCCTCGACCAGTTGCTCGAAGCTCACCTTGGCGGACCAGCCCAGTTTGGCTTTCGCCTTCGACGGATCGCCAAGCAAGGTTTCGACTTCCGCGGGGCGGAAGTAGCGCGGATCGACCGCGACCACGGTCC
>JBKJUC010000107.1:0-73640 GCA_046590325.1 Burkholderiales bacterium | reverse complement strand
ATGTCGCGGATGGTGCCGAAGATTTCGTCGATCTGGGCCTTCTCGATAATGAACGACGGCGACAGCGCGATGGTGTCCCCGGTGGTGCGGATCAGCACGTTCTTCTGGAAAGCGCGCAGGAAGGCTTCGAATGCGCGCGCGCCCGGCTTGTCTGCGATCGATTGCAATTCAATGCCGGCGACCAGGCCGATAACGCGGATGTCGATCACGTGCGGCAGGCCCTTGAGCGAATGCGCGCATTCCTCCCAGTACGGGGCAAGTTCCGCCACGCGTTCGAACAGTTTTTCTTCCTTGAACAGGTCGAGCGATGCGCAGGCTGCGGCGGATGCAAGCGGATGCCCGGAATAAGTGTAGCCATGGTAGAACTCGATGGCGGTATCGGGACCGCCTTTTTCCATGAACGTATCGTAAATACCCTTCTTCACAATCACGCCGCCCATCGGGACGGCGGCGTTGGTCAGCGCCTTGGCGCAAGTGATCATATCGGGCGTTACGCCGAAGGTCTGCGCGGCGAAAGCCTTGCCGGTGCGACCGAATCCGGTGATGACTTCGTCGAATATCAGGAGGATTCCGTACTTGTCGCAAATGCTTCGGAGCTTCTGCAGGTAACCCTTGGGCGGCAGCAATACGCCGGTGGACCCTGCGACCGGTTCGACGATGACGGCGGCGATGTTGGAGGCATCGTGAAGTGCGACCAGGCGCTCCAGGTCGTCGGCGAGTTCTGCGCCGTGTTCCGGCAAGCCGCGGGTGAACAGATTGCGGACGTCATGGGTGTGGCGCAGGTGGTCTACCGAGCCGAGCATGTTGCCGAAGGTCTTGCGGTTACCAACCATGCCGCCGACGGAAATGCCGCCAAAGCCGACACCGTGATAGCCGCGCTCGCGGCCGATCAGGATGCGACGGGTGCCCTCGCCGCGGATCCGGTGGTAGGCCAGCGCGATCTTCAGCGCGGTATCCACGGCTTCCGAACCGGAATTGGTGAAGAACACGTGATCCATGCCTTGGGGCGCAATGGAAACGACCTTTTCCGCCGCTTGGAATGCCACCGGATGGTGCATCTGGAATCCGGTCGCGTAATCCATGGTCTCGGCCTGCTTCTTGATGGCTTCAACGATCCTGGGGCGGCAGTGGCCCGCATTCACGGCCCACAGCCCCGCGACGCCGTCGAGCACCTTGCGACCGTCCTGGGTCCAGTAATACATGTCCTTGGCGCCGACCAACAGGCGTGGCGCCGCCTTGAACTGGCGATTGGCCGTGAAAGGGATCCACAGCGGCTGGAGATTGAGGGTGTCGTGCAGCTGACGCAGGGCTTTTTCGTCGGGCATGTTCATGCTGGGTCTCCTGTGGGCCGGCCTGGAGGAAGGGGGGCTCAGACACTTGATTTAAGTGTTCATTATAGAACCGTCAAGCGCCTGCCGGCCATAGCCTCGTTGCCTGGCCTGAGTGGTTCGCTTATCCTGTGATGCTTCCGTGTAGGGCGTTACGCTGCAAGGCCGTCCGGTTTTCCCTCATTCCTAGAGGTTGTTCCAGAATGGATCTGAATTTCAGCCCCGAAGAAGCCGCGTTCCGGGAGCAGGTGCGCGAATTCCTGCGCGCCCATCTGCCGGGAGACATTTCCCGCAAAGTCCTGGAGCACCGCCGCCTGGTCAAGGACGATTACGTCCGCTGGCAGAAAATCCTGTTCGAAAAGGGCTGGATCGCGGCAGGCTGGCCGGTCGAATACGGCGGCACCGGGTGGTCATCGATCCAGCGCTACATTTTTGAAGAGGAATCGGCGGCGGCCGGCGCGCCCAGGCTCACGCCTTTCGGCCTGCACATGGTCGGCCCGGTGATCATCGCCTTCGGTAGCGACGCGCAGAAGAAACAGTACCTGCCGCGCATTCTTTCCAGTGAGGACTGGTGGTGCCAGGGTTATTCGGAACCCGGTTCGGGCTCCGATCTGGCGTCGCTCAAGACCCGCGCCGAACGCCAGGGGGAGCATTACATCGTCAACGGCCAGAAAACCTGGAACACCCATGGCCAGTGGGCCGACATGTGCTTCTGCCTGGTGCGGACCTCGACCGGCGGCAAGAAGCAGGAAGGCATCTCCTTCCTGCTCATCGACATGCATTCCCCCGGCATCACGGTGCGGCCGATCATCACGCTGGACGGCGAACATGAAGTGAACGAAGTCTGGTTCGAGAACGTGAAGGTTCCGGTGCAGAACCTGGTCGGCGACGAGGGCAGGGGTTGGAGCTACGCCAAGTTCCTGCTTTCCCACGAACGCACCGGCATCGCCGGCGTCGGCAACTCCAAGCGCGAACTGCAACTGCTCAAGCACATTGCCGCACAGGAGCAAATGAGCGGAAGGCCGCTGATCGAGGATCCGCTTTTCCGCGACCGCATTGCGCAGGTGGAAATTGACCTGATGGCGCTGGAGATCACTTGCCTGCGCGTCGCCGCTGCCGATCGCGATGGCAAGGCGCCGGGGCCGGAGGCATCCATCCTCAAGATCAAAGGCACGGAAATCCAGCAGGAACTGACCGAACTGATGATGGAGGCCGTAGGCCCGTATGCGTTGCCGCACCTGCCGATGGCCTGGGGCGACCACTGGATTGGCGCAAAGGTGGGGCCCGACTACGCCGCGCCGCTCGCTGCGCGCTATCTCAATTACCGCAAGACCAGCATCTACGGCGGCTCGAACGAAATCCAGCGCAACATCATCGCGCAGATGGTTTTGGGTTTGTAAAACCTGTTTGCCACAGAGGACACAGAGGTCACAGAGGAAAGAAATGACAGAAAAGCTCGAGAACGAAAAGCGTGTCCGGTGCCTGCCAATGCCGCAAATTGGCCAACAGCAATTGCTTTCTTCGGATTCCAGATTTTTGACTTCCTCTGTGACCTCTGTGTCCTCTGTGGCTAAGGGGATCTAATCCATGGACTTCAATCTCACCGAAGAACAGCAGATGCTCAAGGATAGCGTCGACCGCTTCCTCGACAAGAATTTCACGTTCGAACAGCGCCGGCAGTTGCTGGCGGACAAGCAGGCGATGAGCCCGCAACTGTGGCAAGGACTGGCCTCGCTCGGCGTGCTCGGCGTGCCGTTCTCCGACGAGTACGGCGGCTTCGGCGGGAGTGGGGTCGAAACCATGCTCGTCATGGAGGCGCTGGGTCGCACTCTCGCGCTGGAACCCTACCTTGCTACGGTGGTACTCGCTGGTGGTTGCGTGGACCTCGGCGCCGCCGACTGGCAGAAAAAAATCCTTATTCCAAAAATCATCGACGGTTCGATGCTGCTCGCCTTCGCGCATTCGGAGCCTGCCGCACGCTTCGATCTCGGGCATGTGGAGACTCGGGCCTTGCGTGACGGCAATAATTTTCTGTTGGAGGGCAACAAGAATCTGGTGATTCACGGGGCAGTGGCGGAGAAATTCATTGTATCGGCGCGCACTTCCGGCAATCCGGGTGATGCGCACGGCGTCACGCTGTTCATCGTGGAAGCGGATGAGGAGAATCTCGGCGGACAGGAATATCCCCTGTTCGACGGAACCCGCGCGCTCGACCTGCAATTCGACGGTGTGAAGGTCGGTCCGGAATCGGTGATTGGCACCCTGGACGCAGCGATGCCGCTGATCGAGGCCGTGGCCGACCGCGCCATGGCCGCCCTCTGTGCCGAAGCCGTTGGCCTGATGTCCGCGTTGCATGCGGCCACCGTGGAATACCTGAAAACCCGACAGCAGTTCGGCCAACCGATCGGCCGCTTCCAGGCGCTCCAGCATCGCGCCGTCGATATGCTGATGTATCTTGAGCAGGCGCGGTCAATGGCGATCCTCGCCGCCTCCAGGGTCGATTCAAAAAATGTCGTCGAACGCCGAAAGTCTATCGCCGCGGCCAAGGAGTTGATCGGCCGGGCCGGGCGCTATGTAGGGCAGCAGGCGATCCAGTTGCACGGCGGCATGGGCATGACCGACGAACTGAACGTCAGTCACTATTTCAAGCGCCTGACTGCCATCGACATCCTGTTCGGCAATGCTGCGTATCAGAGGGCCCGGTTCGCAACATTGAAGGACGACGAACCTGCAGCCATGGTGACTGCCCCGCGGAAAAGCTGGGTAAAAATCTAGAAAAACAATTGCCACAGAGGTCACAGAGGACACAGAGGAAGGCAAGAACAAAAGTTGAGTCCTGTGAATTACCTGCCATCGGACAATCAGCTCGAGCACCCTGGTTCTGATGCATCCTGGTTCTCCTCCGTGTTCTCTGTGACCTCTGTGGCCCAATTGCTCTGGTGACTTAAATTGACGATCAGGTATTGGGAAGATTTCAAGGTCGGCGAGGTCGAGCAGATCGGTGGCAAGAAAGTCGAGCAGGACGAGGTCATCGACTTTGCGAGGCAGTTCGACCCGCAGCCATTCCATGTAGACGAAGCCGCGGCGAAGCAATCGATGTACGGCGGACTCATCGCCAGCGGCTGGCATACCTGCTCGATGGTCATGCGCATGATGTGCGACACTTACCTGCTGCAATCTGCCAGCGTCGGTTCTCCAGGCATCGATAATCTCAAGTGGCTCAAGCCGGTGCGCCCGGGCGATACCATCCGCGCGCAACGAACCACGCTGGAATCGCGGACGTCGAAAAGCCGACCCGAAATCGGAATCGTCCGCAATCTTTGGGAAGTTTTCAATCAGGAGGGGGAGTTGGTGATGACCATGGAAGGCTACGGCATGTTTCGGCGCCGCAAGCCAGAGGCATGACAACGTGAGCATGCAGTTCAAACACAAGGTTCACGTGCTCTACCGCAAGGAGGATCTCGACCACGAACGTCTCGACGGCAAGGTCGCGATCGTGCTCGACGTGCTGTTTGCCACGTCGACGATCATTGCCGCGCTTGCAAATGGGGCGACCGAAGTCATTCCGACCCTGGATGAAGCGGGCGCACGTGCCGAGGCGCAGAGGCATCCTGAAGGAAGTTACATACTGGCCGGCGAGCTCTATGCGGAAACGCTGCCCGGCTTTGCATCGCCAACACCTCTGGCACTGCTGCGGGAGCCCATAGCCGGGAGGAAGCTGATCTATTCCACGACCAACGGCACAGTGGCCCTGCGCCAGTCTTCGGGAGCGGCCTATGTGTACGCCGCGGCGTTGCTCAACGGCGAGGCGGTGATCCGGCATGTGTTGAAGCGCCATCCGGGCCATACCATCCTGATCGTATGCTCGGGCTCCATGGGCATGGTCAACCTCGAGGACCTGTACGGCGCCGGATACCTGGTGGACCTGCTCTCATCGTCGCTCGATGAAAACCTGGATTTCTCCGATGCCGCCCTGGCAGCGCGCAGTTTGTTTCGTAACGAAGACCCGGCGGATTGCCTGCTGCGGGCGCGGGTCGGCCGCATGATGGTGGAGCGCGATCTTGCGCATGAAGTCCACTTTGCCGCAGCGCTCAGCAGCCTGCAGTCTGTGCCGTGCCTCGTCGACGGACGATTGAAGGGATGAGAATAGTCCGCCTCAGAGTCCTTGCCATGGTGCTGCTGATTTCGGCAACGCCGGCGTGGCCGGCAATAGACTGCAGCCGCGCGCGCTCCAATGCGGAAAAGATGCTGTGTTCGAACGTCCGCCTGATGCGGGCTGACGAGCAACTTGCGCTTGCTTATCGCGAAGCGATACGCCGTGGCGTAAACCCGCAGGAATTGATTGAAAGCCAACGGACGTGGATCACGGATGCCCGAGACGTTTGCAACGATGTCGAGTGCATGCTGCGCACCTATCAGGACCGCATAGCGGACATCGAGAGCCGCTGATCAGACCTTGACGGGCTTTGTAAGGTCCTGACCGGGCAACAAATCGTCGATCAGCTTGCGCAACTGATCCGCTGTCGCCGGTTGCAGCGGGGCGCCGGGATGGCGTACCGTGCTTGCGCTAATGGCGCCGCGGAGCCGGAGGATCTCTTTCCGGATCGCCACTCCTGGCTGCTGTTCGAATACGATCAGTGGCAGGAAGTGTGTATAAATTTCGCGCACGCGGGCCCAGTCGCCGCTGCCGGCCGACTTCACCATTGCCATCAGCACTTCCGGGAAGGCGAATCCGGTATTGAAGCCACTCGATCCGGCTTGCAGGTCGAACAACCCATACAGCGCGCCGAGTCCGGTGAGGATCGGGACTTTGCGTTCCTTCATGCCCGCGGACAAGGCGCGGATTTTCGGTGCAGTGGGTGCGGCCTCTTCCTTGATGCAGGCGATCTGCGGCACGTCGCGGATGATCCTCAGCAGCAGGGGCACGGTCATGTGTACCTGGGTCGACGCCGGATGATCCTGCATTACGATGGGGATGCGCAGTCCTTCCGCGATGGTCATGTAGTACTCGGCGACGCGATCGTCGTTCGGCACCGCTTCGGCATGGGGAGTGACCATCACGGCCTGCGCGCCCAGATCCTGCGCCATCTGCGAAAGATCGCGAGCGGCGCGCGATCCGCTGTGGCTGGTCCCGACAATGACCGGCAATTTCCCGGCCGCAGTAATCGCGGTGCGGATTAACTGCTCGCGTTCCCGGTCAAGCAGGCGGTTGGCCTCCCCGAGCACGCCGAGTATGGTTATGCCGTCCACGCCCAGCCCTGTGATGAACCTCACCAGGCGGCCGAAAGATTCCAGGTCTGGATTCTCGTTGTCCTCGAAAGGCGTTGCGAGGATGGGAAACACGCCTTCGAATTTCAGTTCTGCGCTCATCTTCCGGGCCTCCTGCCGCATGCGCGCGGCAGCGGCATTCTCTGACGCACAGGGCGGGCTGTAAAGAGAAGGTAAAATCCGCCAACGCCGATAAAAATAACGAAGAGGAGATGGCAATGGATATGCCCATGAACCAGTTGAAGCGCAATTTGAAGGAAGGCCGCACCCAGGTCGGTTGCTGGCTTAGCCTGGCGAGCCATGTTTCCGCCGAGATCTGCGCCGGTGCCGGCTTCGACTGGGTGCTGGTGGACACCGAGCACGCGCCTGCCGACCTGGTTCAGGTGCATCATCAGTTGCACGCAATCGCGGCTTATCCGGTACCGGCGCTGGTCCGGGCATACTGGAACGACACAGTACTGATCAAGCGCCTGCTTGATATCGGCGCGCAATCCCTTTTGCTACCCTACGTGCAGAGCGCGGAAGAAGCCAAGCGCGCCGTCGCGGCGGTGCGTTACCCGCCCAAGGGCATACGCGGCGTCTCTGCCAACTCGCGAGCCAACCGCTTCGGCCGGGTCACCGATTACTTCGAACACGCCAATAACGAGATCTGCCTGATGGTCCAGGTAGAGACGCGCGCAGCACTGGCCGAAATTGAAAAAATGGCGGCGATCGACGGCATCGACGGCATTTTCATCGGCCCGCAGGATCTTGCGGCCGACTTCGGTCATCTCGGTAATCCCGGCCATCCGGAAGTGCAGGCCGCCATGGCGGACGCTTTAACTCGCATCAAGAAGACAGGGAAAGTGCCGGGGATACTTGCGTTCGCGGAACCCGACGCCAAGCGCTGGATTGCACATGGCGCGCAGTTCGTCGCAGTGACTTCGGATCAGTACCTCCTAGTACGTGAGAGCGCCGCGGTCGCGGCGCGATTCAAGACGTCGGGCTGACCGGGACGATGTTCAGCGCTTTGAGCAGGCTAGCCGCGATGCGCTCCGGCTCGTCTCCGATATCGATGACCAGCGCGCCTCCGGGTTCCTCCAGCGCCGCGAATTGTGATTTCAGCAGGCCGGCCTTCATGTAGTGCCCCTTGCGCGCCATCAGCCGGGCTTCGATCAGGTTGAATTCGCCCTTCAGGTAAACCACCTTTACATCCTTGCAATCGCGGGAGAGCCGGTCGCGGTAGCGCGCCTTGAGCGCCGAGCACGCAAGCAGCACGTTTTCGCCGCGCGATTCCGCCGCCTTCACCATTTCATTGAGCCGGTCGAGCCACGGCCAGCGGTCGCTGTCTTCGAGCGGGACGCCGCGGCTCATTTTCTCGATGTTCGCCGGCGGATGGAAATCGTCTGCGTCCAGTAGCTGCCAGTTCAGCTTGTCTGCGAGATGCCGGCCAACGGTGGTCTTGCCGGACCCGGACACTCCCATGAGGATGACGATCACTTGCGCTCCTGCACCGCGTGGCCGCCGAAGCCCGCCCGCATCATGGCCAGCAGCTTCGAACTGTAGTCATCCTTGCCCTGACTGGCAAAGCGGGACATCAGCGCGAGACTCATCACCGGTGCCGGGACGCCCAGTTCCACGGCTTCGATCGCCGTCCAGCGGCCTTCGCCGGAATCGGCTACCACGGGATCGATGTCATCGAGCGTTTGTCCGTTTTTGAGGAATTCCGCGGTCAGGTCGAGCAGCCATGATCGCACTACGCTGCCGTGGCGCCACATTTCCGTGATGCCAGCGAGATCCAGTCCGAACTCGGTCTTGGCCTTCATCATCGAAAGCCCCTCGGCGTAGGCCTGCATCATTCCGTACTCGATGCCGTTATGGATCATTTTCACATAGTGCCCGGAACCCGCCGGGCCGCAATGCATCCAGCCGAGGTCAGGCCCCGGGGCCAGCAATTTCGCGAAAGGTTCGACCGTACGGACGTAGACTTTTTCGCCGCCGAGCATCAGCGCGTAGCCGTTTTCCAGGCCCCAGATTCCGCCCGATACCCCGGCGTCGACAAAGCCGATGCCGCTGTCCTTCAGCCAGGCCGCGCGGCGCTGCGAATCCTTGTACATCGAGTTGCCGCCTTCGACGATCACATCGCCGCGCATTTTCAGAGCGACGAGGTCGTGCAGGGCCTGTTCGGTGATTTCGCCGGCCGGAAGCATGATCCAGATCACCCGCGGAGCGGACAGGGCAGCGACAAGCTCCTGCAACCCGGCGCAGGCTGTGATGCCTTTTTCCTTTTCGACGGCCGCGCGTGCCGCGGGACTGACGTCGAATGCCGCGACCCGCGCGCCTTTGCGCGCCAGCCTGCGCGCCATGTTCGCGCCCATGCGCCCGAGTCCCACGATTCCGATTTCCATGTTGATTCCTGCCTGGTTATGGGACGCTTATTGTCCGGGGCCGCCGGTTTCGGCGCAATGCGCCCGGAGGGCGAATCCGGTACATTGCCGCCTTGCAGCCGGTATCGGGGGGGGGAAATGCCGCGGGTCGCGATCAAGGATGTGAATGAACTCGAGAAGAGCGTCGGCAAGGAACTGGTTGTCAGCGACTGGTTCGAGGTGCCGCAGGAAAAGATCGACGCTTTTGCCCTTGCCACTGGCGACAATCAGTGGATCCACGTCGACGTCGAACGCTCACGCAGGGAGTCGCCCTTCGGCGCGCCCATAGCGCACGGGTTCCTGACGATGTCGCTGCTCAGCCAGTTCCTGAACGAAGCCGTGGAATTCGGCGGCACCAAAATGGGCGTCAACTACGGCTTCAACCGGCTGCGTTTCACCGCGCCGGTGAAGGCGGGCTCGCGCCTGCGGGGACGCTTCGGTGTCAAGGGCCTGCGGCGCATCGAAGGCGGCGTGCAGATCATCTGGGATGTGACCGTGGAGTGCGAAGGCCAGCCTAAGCCGGCGCTGGTCGCGGAGTGGGTGACCTGCCGTTACGGCTGAGTGTGCAGGCATGGCCAAACAGGATTTTCGTTTTATGCACCGCTTGCGGGTGCGCTGGGCGGAGGTGGACCGGCAGGGCATCGTCTTCAACGGCCACTATCTCGCTTATTTCGACGTGGGCATCACCGAGTACTACCGCGCGCTCGGCTACCCCTATCCCGACGGTCTGGCCCAACATGGGACCGACCTGTACGTAAGGAAGGCCGAACTGGAATACCACGCGTCGGCGCAATACGACAACGAATTGGATATTTGCGTAAGAGTAGGGCGGTTGGGGCGTTCCAGTTTCGATTTTGAGATTGAAATTTATCTGGCTGAGCAGCTCCTGGTTAGCGGAAAGGTGATTTACGTCAATGCCGATCCGGCTTCGCGCAAATCCGCGCCGGTGCCGGAGTTCCTGCGCAAGGCAATAAAGGGCTTCGAGCGGACCGCGCCAGCCGAAACGAACACCGCCCCGGCTTAAAAAACGCCGCCCAGGGTGTCATACTGGGGGCATTGACCTGCGTCATCCCGAAGACCTCAGCTCGCAATGATGACCAAAAACAAAAAGCAGCAAGGGGGAGCATGACCGACGAATCGAACCCCCGCCCATGGAAGGCGGGTGTGGTATCGCCCGGTCCGCTTCCCCCG
The DNA here is from genome assembly GCA_046590325.1 of Burkholderiales bacterium. GTDB lineage: Bacteria > Pseudomonadota > Gammaproteobacteria > Burkholderiales > JACQAP01 > JACQAP01. The sequence goes on along the minus strand of JBKJUC010000107.1, from coordinate 63,448 downwards.
AGCCGATAGCAGGAAATCCCAGCAGCCACACATCACTCCAACGTCAAGGAACCGCCATGAATTTCGAATTCACCGACAGGGTCAAGGATCTGCAGAAGAAGGTTCTGACTTTCATGCAGCAGTACGTCGAACCGCAGGAGAACCGTTTCTACCGGGAAATCGAGGAGAATCGCGCAAAGGGCAACGCATGGATTCCGACCCGCATTGTGGAGGAACTCAAGCCCAAGGCGCGCGCGGCGGGCCTGTGGAACCTGTGGCAGCCTAAGGATCACGGCGGGGCGCTGGGCAATCTGGAATACGCGCCGCTGTGCGAGATCATGGGCCGCATCAGCTGGGCGCCGGAGGTATTCAATTGCTCGGCCCCGGATACCGGCAACATGGAGGTGTTGCTGCGCTACGGCACGCCCGAACAGCAGAAGCAGTGGCTGGTGCCGCTGCAGAACGGTGAAATCCGCTCCGCTTTCCTGATGACCGAGCCCGAGGTCGCGTCATCTGACGCGACCAACATCCAGTGCCGTATCGAGCGCCAGGGTAACGAATACGTCGTCAACGGACTGAAATGGTGGTCGTCCGGCGCCGGTGACCCGCGTTGCAAGATTTTCATCGTGATGGGCAAATCCGATCCGGACAATGCGGACCGCCACAAGCAGCAGTCCATGATCCTGGTGCCGGCGGATGCGAAGGGCGTGAAAGTGGAGAGGCACCTCAGCGTATTCGGCTACGACGATGCCCCGCACGGCCACATGGAAGTGTCGCTCAAGGATGTGCGCGTACCGGCTTCGAACATTCTACTAGGCGAGGGGCGGGGGTTCGAGATCGCCCAGGGCCGGCTCGGTCCGGGGCGCATCCATCATTGCATGCGCATTATCGGCCAGGCGGAACGCGCGCTGGAGCTGATGTGCAAGCGCTTGAAGAGCCGCGTGGCATTCGGCAAGCCCGTTGTGGAGTTCAACGTCTGGCACGAGCGCATCGCCGAGTCGCGGCTTATGATCGAGCAGGCCCGCCTGCTGACGCTCAAGGCCGCCTACATGATGGACACCGTCGGCAACAAGGAAGCCAAGGCCGAAATTGCCATGATCAAGGTCATCGCGCCGAACATGGCACAGAAGGTCATCGACTGGGCGATCCAGGCGCATGGGGGCGGCGGCGTCTGCCAGGATTTCCCCCTGGCCTGGATGTATGCCTTCAACCGCACCCTGCGCTTGGCGGACGGTCCGGACGAAGTCCACCGCAACCAGGTGGCGCGCATCGAACTGAAGAAGTTCGAGCAGGACAAGCCGCACCGCTGATGTTGCTCTGCGGCGCAGCCGCTTTGATTCGCACTTGGGTATTGGGGCGGTCGCCTCTGCAAAATGTTGAGACAGGATTTCGCGATGCAGTTGTTGCGTCGCAGCATATCCGTGGCCTGCCATTCCCGGTATGAGTCCGAGTCCGTTGAAATCGCGCGCAAAAAGTGCGTCGCCCGCAAACCCGCGCCCGGCGCGGCTTTGCGAAGGGTTCGCATTGCCGGGAAGCTGCGTTTTCGGAACACTTGCAACGCAACGTAAAAGGTTGAAACGCAGTTTCTATTCGTGTACTTTGGTCGAGTAACTCTATCCCGTTACACCCTATAAGTTTCATTCCTTACTACGGCTCGAAGGGGGAGCTTCGCAATGAAAATCTCGTTCAACGTAAATGGCAAACAGACGAGCGTGGATGTACCGCAAGACACGCCGCTTCTGTGGGTCCTCCGCGACACCTTGGGCCTTACCGGCACCAAGTTCGGTTGCGGCAAAGCACTGTGCGGCGCCTGCACCGTTCATCTGAACGGAATGGCCGTACGTTCCTGTCAAACCGCAATCGGTTCCGTTTCGGGCCAGAAGGTCACCACCATCGAAGGCCTTGGTGGCAACCACAAAGTGCAGAAGGCGTGGATGAAGCTGGACGTGCCGCAGTGCGGCTACTGCCAACCCGGCCAGATGATGTCCGCCGCCGCGCTGCTTGCCTCTAACAAGAATCCCTCGGATGCTGATATCGACGGGTTCATGTCCGGCAACATCTGTCGCTGTGGCACGTATCCCCGGATTCGCGCGGCGATCAAAGACGCCGCGAAGATGGCTTAAGGAGGCGACCATGGAAAATATGATCAAAAACGAAACGCGTCGTGACTTCCTGAAAGTCAGTGGCACGGTTGCCGGCGGTCTTGCCCTCGGCTTTTACCTGCCCAACGGCCCGCGTGTTGCGCAAGCAGCGGCGCCGACCCACTCCCCGAATGCCTGGGTGAAGATCGGAACCGACAACAGCATCACCATCATGTGCGCCCGGTCCGAAATGGGCCAGGACGTCTACACCTCGATGCCCATTCTGGTGGCCGAGGAACTCGAAGTCGACCTCAACAAGGTCAAGGTCGAGTTCGCGCCGCCCGCCGAGGTTTACATCAATGCCCTGCTTGGCGGCCAGCTGACCGGTGGTTCCACGTCAGTTCGTGACGCCTGGGAAAAACTGCGCAAGGCCGGCGCTTCCGCCCGCATGATGCTGGTGGCTGCTGCCGCCAGCGACTGGGGCGTGGACGCCGCGCAATGCAAGGCAGCCAACGGCATGGTTACCGGCCCCGGCGGCAAGAAGGCGACTTACGGGTCGCTCGCCGCCAAGGCAGCGACAATGGAAGTGCCGAAAGACGTGCCGCTCAAGCCCTCCAGCCAGTTCAAGATCGTCGGCAATAAGGGCCAGAAGCGTCTGGACACTGAAGTCAAGGTCAAGGGCACGGCGCAGTTCGGCATCGACACCCGCGTGCCCGGCATGCTGTACGCCGCGGTAGCGATGGCGCCGATGATCGGCGGCAAGGTTGCGAGCTACGACGATTCGCGCGCCAAGTCCATGCCCGGCGTCAAGGCAGTCGTGCAATACAGCCGCGGCGTCGCAGTGGTCGCCGATTCGTATTGGCAAGCCAAGAAGGCCAAGGACCTCCTGCTCATCACTTGGGATGCGGGCCCGAACGGCGGCAGCGACCAGAAGTCGATCTGGGATGGCCTGCGTACCGCTTCCGAGCAGCCGGGCGCAGTATTCCGCGAGCACGGCGATGCCGAAGGCACAATGTCTTCGGCAGCCAAGACCGTCGAAGCGACCTACCAGCTGCCGTTCCTGTCCCACTCGCCGATGGAGCCGCAGAACACCACGGCCGACGTGCGTGCAGACAAGGCGATCATCATCACGCCGACCCAGTTCCAGCAACTGGTGCCGCACGTGGTGGCGGGCGCTACGGGATTGAAGCCGGAACAAGTCGAAGTGCATACCACCTTCCTGGGTGGCGGCTTTGGCCGTCGCGTGGAAGTGGATTACACCATCGACGCGGCTGAAATCTCCAAGGCGGTAGGCGCTCCGGTCAAGATGGTCTGGAGCCGCGAAGACGACATGACGCACGATTCCTACCGTCCGGCCAGCTTGATGAAGCTGTCGGCAGGCCTGGATTCGAGCGGCAAGCCCGTCGCGATGCGTTTTCATTCCACCAGCCCCTCGATCTCGGCCCGCCTGTTCCCGAGCATCGTGAAGGACGGGATCGACCCGTTCGCGGTGGAAGGCATCGACAACTATCCGTACGACACGCCCAACATCAAGCTCACGTACCAGATGCACGACACGGGCGTGACGCCGGGTTACTGGCGTGGTGTGTCCCACAACCTTAACGCTGTTGCGCTCGAGTGTTTCGTCGACGAAATGGCCAATGCAGCGGGCAAGGATCCGATCCAGTTCCGCATCGACAACATGGACATGGGTTCGACCAAACATCAGTGGTCCGGCCTGTCTGCGGGCGTTCCCGTCGGTGCCCGGATGAAGCGCGCCCTCGAAGAAGTGCGTGCCAAGTCCGGCTGGGGCAAGAAGCTTCCGGCTGGCAGGGGCATGGGCGTGGCGGTGATGGAAGGCTACAACACCGTGATCGCGATGGTTGCTGAAGTAACGGTCTCCGCCGACTATGACGTCAGCGTGGACAAGGTAACCGCAGTGGTCGATGCCGGTACCCTGGTTCACCCGGATCAGGCGCTGGCGCAGATGCAAGGTACGATCAATTTCGGTCAATCGGCCTGCATGTGGGGTGAAATCACCATCAAGAACGGCGGTGTCGAACAGACCAACTTCGACACGTACCGTGTTGCCCGCATAAATGAAGCTCCGAAGGTCCTGGACATTCATTTCATCAAGAGCGACAGCACGCCCGGCGGTCTGGGCGAGCCCGGCACTGCTGTGATCCAACCGGCTATCGGCAACGCGATTTTCGCCGCCTGCGGCAAGCGTGTCCGTACCCTGCCGTTCACCGCCGAGCACATCCGCGGCGCGTAACAGCAATTGACGCCAGCCGGCGGTTGCCGGCAGGCGGGCAAAACCGAACCCTCCGATGGGAACATCGGGGGGTTTTTTATTGGCCCAACAGGGCCGCTGGTTTACAATCGTTATTCCCGGTAGAACAGAACGGGAGCTTTCAGGGGTGAGTCTATGGATAGCGTCGATTTGCAGGTGCTGCGGACCAGTGTGGCCTGGCTCAACGAGGGCCACCGCGTTATCCTCGCCACCATCGTAGAAACTTGGGGTTCTTCGCCAAGGCCCGCTGGCGCGATGCTGGCGGTGCGCGGCGACGGCACGGTCGCTGGCTCGGTATCCGGCGGCTGCGTCGAGGACGACCTGATCTTCCGCATCCGCAACAGATCGCTGGCCGTCGAGAAGCCTGAGATCGCGACTTACGGCATCAGCAAGGACGAGGCGACGCGCTATGGCCTGCCCTGCGGCGGTAAGCTGGAACTGGTGCTGGAGCCGGTCAAGGACAGGCAGGTTCTTATCAAACTGCTCGAGAGCGTGGACCGGCATGAACTGGTGGCAAGAATCCTGGACCTGGAAACCGGCGCGGTAACCCTTAAGGCGGCAAGCCGCGGCGACGAACTGAACTTCGACCGCAAACACCTCATAACCGTGCACGGCCCGCGTTGGCGTCTGCTCATTATCGGGGCGGGGCAGTTGTCGCAGTACCTGGCGCAAATGGCGAAGGCGCTGGATTACAGCGTCACGGTTTGCGATCCGCGCGAGGAGTATGCCGACACCTGGGATGTCGAAGGGTCCGTGCTCGATCGCGGCATGCCCGACGATGTTGTGCTAGCCATGAAGCTGGATTCGCATTGTGCCGTCGTCGCGGTCACCCACGATCCGAAACTGGATGACCTGGCGCTCATGGAGGCGCTCAAGTCGCCAGCCTTCTATGTGGGTGCGCTGGGCTCCCGCCTCAATTCCGAAAAACGCCGCGAACGCCTGCTGATGTTCGACCTTTCCCGTGATGAGCTCGACCGCCTGCATGGTCCCATCGGCCTGAGCATCGGCAGCAAGACGCCGCCCGAGATCGCGGTTTCCATTCTCGCGGAAATGACCGCCGTCAGGCACGGCGTGAATCTGCGGACTGTTGGCACCCGCGAAAGCAAGGAAGTCTCGGCCGATGGCAACCAGCAGGTCTGTAACGTCGAGCAGCGCGCCTGACCACAGCCGCTGCAGGAACAGCGATGGGAGCCTGAGGCTCCCATTTTTGTTAGTTTAGAATGCGCGTTTCCTGGAGGAGAAGAAAATGAGACTGAAAAACAAGATCGCGATCGTTACGGGGGCAGGTTCCGGATTCGGCGAAGGCATTGCCAAGCGCTTTGTCCAGGAAGGCTGCAAGGTCATCGTCAATGATCTGCGTTCGGAGGGCGGCGAGCGGGTGGCGAAGGAAATTTCGGCGGGTGGCGGACAAGCAAAATTTGTCCAGGCCGATGTATCCAGGGCCGCCGACTGGGAGCGTTTGCTCAAGGCCACCCTGGATGCCTATGGCGGCCTCGACATCGTCATCAACAATGCCGGTACGACCCATCGCAACCAGCCGCTGCTCGACGTGACCGAAGATATGTTCGATCGCGTCTATGCGGTGAATGTGAAGAGCCTGTTCCACAGCGCAAAGGCGGTGGTCCCCTATTTCCGGAAAAAAGGAGGCGGTGTCATGATCACCATTGCGTCGACCGCGGGCGTGCGTCCACGCCCAGGCCTGGTTTGGTACAACGGCAGCAAAGGCGCCGCGATCGTCACCAGCCGCGCCATGGCCGTGGAACTGGCCCCGGATAAAATTCGCGTCAATGTGGTCAACCCCGTAGCAGGCGATACTCCGTTGCTGGCGGAGTTCATGGGATCGGATACACCGGAGATGCGGGCCAAATTCGTCGCCAGTATCCCGCTGGGGCGGTTCAGCAAGCCGCTGGATATCGCCAATGCCTGCCTGTATCTCGCTTCCGACGAAGCGGAATTCATCACGGGCGCATGTATCGAAGTGGATGGAGGGCGTTGCGTCTGATCCACCTCACCTCCCGCCCTCTCCGCCTTCAGGAGGAGAAGGCGGGAGTGAGGTGGTGGGTGGGTTTGGCCTAGCCTGTAAAGGCCTGGATGCCGGTTTGCGCGCGTCCCAAGATCAGGGCGTGCACGTCATGCGTGCCTTCGTAGGTATTCACGGCCTCTAGGTTCATGAGGTGCCGAATCACATGATATTCGTCGGAGACGCCATTACCGCCGTGCATGTCGCGCGCCTGGCGTGCAATGTCCAGTGACTTGCCGCACGAGTTGCGCTTGATCAGGGACACCATTTCCGGTGCGGCCCGTCCTTCATCCATTAGTCGTCCGACCCGCAGTACGGACTCCAGGGCAAGCGAGATCTCCGTCTGCATGTCGGCAAGTTTTTTCTGGATCAGCTGGTTAGCCGCGAGCGGCCGGCCGAACTGTTTGCGCTCCAGGGTGTAGGTGCGTGCGGCATGCCAGCAGAATTCGGCGGCGCCGAGCGCGCCCCAGGCGATGCCGAAGCGTGCCTTGTTGAGGCAGCCGAACGGCCCCTTCAGGCCCTCGACGTTCGGCAACAGGTTTTCCTCAGGCACGAAGACATCGTCCATTACCACTTCGCCTGTAATCGAGATCCGCAGACTGAACTTGCCTTCGATCTTCGGCGTCGACAGACCCCCCATGCCGCGTTCGAGGATGAATCCGCGGATGACATTTTTATCGTCCTTGGCCCAGATCACGAAGACGTCGGCAACCGGGGCATTGGTGATCCACATCTTCGCGCCCTTGAGCAGGTAGCCGCCATCGACCTTGCGGGCGCGCGTGATCATGCTGCCGGCGTCCGAGCCGAAATCGGGCTCGGTCAGACCAAAGGCGCCGAGATGCTCGCCGGTGGCTAGCCGGGGCAGATACCTCTGCCTCTGTGCTTCGTTGCCATAAGCGTAAATCGGGTACATCGTCAGGCTGGACTGCACGCTCATCATCGAGCGATAGCCTGAATCCACACGTTCTATTTCGCGAGCGATCAGGCCGTAGGAAACATGGTTCACGCCCGCGCAACCGTAACCTTCGAGCGTCGACCCGAGGAATCCCAGCGCCCCCATTTCCGTGAAGACTTCGCGGTCGAATCTTTCCTCGCGATGCGCAAGCAAAGCCCTTGGCATCAGCTTCTCCTGGCAGTAGATGCGGGCCGAGTCGCGGACCATGCGCTCCTCGCCGGTGAGTTGCTCATCGAACAAGAGGGGGTCGTCCCATTGGAAGGAAGGGCGGACGGCAGGGGCGTTCATGGGGTCTCCGCGGAAAGTGGCGATGTCGAGACGGCCAAGTGCCGCCACGTGCACCGTATTCTAAGCCATAAGCACAGGCGGCTGGCGAGGCCGCCGGCCGAAGCTACTTGTTGTGCTGCTTACTGCAGATGTCGGCGCCATCCCGCCAGCCGGAGGAATATTGCGGATCGGTTTTGAACCGCCGCTCGTCCTTCTTTGTACCGTTGTGCCGCGCGCTCTCGCAGCCATCCAGATAGCCGGCACGGAATTCGGCCGGGTATCCAGCGAGATTCACGTTCGGTTCCTTCTTCGGGGCGCTGCAACCGAATGCGAGGACAGCGAAAAGTGCCATGCAGATTTCTTTCATGTCGTGGGGGTGTGCCGACCGTAGGGTGGAACTGCGAGACTACTCCGTAAAGCGGGCAAAAAAACGCCCGATAAGGGAGGGAATCGGGCGTTAAACACGCAAAAGCGCGTTGGAAATCTTGAATTGGTTGTGTGCCACTGGCGTCATCCCGCGTTCGTTCGGGAGGCCTTGGCTCATTTCATCGTTGCGTATCCCAGAGGCGTTGCCGTCATCCCAAGGGCGTTTGCCGTCACCCCAAAGGCACCACGGAGCCGTTGATCAATCTTACCCGTTCGCCGATGCTGAACGGCGGGCGCTGATTTTCATAGATGGTGCGCACGGTGCCATCTTCCATCCGCAGCGTTACCACGAAATTCACGGCAATACGGGTTTCGCTTCCCGATCCATTAAGCGCCGCATAGGTCAAGCCGGAAGATCTGCCGGATGCGCTCATGGAGTGCTCTGCGGAGCGCGAATCATTTAGGCCGGCAACAATGACTTCGCCTTTCTCGATTTCTTTCGCACGGATGGAATCGACCACACCACAATCCTCGCACTTGATTTTTTTCGCGGCGACCCGTGTGCCGGTCCGGAAATCGATGGGCTTGTTCGCGCCGCCAGGCTGGCCGCGCGCCAAGGCCTTGGATTTGGCCGTCTGCGTTGGCAGTGTTGGCGCGGTCACGGCAGGCGAAGACTTCGCCGCGCCGATAAAGCCAGCAAACGGATTGGGACTCAGTTGAGTGATGGACAGGTGTCCCGTAATCGCGGCCACGCCGATACCGGCGAATGCCACTACCGATATAGCAGCAGCAACCAAGAGCGGAGTGAGCAGGCGATTTTTATGATCCATGATCTTATGTTCGGTTCACTATGGTGAGCGGTTTCTGCCGATGACCGGGCCGCTTGGGGTGGATTTCACCACGCGAAGATGCAAACATCGTGCCAGAAAATAAGATCTATATGGTTCAGATTGTTACGATTAATGGTAGCAAACCCTTGTCAAGGAAATGTCGTCGTATAGCGACTCCCGCCCGGTATTCAAACCTACTCTGATGAAAGACGAAGGATTGCCTTGTCCCCGGAGGGCGACACAATCTTTCCCGCGCCCGAGGCCGGTGAATCCTGAGCTAAAGGTTCTTGAAGAGCTTTGGATCGAGGTGGTGGCGCTGGAGCAGCTTGTAGAACTCCGTCCGGTTGCGCTTGGCGAGCCGCGCCGCTTGGGTGACATTGCCAACGGTTATCTTGAGAAGCTTCGCCAGGTACTCGCGCTCGAATTCGCTGCGCGCAGCCTCGAACGAGGACAACTCGGCGGTCTGGCCGCGAATCGCATTCTCCACCAGGGCAGGGGGCACGATAGGCGTGGTGGACAGCGCGACGGCCTGCTCGACCACGTTGTAAAGTTCACGCACGTTGCCCTGCCATGACGATTTCACCAGAACTTCCATCGCTTCGGACGCGAATCCATTGAGAGACTTCTTGTACTTGTCCGCGAGATGGCTGAGGAAGTAGGTCGCAAGCACCGGAATATCTTCGCGCCGTTCTGAAAGTGCAGGCAGGGCGAAAGATACGACATTCAGCCGGTAGTAAAGATCTTCCCGGAAGACGCCGGCCTTGATCGCTTCCTCAAGATTGCGGTGCGTCGCCGAGACGATGCGAACATCCACCCGGATCGTCTGGGTTGAACCGATTGGCCTGATTTCCTTGTCCTGGAGGACGCGCAGCAGTTTTACCTGTAACGCGAGCGGCATGTCGCCAATCTCGTCGAGGAATACGGTGCCGCCGTCAGCGGCCTGAAATAGCCCCTTATAGTCGCGGGCGGCCCCCGTGAAGGAGCCCCGCATGTGGCCGAACAGTTCCGATTCCAGCAGTTGTTCCGGTATCGCGCCGCAGTTGACCGCCACGAAAGGCTTCAATGCCCTTGGGCTTGCGCGATGCACCGCCCGTGCCAGCAGTTCCTTACCCGTGCCGCTATCTCCACGAATCAGAACGCTTGCATCGCTGGCCGCGACCAGGCGGGCCCTGCCGAGGATGCTTTCCATGACCGGGCTGCGGGTGATGATCTCCGCACGCCAGGCCGTATCGCCCTCCGCCTTGTCGGTCTGGCTGCCGCTCAGCGTTATGGCGCGCTCCGCCTGCTGTAGCAGTTCACGACTGTCGAAGGGCTTGGTGAGGTAGCCGAACACCCCGCGCTGAGTGGCGGCCACCGCATCGGGAATCGTCCCATGTGCGGTAAGTATGATGACCGGAAGGGCCGGGTTGCTCTTATGGATGTTGTCGAACAGCGCCAGGCCATCCATCCCGCTCATGCGCATGTCGGTAATGACCAGTTGAGGAATGGATGCGGAAAGCCTGGCAAGGGCCTGTTCCGCGCTGCTGGCAGCTTCCACGGTATAGCCGGCACCTTCCAGACGAAAGGTGAGCAGGCGCAGCAGGTCGGAGTCGTCGTCTACGATAAGGATGCGGCCTTGAGGCATGGTCACTTCTTCTTGGTTGGAATGGTTTGTTCGCGTTCCAGCATTTTCATTTCCATTTCGAGGATCGCTTCTAATTTTTGTTGCAAGGCTTCCGATTTTCGCTGCTCCTCTTTTGTCTTCGTGTTTTGCTGCTGCAATGCTTCCTCCAGCTTGCGGGTTTCGGCCAGATGGCCGTTTAGGAGGAGCGCCAGCGGCCGCAGCGGCGAGTCCTCCAGTTCCCTGTCCCGAAGGAGCGGCTGCAATAGGTGGGACGCCGCATGGTCATCCCGGAAACTGGTGCCAGGAAGGGACAGGAGCATGGCCAGCCGAACGCGGTTCAGTCCCGATTTTTCCATTTCGAAATTCTGCCTTGCCGACCCCAGTTCCTGCGCAAGCTCAGCGCTCTTCAGACTGATGATGCGGTGATAAAACCGCAGCGCCCGCTCGGGTTCGCCATGAAGAGGTTCGACCACGGTGTCGTACCAGCGTTCATTGCGGGTGTTCTGTTCCGTTACCGCCGGGCAGCCGGCGAGCAGGGCAGCCAGCCCCAGGATGACCAGCCATGGCGATGGCATGGGCTGGCCAAAGACCCGTCGTTGACTCAGGCCCAAGCCTCTGGCCCGGGGCAGGATTGCGCTGAAAGTGGGTTCACGTGCGCCGCCTCATTGCGGCCCTGCGAGATGCAGTCAATATCGATTCGGCGTCTGGCGATGATCAGCTGGCGAGCGATCCCCAATAAACTGGCGCCCCTCGCTGGGCACCTCACGCTACCACCTCCATCTGCCTTGACGGGAGTATGACACGCAGATGGGCGCCCGGATTGCCGTCTTCAATGATCTCGACGCTGCCCTGGTGGGCATTGGCGTACTCCCGCACGATAGCGAGTCCGAGGCCGGTACCCTTTACGGGGCCAATGTATTCTGTATTGCCCTGGAAGAACGGTTCGAACACCTTGCCGCGGTCGTTGGCTCCGATGCCGGGTCCTTCGTCCAACACGTCGATCACGGCGTCTGCGCCACGCTTGCGCAACTGGACCTTGATGGTTCCTCCCACCGGTGAGAACTTGATGGCATTCGACAACAGGTTATCGACGACTGCCTCGATTTTCTTTTCGTCGGCTTCGATATCGAACTCCGAAGCAGCCATGTTGAGGTTGAGATTCTTCGCGCGCATTGCCAGGGAATGATGTTGGGCTACCCGAGCCGCGAGCGCTTTCAGGTTGAACCGGGAAAACGAAAGGGAGGAAGTGTGGAACTGGGCGCTATGGTAACTGAGCAGATCTTCGATGAGTTTCTGCAACCGCAATGTGTTCTGGCGGAGGATGCGCGCAATTTCGAACTGGCCGGCTGTCATCTTTCCGGTTACCTCGTCGGACAGAAGCTCCACGCCTTCGCGCAGGGCAGTGAGCGGCGTTTTGAGTTCGTGCGAAACATGCCGCAGGAAGCGCGTTTTCTGTTCTTCGAGGTCCAGAAGGCGCAGGCGCAGCCAGTCGAGTTGCCGTCCCAGGGATTCCAGGTCGGCCGGCCCATTGACCGTGATGCTCGCATCGAAACGCCCTTCGCCCAACTTGCGGATCGCGGATTCGAGTTGCTGGATCGGTTTGGAAATCAGGAATACCGCGGCGAAAACCAGCAACAACGCAATCGGCACCAGCGCGAGCAACTGCCAGAAGATGAAGCGCTGCACTTCGCCCGCCATTTTCTGCATCGTTTCGACTTCCCTGTCGACCAGCAGATTCCCCTGCTGATCCATGGCATGTGCCGCTTCGGATAGCGCAGCGAGTTCGCTCACGGCAAGTCCAACTACCTCCCGGGTGGCGCCGACCTGGGTCAGTCGGTCGAAAAGGGTCGCCTCGCGGGCTCGCAATACCTCGATTGCCTCCTTTTGTGAGGCGTCGAGCGGCAGCGTTGCCATCCGCTGGGCCGTGGCGACGAAGCGTTCATGGGCGAAGCCGTAACCCTGAAGCAAGGAGGGTTCGCCGATTATCGCGAATTGGCGGACGCTGCGTTCCATGTTGGTGATCTGCTCGATCAGGAACCGGCTGTTCTGGGTCGCCTGCACTGCCTGATAGACCGCGCGCTGGCTCTGCGTGGCCAGTTGATGAATGGAGAACGCATTGTTGATAAGCGCAAAGATAAGCGGCAGGACAGCTAGAAGAAAGCCGGCCAGAATCAGTTTCAGAAACGAGCGCGGGTAGTAGAGCTGCATACGTACTCAATCCCTCTATTTCGCGGCCCGCCGAGTAAAGGTGCGGCGGGCAGGTCGTCCGAACCGGGGTCGTCCAAACCCCAAGTCGTCCGAACTCCGCGGGCGGATCCCGACAATATTGCATGGAAATGCGGGCGGACGCCATGCAGTCGGACGGGAGGAGTCAGCGGGAGAATGCGGAGGCCGGGCGGGGAAGTTCCTAGGTCAGGCGCGCTTCGACGCGACCAATGACGCCGAAATCCGCGACGACGTGATCGCCATGGCCTATTTCAACCGGAATCACGCAGGTTCCGGTTGTCACCACTTGTCCCGCGCGCAGCGTGTCGCCCGTCGACGACAGTTCGTTGGCGATCCAGGTGAGTGCGAGTCGCGGATCACCCAGCACATTGGCGCCTTTGCCTTCGCGCGCGGGTTTTCCGTTCACCAGCACGGTGGCTCGATGCTCCACGAGATCCAGCTGACGCCAGTCCGCGACGGCGGCGGGTCCAAGGACGAAATAGCTTGCGCACGCGCAATCTGCGATCAGTTGCGGTGCACCGACTTTCGCGAATTCGTGATAGCGGGAATCCGGAATTTCCAGTGCCGGATGGAGGCTGGCCACGGCGGCGAGAACTTCCGCGGTCGAGTAGTTCGTCCTGCGCGGCGGCAGGTCGGTGGCCATGCGGAACGCAAATTCGGCTTCGGCAACTTTCATAATGTTGTTGGCGAGCGGCACATTTGCGCCGGAATCGAATGTTCGCTTATCCAGCAGGCGTCCGGCGAGCGGGGCGTCGACGCCGATGTGTTGCTGACCCGCCTGGCTGGTTGCGGCGATCTTCCAGCCGTAAAGTCCTTGACCGGATAATCGGGCCACTTCGGCCTGCACCCGATATCCCTCGCTGCGGGTGGATGGCCGGCACGCCGCCGGAATCGAGTCGATGCGACCGTTGGCCTGCCAGGTGTCCCAAATGAATTTTCCCGCTTCGCTGACGGCGTAGTTATCCATGTATGTCCTGATAGAGTTGGTTCATGCTTCGGACGCGGGCCTGACCACGTTCACCAGCGGCTCGCGCTTCGTCAGCCGGTCCAGGTTTTCGGCTATCAGCCTGCAGCGCCGCGGCTTCAGTCCTTCTGTCCATCCCGAAGCGTGCGGCGTCATGATGATGTTGTCCAGTTCGCGGAATGGAAAGTTGCCGGGAGCACTAACAGTTTCGCCCTGGTGCGGATAGCGATACCAGGTGTCGATGATCGCTCCGCCAATACGGCGGTTCTTGCAGGCATCGAAGAGCGCTCGTTCGTCGATCAGGGCGCCGCGCGCAACATTGATGATTACCGCCGTGGGCTTCATGATTTCAAGCTGGCTGGTGCCGATTATTCCTGCCGTTGAGGCGTCGAGGGGCAATGCGAGCACGATAAAATCCGCGGCGGCGAGCAGCGCCGGCAATCCATCCATCCCTGCGACTCGACCGACGAATTCATCGGCACCCCGTGGGGTGCGGCTGCAGGCCAGAATATTCATGCCGAAGGCCATTGCGCGCCGCGCGACTTCGCGGCCGATGCGGCCGTAGCCGACGATGCCGAGAGTCCGTCCGTACAGTTCGCCGTGGCGGGGGCCTGACAAATGCGAGCCGAACCACTCGTTCTCACGCAGCGCCGCATCCATGCGTGGGATTCCGATTGCCCATTGCAGCATGCCCGCGAGGATGTACTCGGAAATGCCGATCTCATGCTCGAACACGTTGCACACGGTGGATTGTGCCGGCACCGAAGCAAAGGCGATGTCATCTGTGCCGGCACCTGGAAGCTGCAGCAGCTTCAGGCGTGGAGCTGGTGGCATGTCTGCGGTCCAGTTCATGGACACCATTGCATCGGCGCCGGCAAGTCCGGCCGCCAGTTCGGACTTGTCACTACTGTCCACTACTTCAATGGTCCATTTGGTTTTCAGGAACTCGGGAACGAGCCCAAGACGCCCATCGTTGTCTGTTTTCTTTATGAGGAGTATCACGGGAAACCGATCTTGTGTAGTGAATGGCGATCAGGATTGGTGCAGCCGCGCACTGATGGTCGCGCACGACGAGCAGTTTAGGCCGCGCCAGGTCTGCAGGCAATAAGGGAGAATTGCCGACTGATCCGGGTAGTGTGGTTTGTCCGGAAGGCTCCGATTCTTCATGTCGACCAGCGCAGTCCGCCCGATTCCAGTGCCCGATGCCCCGCTTTGGGAATTCGTGCAGAGGGGATTTCCTGTCATTGCGGGGCTACAAAACTTTATACATTTCCCAGATCGCAAAGGTGTCCGCCCTCGAGATCCACGGTCTGCAAAACTGGTGCAGCTATAATGTATCCGGCATGCAGCGCCTGAGGTGAGGTATGCGGCGCCTGAGGTGAGGTATGCGGCGCCTAAGGTATGTGGCGCCTTGGTCAGTGCGGAATCGTGTGACGTCCGTCCTTGTGAACTGGCCGCTTACCGATTCCGGCGGCAGGATTCATCCGTCAGTCGGATCATCGCAAACCAACGTGTGGGAGCGGACATCCCTGGTTTCCTAATGAAAGGCGGACAATGCGGGTATTGGTTGTAGGCGGGGCCGGTTACATCGGTTCTCACATGGTAAAAATGCTCGGCGATGGAGGACATGATGTCGTGACCTATGACAATCTGTCATCGGGGCATCGCGATGCTGTTCTGTGTGGCACGTTTGTCGAAGGGGACCTTGCAGATTCCTCACATCTCGGCGAAGTGCTGAAACGTGATTTCGACGCGGTCATGCATTTCGCCTCGTACATCCAGGTCGGAGAATCCGTCAGGCTTCCCGGCAAGTACTACCGCAACAATTTCGCCAATACACTTAACCTTCTGGAGGCGATGGTCGCCCAAGACATCCGCAATTTCATTTTCAGTTCCACGGCTGCGGTCTACGGCGATCCGCAATACCAGCCACTTGACGAGGCGCATCCACGGCGCCCGATCAATCCCTACGGAATGTCGAAATCGATGGTGGAGGACATGCTGCCCGACTTCGACCGTGCCCACGGCCTTCGTTCAGCGTGCTTGCGTTACTTCAATGCAGCCGGCGCGGATCCTGCAGGCGCCTTGGGCGAGCGGCATGATCCGGAAACCCATCTGATCCCATTAATCCTCCAGGTTGCATCGGGACGCAGACCGCATGTCGATGTGTATGGAAGAGACTACGCGACACCAGACGGGACCTGCATTCGCGATTACATTCACGTGCAGGATCTTTGCAAGGCGCACCTTCTTGCACTGGAAACCCTTCTTGCCGGGGCAGGGAGCGCTGCCTACAACCTCGGGAACGGGGACGGATTTTCGGTGCAGGCCGTCATCGATGCGGCACGCCGGATTACAGGCAAACCGATCCGGTCGGTGGATGCTGCGAGGCGTCCTGGCGACCCGGCTCGACTCGTTGCCGATTCATCGCGCGCCAAGAGCGAATTGAACTGGAAGCCGCAATTTTCCGACATCGACAGCATCATTGCCCATGCGTGGCAATGGGAGTTGAGGCAAGAACGCAATCAATGAGGTGGCTGCAGCTAGCGCGCAGCTCATCGGGGTGCGTGCTCCTCAGAATGTGCGAATTGCTGATAGGCTCAAGGATTGGTAGTCGTAGTCCGCCAGGGCCTGATTGGATTTCCTGTCTCCCGTTTCGACAGCGACGATCAGCTTTGTCAATCTGAGCGGCGTCCATACCGCTGCGATCTGGAACAGGCGCTCCTGATCCTCCCGTTGACCGGCGGTGGGGGTGAAGGCGGAATTGCCGAGATAGTCTCGAGTCTGGTAGGCCACTTTGCCCTGCAGGACAAGCTTGGGCATTACCGACCACGCCGGAAACAGGCCGAACCCTGTGGTCCGCATGTAATTGCCGCTGAAATCCTCGAATCCGGTCAGTTCACGCCAGACAGCCAGTTCCAGCGCCGTTTTTCCGGTGGGCTTCCACTCATAACCCAGGCGCCAGGTGGGGCCGCTGAAATTTCGACTGGGGTCCTGGTCGAATTTGCGTTCTGTACGGCCGATCCTGCCCCGCAACAGTGATGCGGCGGTGACGTTCCAGACTGCGACCAGGCTGTATTCATTTTCCGTGTAGGAATTATCGAGCGCGGCCCCAGCAAAAACGGCATCGTTCGGGTAAGCTGCATCGGCTCTCCTGAACTTCAGGCCCACGGTATTTTTTGAAGGCGTAACCCAGTTGGCAGTAAGGGCGGCATTGTTGGTCCGGTTGTCCAGGAACTGCCTGGAGTCGGCGGAATGTTCCTCCTCGACCCAGTCGAGATCCAGCGTGAACTTCAGATAGGAAATCGGCCGGAAATTTGCCGACCCGTAGGTGCGAGTTCGGTCGACCATGTCCTTGATGTTTTGCTGCACGCTGCCGAAATTCTCAAGATAGTGCCGATAGCCGGCGCCCAGCGTGCCCTCCCAATAATTTCCAGCTTGCCAGCCCCACTCTGCGCGCAGGTTGCTGGAGGTGTTATCGAGCGTGTCGAAATTCTGGAACCAGTTCTGATCGACCATACCGTCAAGAATCAACTTCTGACGACTCCGCCGAAGTTCGTAACGCCCCCCCACGCCAAGCTGGTAAATATTGTCCGATTTGTCGGACGAGCCGATCGTTGTCTGCGCATCGGCGTCCTCCGACAGGCGGAACAGGTTACTGTCGTGCTTGAAGTCGCCATAGACCTTCAACTGGAGTGGTCGGTCCCGGTCCTCGAAGCCTTCCGTCTCGAACAACCGTTGGTCCCAAAGGAGGCTTTCATCCAGCATGATTTGCGCCTTTGCAAGCGGCGATGTCGTCACAAGGCAGACCAGGAATGCAAAACGGATTATTTTCACTTTGGTTTCCTGAAGGATGTCAGTTCATGCCGAGTTATATAGAGAGGCTGATGCCGGTAAAGTTCTCCCATGCCCCGGATTTCATGCATGAATCGGGCCGCGCCATGTTGTTCCCGGGCGACAGCGATGGCCGATGGCTGCTATGCGGCCAAGAGTCCCGGTTACGTGAGCGGAAGTAAAGCACACCTATCGCAATCGCGGATAGGCCGGGCAGGGTAATACCGGATATCGGCGGCAAGTACCTGGTGGTGCCGGGAGCCGGAATCGAACCGGCACGGGGGTGAGCCCGCGGGATTTTGAGTCCCGTGCGTCTACCAGTTCCGCCATCCCGGCACGGGGAGCGCAATTATCGGGAATTTGGTCCCCAGCCGCAACCGACGCCCGTCCATGGCCGCATATAATGCGCGCGATGCGAATCGAGGAATTCGACTACACACTCCCTTCGGAACTCATTGCCCAGTCACCGGCCCCGGAACGCGGGGCCAGCAGGTTGCTTCATCTGGATGGCGCCAGCGGGAAAATCGCCGACGACCATTTCTCCAGCTTGCCCAGCTACCTTAAAGCCGGGGATCTGCTGGTTTTCAATGACACCAGGGTGATCAAGGCGCGGATGTACGGGACCAAGGAGTCGGGCGGAAAGGTCGAGGTGTTGATCGAGCGCATCCTCCCGCCTCGTCGCGCGTTGGTGATGCTGCGGGCCAGCCATGCCCCCAGGGCCGCACAGCGCATTCGCTTCGGCAATTCGTCGACGGCGACGGTTATCGGGCGTCATGAGGAGTTTTTCCTGATCGAGTTTGACGACGAGGTATCGAGCGTCATGGAGCGGAGCGGCGAACTGCCCTTGCCCCCGTACATCGAAAGGCCGGTGACCAATGCGGATTTGGAGCGCTACCAGACGGTCTATGCGAAAGCGCCGGGCGCCGTTGCGGCACCGACAGCCGGTCTGCATTTCGATCAGTCAATGCTGGACCGGCTGGCGGCTTCCGGAGTCAGGTTCGCGTATGTGACCTTGCACGTAGGCGCCGGCACTTTCCGGCCGGTCCGGGTGGAAGATGTGGAGAATCACGAGATGCACAGCGAGTGGTATGAAATCCCGGCGGCTACGGCCCGTGCCGTGACTGAGACGCAAGCGGCGGGCGGGCGGGTGACGGCGGTCGGGACAACCAGCCTGCGGGCGCTCGAATCCGCGGCAAGCCGCGAGCCGCTCGAAGCGGGTTCCGGGGAAACCCGTTTGTTCATCCTGCCCGGGTATCGCTTCCGGCTGGTGGATCGCCTGCTGACCAATTTCCATCTGCCCAGATCGACACTGCTCATGCTGGTCGGCGCTTTTGCGGGCGTGGAGGCCGTGCGCCAGGCCTATGAGCACGCGATCCGCGAGCGCTATCGATTTTTCAGTTATGGCGACGCCATGCTTATCAATGGGTCTCCGGCGTCACGGGTCTGACCTTGAAATTCCGAATAGACAAGACCGACGGCCTGGCCCGCCGCGGCACCCTCGAACTGGCGCACGGCAGCGTCGATACACCTGCGTTCATGCCCGTTGGTACCTATGGTTCCGTCAAGGCCATGCGTCCCGATGAGATCGCGTCGATCGGCGCGCAAATCGTGCTCGGCAATACGTTTCACCTGTGGCTGCGCCCGGGCCTGGCGGTGATCGAGGCACACGGGGGCTTGCACGGATTCATGGGCTGGAAAGGGCCGATCCTCACGGATTCCGGCGGATTCCAGGTATTTAGCCTGGGTGAGTTGCGCAAGATCACGGACGAGGGCGTGGCGTTTCGTTCGCCGGTGAACGGCGATGCCTGCTTTCTCTCGCCCGAGGAATCGATGCGCATCCAGCGGGGGCTCAATTCCGACATCGTCATGGTCTTCGACGAATGCACCCCGTATCCCGCGGACGAACGTGCAGCGGCGGATTCGATGCGCATGTCACTTCGCTGGGCGGAACGCAGTCGCCGCGCGCATGCCGGCAACCCGAATGCATTGTTCGGCATCGTGCAGGGTGGCATGCATGAGAAGCTGCGCGACGAATCCTTGAGGCATTTGGAGACCATTGGCTTCGATGGCTACGCAATCGGCGGCCTGTCAGTGGGCGAGCCCAAGGAGGACATGTTGCGGATCCTGCGTCATACCGCACCACAACTTCCAGCCGAAGCCCCCCGCTATCTCATGGGTGTCGGAACACCCGACGACATTGTCAGGGCAGTCGCAAGCGGGGTGGACATGTTCGATTGCGTGATGCCGACTCGCAATGCCCGCAACGGGTGGATATTCACACGCAATGGCACGATACGGCTGCGAAATTCAAAATATCGTGAAGATGTGCGCCCGCTGGATGAAGCTTGCGGATGTCATACCTGCCGGAATTTCTCCCGCGCCTATCTGCATCACCTGCAGCGGATCAACGAGATCCTCGGAGCCCATCTGAACACCCTCCATAACCTCTATTATTACCAGGAACTTATGCGGGGCCTGCGAGAAGCAATACAGGCTGGCCGGCTTGCCGAACACGTCGCCGGATTGCGTCTGGGCGAGGGGGAGCCATGCTAGAATGCGCCACTTTTTGCGGCCGGGTTTCAGCGGGTGGGTTCCGTAGCCGGCCGTATATCGACTAGGAGGAAATGCTCGTGTTGATCAGCAATGCTTTTGCCCAGACCGCCCCATCCGCCGGGGGGCTGGATATCTTCGGCCTGCTGCCGCTCATTCTGATGTTCGTCCTGCTTTACTTCCTGATGATCCGTCCTCAGACCAAGCGTGCGAAAGAGCACCGCACCATGCTTGCCGGCCTGCAGAAGGGCGATGAAGTCGTCACCGCCGGCGGCACACTCGGCAAGGTAACCAAGGTCGGCGACAATTTCGTTTCGGTAGAAATCGCGCCGAACATCGAAATCCAGGTGCAGCGGCCCTCCATCACCACGCTTCTTCCCAAGGGAACCATCAAGAGCGCCGGCTGACGGGTGTAACAGATATTGCGGACAGGATGTCCGCGATGCTCTTGCAGCCGGGTTTGCTCCTTACCTCCCGCATGGAACATCCATGAATCGTTATCCGCTCTGGAAATACATCCTCATCGCAGGGGCCGTCGTCGCGGGGCTTCTGTACACGTTGCCGAATTTCTTCGGTGAAGTTCCGGCGGTGCAGATATCCCCGGTCAAGGCCACCTCGAAAGTGGACCCCGCGCTGCTGACCCGCGTGGAGAAGGCACTGGGCCAGGCCAACATCGCTCCTCAGGGCCTGTTCCTTGATCCCAACAGCGTCAAGGTACGGCTGACGGATGGCGATACGCAGATCAAGGCCAAGGATGTCATCGAGCGCGAACTTGGTGACGACTATGTCGTGGCGCTGAACCTGCTTTCCAACTCGCCGCGCTGGCTTTCACAGATACACGCGCTGCCGATGTATCTCGGCCTCGATCTGCGGGGCGGCGTGCACTTCCTTCTTCAGGTAGACATGAAGGCTGCGCTGGTTAAGGCGGCTGATCGCTACGTGGGCGATATCCGCACGGCCCTGCGGGCGAAGGAGATCCGCTATGGTGGCATCACCCGTGAGGGGCAGAACGTGGTGGTGAGATTCCGTGAACTGGAGTCCCGCGACAAAGCCCTCGGCGAGATCGGAAAGCAAAGCCCCGACCTGCTGTTGAATGTTTCCGACGTTTCCGGCGAGTTCCTGATTACAGCTTCGCTGCGGCCGGAAGTCCAGAAGCAGATCCAGGAGTTCGCGTTGCAGCAGAACATCACTACCCTGCGCAACCGGGTGAACGAGTTGGGCGTGGCGGAGCCCATCGTGCAGCAGGCAGGCCTGGACCGCGTCGTGGTGCAACTGCCCGGGGTGCAGGATACTTCCAAGGCGAAAGACATTCTCGGCCGGACGGCCACGCTGGAACTGCGTCTTGTCGAGGCCCACCAGAGCGACCCGAATTCGCGGGACTACGATCCGGCAAAGATCCAGGCCGCGATCAACGGCAACGTGCCGTTTGGTACGGAACTGCTCTACTCGAACCGTGGCGAGGAAAAGGAAGCGCTGCTGCTCAGCAAGCAGGTCATCATCACCGGCGACCGCCTCACCAATGCGGCGCCAAGCTTCGATCAGCAATACGGGGAGCCCATCGTCAGCATCACCCTGGACGCCCAGGGTGCGCGAATGATGCAGAACACCACCCGCGAAGCAGTGAAACGGCGGATGGCGGTCCTGCTGATCGAGAAAGGTAAGCCTGAGGTGCTCACCGCGCCTGTGATCCAGTCCGAGTTCGGCGGCAGTTTCCAGATATCGGGCCGCATGTCGACCCAGGAAGCGAACGACCTGGCGCTGCTTCTGCGCGCCGGAGCGCTCGCTGCGCCGATGGAAATCGTGGAAGAGCGCACGGTGGGTCCGAGTCTCGGCGCGGACAACATCCAGCGCGGTTTCCATGCAGTCGTCTACGGCTTCATCGCAATTGCTGTTTTCATGATCATCTACTACGCCTGGTTCGGTGTCATTTCCGTGCTTTCGCTGGCCATAAACCTGATGCTGCTGGTCGCGCTGCTGTCTATGCTGCAGGCGACGCTGACGCTGCCGGGCATTGCCGCCATCGCACTGACACTGGGTATGGCGATCGACGCCAACGTGCTGATCAACGAGCGAATCCGCGAGGAACTACGCAACGGAACGACTCCGCAGGCGGCCATCACGGCGGGCTATGAGCGGGCCTGGGCGACGATCCTGGACTCGAACATCACCACGCTGATCGCCGGCGTCGCCCTATTCATGTTCGGTAGCGGTCCGGTGCGCGGCTTCGCGGTTGTCCATTGCCTCGGTATTCTGACTTCGATGTTCAGCGCGGTACTGGTATCACGTGGCATGGTCAATCTCGTATTCGGTGCCCGCCGCCGGCTGGAACGCCTGCCGATAGGAAACACAGATTGGCACAAGCGGCAACAGGCAAGCTGACGGGCGACTGAGTCAAACTCCGGTACAAGGAACAGCAGATGGAATTTTTCCGCATCCGCAAAGACATTCCCTTCATGCGCCATGCGCTGGTGTTCAACGTCATTTCGTTGGTCACCTTCCTGCTGGCGGTATTCTTTCTGGCGACCCGGGGGCTGCATCTGGGCGTCGAATTCACCGGTGGCACGGTCATGGAAGTGAACTACGGCCATGCGGCAGACATTGCCAAGATCCGGGGTACGCTTGAGCGAATCAGCCTGAGCGAAGCCACTGTGCAGAGCTTTGGAAGCTCGCAAACCGCGCTGATTCGCCTGCCCGCCAAACAGGGGGTGACGGGCGCGCAATTGTCCGAAGTCGTCATAAAAGCCTTGCGCGAAGACGATCAGACCGTGGAGCTGCGCCGTGTGGATTTCGTGGGTTCTCAGGTCGGCAAGGAACTCGTCGAGAACGGGGCGCTGGCGTTGCTGCTGGTATCGGTGGGCATCGTGGCCTACCTGGCCCTGCGCTTCGAGTGGAAGTTCGGCGTGTCGGCGATCATCGCCAACCTGCATGACGTGGTGATCATCCTCGGTTTTTTCGCGTTCTTCCAGTGGGAGTTTTCGCTGCCTGTGCTGGCGGCGATTCTCGCCGTGCTGGGTTATTCCGTGAACGAGTCGGTAGTGGTGTTCGACCGCATCCGCGAAAACTTCAGGAAGATGCGCAAGGCGACTACCGAAGAGGTCATTAACAATGCCATAACCCGCACCATGTCGCGGACCATCATCACCCACGGCAGCACCCAGTTGATGGTCACCTCGATTCTGATCTTTGGCGGCGAAACGCTGCACTACTTTGCGCTGGCGCTCACCATCGGCATCCTGTTCGGCATCTATTCCTCGGTGCTGGTGGCGAGTCCCCTTATCATGTGGCTGGGCGTGACACGCGAGGATTTCATCAAGCCTGAGAAGAAGCAGGAAGAAGCGGTAGTCTGACTGTGGCTGTCCAGCTGTGGAACTGATTGCGGGCTTGGTCGACCTGATCCTGCACCTGGATCAGCACCTGCTGGACCTTGCACGCACTTATGGGGTATGGATCTACGCGATCCTGTTCCTGATCATTTTCCTCGAAACGGGCGTGGTCGTCACGCCGTTCCTGCCTGGCGATTCATTACTGTTCGTAGCCGGCGCCATTTCGGCGGCGGGCGAAATGAATGTCCATGGCTTGGTGCTGCTGCTGATCGCCGCGGCGATCCTCGGCGATTCGCTTAATTATGCGATAGGCCGCTACCTCGGCCCGCGAGTATTCCGGTTCGAGGACACGCGGTTTTTCAAGCGCGCGTATATCGATCGCACCCACGTATTTTTCGAGCGCCATGGCGGCAAGACCATCATCATCGCCCGCTTTATCCCGATCATTCGCACTTACGCGCCGTTCGTGGCAGGAATCGGCGCAATGGCCTACAGCCGTTTCCTGTTTTTCAACGTGACCGGGGCGATTCTCTGGGTGATGTTGCTAACGTATGCGGGCTATTTATTCGGCAATCTGCCGCTGGTGAAGAACAACCTGACCCTGGTGATCCTGGGCATCATCGTATTGTCGATCCTGCCCGGGGTCTTCGAATTCCTGCGGGCCCGGCGCGTCCGCTAGATCTTTTTTGCCAGCTGTGCCGCGAGGCCCGTGTAGGTGCCGGGTGTGAGTTGCAGCAGGCGTTCCTTCTCGGCAGGCGGGATGTCCAGCCCGCGAACAAAGTGCTGCAGAGTATCGCGGTTGATACCGCCTTTGCCACGGGTCAAGGCCTTCAACTGCTCGTAGGCATCTTCGATGCCGTAGCGCTTCATGACCGTCTGGATCGGTTCGGCGAGAACCTCCCAGTTGGCGTCCAGATCGGTGGCCAGCCGTTTCTCATCCGGTTCGAGCTTGCCGAGTCCGCGCATGCAGGCATCGTAGGCGAGCAGGCTGTAGCCGAGGGCCACGCCCATGTTGCGCAGTGCGGTCGAGTCGGTCAAGTCGCGCTGCCAACGTGATATTGGAAGCTTGGATGACAGGTGCGACAACAGGGCGTTGGCGATCCCGAGGTTGCCTTCGGAGTTCTCGAAATCGATTGGATTCACCTTGTGCGGCATGGTGGACGATCCCACCTCGCCTTCCTTCACCCTTTGCTTGAAATAACCCACTGAGATGTATCCCCAGATGTCGCGGTCCAGATCCAGCAGTACCGTGTTAAGCCCGGCATAGGCGTCAAACAACTCCGCAAGGCTGTCGTGGGGTTCGATCTGTGTGGTGTAGGGATTGAACTCGAAACCCAGGCGCTCGATGAAGTTGCGGCTGAATTTCTCCCAGTCAAAACCGGGATACGCGACCATGTGCGCATTGTAGTTGCCGACCGCGCCGTTGATCTTCGCTGTCATGGACACACCGTCGATACGTGCACGCTGCCGTCGCAGCCTGTGCGCCAGGTTGGCCATCTCCTTGCCCAGCGTGCTGGGTGTGGCGGGTTGTCCATGGGTGCGGGACAGCATGGGAAGCTCCGCAGTGGCGTGCGCGATGCCGACCAGTTTTTCGATAACAGCATCGATCGCGGGCAACAGGACCTGCGCGCGCGAATCCTTCAGCATCAGCGCATGGCAGAGATTGTTGATGTCCTCGGAAGTGCAGGCGAAATGTATGAAGCGGGTGACCCCTGCAATCTCGGGATTGACGGAAAGCTTCTCGCGCAGCCAGTATTCGATCGCCTTGACATCGTGATTGGTGCGCGATTCGATGGTCTTGACGGCTTCGCCATCTTCGACCGAAAAATCCTGCACCAGGCGATCCAGTTCCTTGATTGTGGCCGGCGACAGGGATGTGATTTCACCCAGCCCTGCACCCGCCAGCGCCTTGAGCCATTCGATCTCGACCCGCACCCGATAGCGGATCAGCCCGAATTCGCTGAAGTGTTCGGAGAGCCTGGCGACCTTTTCGCGGTAGCGGCCGTCAAGTGGCGAGAGGGCAGTTAGAGCAGCAGAGGGCATGATCCAAGTGTCTAATCAGTATGAATAATGTTATCACGCCAGGCCTCGTTGCTACCGACATTTTCGGCGCGGGCATCGACACATCCATCGAGTTCCACCGACCGATGTGGAGGACGGGGGGTGAAATTCGCGATGCTATAATCCGCCGCCTTTCGCCTCCCTGACCGCCACCCAATATGAAATTGATCGGTTCCCTGTCCAGCCCATTCGTGCGCAAGGTGCGATTGGTAATGTCGGAAAAGCGCATCGACTACGACTTCGTCATAGACATGCCGAGCGATCCGGCGACCCGTGTTCCCGAATTCAATCCGCTCGGCAAGGTGCCAGTACTGATTACGGACGACGGCGTGCGCCTGTTCGATTCCTCGGTGATCGCCGAATATCTGGATTCCATCTCGCCCGTCGCGCGCCTGATTCCGGAACCCGTCCGGCAGCGCATTCAAGTCCGGCGCTGGGAGGCATTGTCGGACGGGATTCTCGATGCGGCCGTGCTGCTGGTGCAGGAGGGTCGCCGCCCCGCAGAACTGCAAAGCGATGCTGTCATCGCACGGCAGCGCGCGAAGATCGACCGGGCACTGGATTTTGCCGCAACGGATCTGGGGGAAAAGATCTGGTGTTGCGGCGAGGCCTACAGCCTCGCCGATATTACGCTCGGCTGCGCACTCGGTTTTCTGGATTTCCGTTTCAAGGACATCGGCTGGCGCGCCCGCCATCTGAATCTGGTGAGACACGCGGACAAGCTGTTCAGGCTGCCGCCTTTCGAAGCCACCGTCCCTCAGTAAGAAGGTCTTCCTCAGGACTGTTCTGCAGGCGCTCCGGTCGTGTCTTGCTCCGCGAGCGCATGTTTGATGATGCCTCCACCGAGGCAGACGCGGGATTCGTACACGACCACAGACTGGCCTGGCGTTACGGCCCACTGCGGTTCCGCAAACCTTATTTCGAAGCCTGCGCTGTTCACCCATTCAATTCCACAGGGCGAGTCCTTCTGCCGGTAGCGGGTCTTGGCGCCGTAAACCCAGTGGCAATGAGGCAAGGTCCCGCTGATCCAGTTCATGTCCGCTGCCACCAGCGCGTCCGCCACCAGCGCCGGGTGTTCGTGGCCCTGCACGACGACTAACCGATTTGCCTTCATGTCCTTGGCGGCCACATACCAGGGTTCGCCGTCTCCCTCGCGACTGCCGCCGATGCCGAGGCCTTGGCGCTGGCCGATGGTGTAGTACATGAGGCCGATGTGTTGTCCGATGACCTTCCCGTCCGGCAGAATCATGTCGCCTGGATGAATCGGCAGATAGCGATTCAGGAATTCGCGGAACGGGCGTTCGCCGATGAAACAGATGCCGGTTGAATCCTTCTTGTCGTGATTCGGCAGGCCAAGCGTTCTGGCCATCTCGCGTACATCGCGCTTGTAAAGGGCGCCCAATGGAAATAGGGTTTTCGAGAGCTGGGCCTGATTGAGGCGGTAGAGAAAATAGCTCTGGTCCTTGGTTCCATCCTCAGCCGTGATCAGCCTGAACAGGCCATCGCGCTCGTCGACCTGCGCGTAATGGCCGGTGGCGATGCGCTCGGCGCCGAGCGCGATGGCATGATCGAGGAAAGCCCTGAACTTGATTTCCGCGTTGCAGAGCACATCGGGATTCGGTGTGCGCCCGGCCTGATACTCCGACAGGAAATTGCCGAAAACGCGGTCCTTGTATTCGGCCGAGAAATTCACCGTTTCGATATCTATCCCGATCAGGTCGGCCACCGAAACGGCGTCCAGGAGGTCCTGGCGGGAATTGCAGTATTCATCGTCGTCATCGTCCTCCCAGTTTTTCATGAACAGGCCGACTACGTCGTACCCCTGTTCCTTGAGCAGCCAGGCGGCGACGGAGGAATCCACGCCGCCCGACATGCCGACAACGATGCGCCTTTGGTTCATGGGGAATTTCCGTTCATTCGTAATGCACCAGCAGGTCCAGGGGGGCTTGCACACCACGCTGGTGGTCTTCCACGCAACGCAAGACCAGCGGACTGCGATGACGGTCCCGGTTCGCCCGGATTTGCTCCGGGCTCAGCCAGACCGCGCGCACAATGCCTGAATCGAGCGTGCGTTCAGAATGGTAGGCTCCGAGCGTACCGCTGAAGGCAAAACGCAAATAGGTAATCTCGCGCTCGGGATGTCGCCAGCTATAGATGCCGAGAAGATTCTGCGGCTGGAACTCGTATGCGGTTTCTTCGAGGGCTTCCCGCGCAGCGGCGGCTATTAGGGATTCCCCCGGTTCGAGGTGGCCCGCGGGCTGGTTGAACATGAGGCCTTCATCAGTTTCTTCCTCGACCAGAAGATACCTTCCGTGCCGCTCGACGATGGCGGCCACGGTGACGTTGGGCTTCCAGACCATCGCGTGTTCGCTCACACCAGCTTGGGGAAAAGCTCGATCAAACCGCGATAGATGTACTCGATCGCGATGGCGGCGATGATCAGGCCCATGACCCGGGTAATGATGTTCATGCCGGTCTTGCCGAGGCGATCCGAGATGCGGAGCGCAGCCACAAACGTGGCCCATACCAGCAGCGCGATGATTGCGGCAGGTATCAGCAAATACACGTTATGGAGGAAGTCTGGCGCCTTATGGGTGGCGATGATCATTGTGCTGATCGCGCCCGGCCCAGCCAGCAGCGGGATGCCCAGGGGCACGACGGCCACTGCATCCTTTTCGGCCGCCTCCTCCACTTCGTCCGGCGTTTGCCGGATGCGGCTGTCCTGCGCTTGCAGCATCGATATAGCAAGCATGAACAGCAGGACTCCGCCGCCGATCAGGAACGAGGGGATGCTGATGCCGAAGAACCTCAGGATCTCGGTTCCGATGAGTGCCGATACGCCGAGCACGCAAAAAACAGTTAACGCAACGATCCGGGATGTGCGCTTGCGGGATTCCTGGGAATCGCCCGCCGTGGCGCTTAGAAACATCGGTATGCCGGCGATCGGATCGACGATGGCCAGCAAAGCGATGGTCAGTTTCAATAGTTCGGCTATCTCGTTCATGGATATCCGACAGGATGCGTGACGACCAACTAAAAAAGAAAAAGGCAGGGCATGAGCCCTGCCTTTCCGCGAATTTCCGGAAGGGCGTTGCCTACTTTGCCGGTTCCTTGGCCTCTCCCTGGTTCGCTTTTTTCTCGTCCTCGGCCGCAGGCGCAGGCTTGGCTATCTTCGCGCCGGACCGTTCGTACTGGGAGGTTCCCTGAGTCGGGGCTACGCCGGCAAGGGTTGGCAACGAAAGGCTGGCGAATGCGGTGCAGAGTGCCATGGCAATAAGTTTCTTCACGGTAAATCCTCTTAATCCGGTTGCCGGGATTCGCTGATCATGACATCACGAGCGAGGGCAGAATTCGCAGAAGGATAATGGATTCTTCGATCGAGCGTCAACCGGGCTGGCGTGGGCGGGGGCACATCTGACCATGCGCCGGGGCAATTCTCATGGCTCCTTTCCGCTGGTCGTCCACTAATCGACTACAACCCAGGGCGGAGAAAGTTGCCTCCACCCCAGGGATTGCTGAGACCGTCGCTTTACTGCTTGATGGGGGCTGCCGCTTCCGGCTTCTTGGGGGCTTCCTTCTTGTGCAGCTTCTTGGCGGACTTGGCGGGCTTGTCGACCGGTTTTGCTGTGTCGGCTGCAATGGCGGAGAAAGTCGCTGCAGCAAACATGGCGGCGATCAGGGTAGCGAGTAATTTTTTCATAAGCTCCTCTTAAATTTGGGTTCATGGATGACACAAGCTGCGTGTCACGCCCGATAACGCCAACCCGCCATTCAGGTTGACACATATTGTTACATTCGTCCCTTGATAGGTTGGGAGATTGGCCGATTGGCCACGACCCGGTACTCACCCGGTGCGAGCCCGGCAAGCGACCAGTCCCCGATGCGGCAACGGATAAGACGCAACGTTGGAAAGCCGACCGCAGCCGTCATTCGCCGTACTTGCCGGTTCTTTCCCTCCTGCAGTTCGATCTCGATCCAGCTTGTCGGGATACTCTTCCGCCATCGAATGGGGGGATTGCGCGGCCACAGGCCCGCGGGGTCTTGGATGTTCCGGGCCAGACAGGGGAGGGTGGCGATGCCGCCGATTTGCACACCCGCACCCAGACGCTGCAAGGCACCGGCGTCGGGCTCTCCTTCGACCTGGGCCCAGTAAGTCTTCGGCATCTTCTGTTCCGGATGGCTGACGGCATGCTGGAGTGCGCCATCGTCAGTCAGAACGAGAAGCCCCTCGCTGTCAGCGTCGAGCCGGCCCGCCGGGTAGATATCCTGGATCGGAATAAAGTCCTTCAGCGTCGGCTTGCCGCCATCCGGGCTGAACTGACAAAGGACGCCGTAGGGCTTGTTGAAGAGAACAACTTTCACTTGGCCTCATGACCATCGGCTGAGCGCGCTGGTTGAAATGTCGTGCATATGGCCATTTGCTTTCATGGAGTAGCCCCATGCCGCCAGGGTCAGGGCTGCACCAGAACCTAACGATGTTCGTGCGCGGTGATGTAGTCGTACGCGGGCAGGGTGAGGAATTCGGCGAAATCTTCGCTCAGCGTCAGTTCCTCGAACATCTTTGCGCCCTCTGGATACTTGCCGGCCGCATAGCCCTTGTCACCCAGCATTTCCCGCACCTTGGCGAGTTCCTGAGGCACCAGGCCCCGAAACAATTCCTTGGTAACCTTGCGGCCATCGTCGAGGATGCCCTGCGGGCTTCTGATCCAGTGCCAGATCTGGGCGCGCGAGATCTCCGCAGTCGCCGCGTCTTCCATGAGATTGAAAATTGGCACGCATCCGGTTCCCGCGAGCCAGGCGCCCATGTACTGAATGCCGATGTTGATGTTGGTGCGCAAGCCTTGTTCGGTAATCGGGCCTTTCGGCAGGAAATTGAGCAGGTCTTTCGCGCTGACGTCTACATCGTCGCGTTTCTTGTGGATCTGGTTCGGTGTCTTCATGACCTTGTCGAAGGCTTCCTTGGCGATCGCTACCAGGCCGGGATGCGCCACCCAGGTGCCATCATGCCCGTCGTTCGCCTCGCGATCCTTGTCAGCGCGGACCTTGGCGAGGGCGGCGTCGTTAGCGGCAAGGTCGTTCTTGATCGGAATCTGCGCCGCCATGCCACCCATCGCAAATGCGCCGCGCTTGTGGCAGGTCCTGATCAGCAATAGCGAGTAAGCGCGCATGAAGGGACTTGTCATGGTGACCAGCCCGCGATCGCCCAGGATAAAGTCCTTACGGTTCCGGAACTTTTTGATGCAGCTGAAGATGTAATCCCAGCGGCCGCAGTTGAGGCCCGCTGAATGTTCTCGCAGTTCGTAAAGTATTTCTTCCATCTCGAACGTGCCGAGAATAGTTTCGATGAGCACCGTTGCCTTCACGGTCCCCTGCGGAACCCCAAGCTCATTCTGGGCGAACACAAATGCGTCATTCCAGAGCCTTGCCTCGAGGTGGGATTCCATCTTCGGCAGGTAGAGGTAAATACCCGACCCCTGCTTGACCCTCGTTCTGGCGTTGTGGAAGAAATAGAGGCCGAAGTCGAACAGCGAGCCCGACATCGGTGTGCCGTCCACGACGACGTGCTTTTCCGTGAGGTGCCAGCCGCGAGGCCTCACCAGCAGCGTGGCTGTGTTGTCGGCGAGTTTGTATTGTTTACCTTCGGGACTGGCAAAGCTGATCGTGTGGTTGATCGCGTCCCGCATGTTGATCTGGCCCTGCACCTGGTTTACCCAGGTAGGCGTCGAGGAATCCTCGAAGTCGGCCATGAACATGCTGGCGCCGGAATTGAGGGCGTTGATCACCATCTTGCGATCGGTGGGCCCGGTGATTTCGACGCGGCGGTCCTGCAAGTCCTTTGGCACCGGAGCGACCTGCCAGTCGGATTCGCGGATGTGCTTGGTCTCGGGCAGAAAATCCGGAAGCTCGCCGCCGTCGATCCGTTTCTGCCGCTGCGCGCGGTGCTCCAGTAACTCAAGGCGGCGCGCATTGAAGCTGCGATGCAGCTTCGCCAGGAAGGCCAGTGCATCGGTCGTGAGGACTTGTTCGAATTCGGGTGTGATGCGGCCGAGCACTTGCATGCCGGCGGGGACGTTGGGCTGGGTCACAGCGGCCTCCGGAGTGAATTTTACATCGTGAAAATTAGTTTCGCTAAATGATAAATGGCAACCGCCGCGGGGGCAAGTCGGCTTGCCCCCGCGGCGGATTGGGAGGCGACATCAGGCGAACTGTTCTTCTTCGGTCGAACCGGTAAGGGCCGTGACTGAGGACTTACCAGCCTGGACGGCCTGGGTGACTTCGTCGAAATAGCCGGTGCCGACTTCGCGCTGGTGTTTCGTGGCGGTGTAACCCTGCGCTTCGGCGGCGAACTCGGCTTGCTGGAGCCGGACATAGGCGGTCATATTCTCAGTTGCATAACCGCGCGCCAGGTCGAACATGCTGTAATTGAGCGCATGAAAGCCGGCCAGCGTGATGAACTGAAATTTGTAGCCCATTGCACCGAGTTCGCGCTGGAACTTGGCGATGGTGGCATCGTCCAGGTTCTTTTTCCAGTTGAAGGATGGCGAACAGTTGTACGCCAGCATCTTGCCGGGGAATTTCCGGTGGATCGCCTCGGCGAACTGGCGCGCAAACGCCAGGTCCGGCTTGCCGGTTTCGCACCAGATCAGGTCGGCAACGGGTGCATAAGCGAGTCCCCGTGAAATGGCTTGCTGGATTCCGTTCATCACCCGGTAATAGCCTTCCGCAGTGCGTTCGCCGGTACAGAACGGTCTGTCGTTCTCGTCCACGTCGGATGTCAGCAGGTTGGCCGCTTCCGCGTCGGTGCGGGCGAACAGCACGGTGGGTACGCCCATGATGTCCGATGCCAGCCGGGCTGCTGCCAGCTTCTGTACAGCTTCCTGTGTCGGCACCAGAACCTTGCCGCCCATGTGGCCGCACTTCTTGGCCGAAGCCAGTTGGTCCTCAAAATGCACCCCTGCGGCGCCGGCTTCGATCATGGCCTTCATAAGTTCGAACGCATTGAGTACTCCGCCAAATCCGGCTTCGGCGTCCGCGATGATCGGCGCGAACCAGTCGATGTTGTCCTTGCCTTCGGCATGGTGAATCTGGTCGGCGCGGACGAAGGTATTGTTAATGCGCCGGACCACGGCGGGAACGCTGTTCGCCGGGTAAAGGGACTGGTCGGGATACATCTCCCCCGAGAGGTTTGCATCGGCAGCCACCTGCCAGCCCGACAGGTAGATGGCCTTCAGGCCCGCCCTGACCTGTTGCATGGCCTGGTTGCCGGTCATTGCGCCCAACGCGTTGATGAACGCCTCCTCGCTCAGCAGGCGCCACAACTTCTCCGCCCCAATTCGGGCGAGCGAATATTCGATGCGCACGGTGCCGCGCAACTTGTGGACGCTTTCGGCAGAGTAGGGCCGCGACAAATTTTTCCAGCGCGGGTTGTCGGTCCATTCTTTCTTGATGTTTGCGATTTCCTGGTCTCGGTCCATGTTTCTCTCCTCCTGAAAAATCGATATTCGGGCGCGGCAATCGCGCCCCCGTAATCGGGTGATGCGGTCCTTTGGTTGGTAATGGATGCTTCGATGCCGAATCCCTGATTGCCGAGCACCAGTAATTAATGGCGCTCTGTACCAAGGGGACGCCAGAGATCGGATCTGGCAGGCCGCTGCAGGCGCTGCGTTTAGCGACGCCCGGATTTCTGCGCGGTGCCGGGGGTTGTCGACGCCGCGCTGGTGAACTGAACGTAACGAAGAGTTTTATGCGCCGCAACAAAAAAAAGATTGCGGTTGTTGGTGAGTTAAAACAGAGAGTTAATAATCTCTGATCCAGTTATTTTTGCAATGCGAAATATTGTTTCAGGCTTGAAGAGGAATTTAGGCGCGTGCTCTTGCCCGCCGCCGGGTTGCAGGCAGCGCTGTGTTGGCTTGCGCCAATCTGCCGCTGGTCGCCCGGGAGCGCTGTCGGCAAACCTATGGCCGGAACATTCGTTGCTTTACAATGACGGCAGCCGGCGGGCGGTAGAACCGCTTGCAATTCAATTACATCCACCCCATCCCATCCATCCACTGAGCGAATAGAGGCAGAATTCATGTACCAGCACATCAAAGTGCCCAGCAGCGGCGAGAAAATCTCGGTTAACAAGGATTTCACGCTGAACGTTCCGGCCAATCCGATCATTCCGTACATTGAGGGCGATGGTACCGGCGTCGACATTACGCCAGTGATGCGCAAAGTGGTCGATTCGGCGGTGGAAGTCGCCTATGGAGCGAAGCGCAAGATCGTCTGGATGGAAATGTTCGCCGGGGAGAAATCCTGCAAGGTTTACGGTGAAAATGTGTGGCTGCCAGAAGAGACCCTCCAGGCCAGCAAGGAATTCGTCGTTTCCATCAAGGGCCCACTCACCACGCCGGTTGGCGGTGGCATCCGCTCTATCAATGTCGCGCTGCGCCAGGAACTTGACCTCTACGTCTGCCTGCGCCCCGTACGTTATTTCAAGGGCGTGCCGAGCCCGCTCAAGCAGCCGGAGAAAACCGACATGATCATCTTCCGGGAGAATTCGGAAGACATCTATGCGGGCATCGAGTGGGCCGCTGATAGCGACAACGTGCGCAAGGTGATCGATTTCCTGATCAAGGAAATGGGGGTCAAGAAAATCCGCTTCCCGCAGACATCCGGTATCGGCATCAAGCCGGTTTCGCGTGAAGGCACTGAACGCCTGGTGCGCAAGGCCATCCACTACGCGGTCGCCAACAAGCGCCGGTCCGTGACATTGGTTCACAAGGGCAACATCATGAAGTTCACGGAAGGCGCCTTCCGCGACTGGGGCTATGCCCTGGCGAAACGCGAATTCGGCGCGGAGCTGGTGGACGGCGGTCCATGGATGAAGCTGTCGAACGGCATCATCATCAAGGATGTGATCGCCGATGCGTTCCTGCAGCAGATCCTGCTGCGTCCGGAAGAGTACGATGTGATCGCCACCCTGAACCTCAACGGCGACTACATTTCCGATGCGCTGGCCGCCCAGGTAGGGGGCATCGGCATTGCCCCTGGTGCGAACATGAGCGATTCCGTGGCGATGTTCGAGGCCACGCACGGAACTGCGCCGAAGTACGCGGGCAAGGATTACGTGAACCCCGGTTCGCTGATCCTTTCGGCCGAAATGATGCTGCGGCATATGGGCTGGATCGAGGCGGCAGACCTGATCGTCAAGTCAATGGAGGCCGCGATCAATGATAAGGTCGTCACCTACGACTTTGCGCGTCTGATGACGGGTGCGACCCAGCTCTCATGCTCCGCCTTCGGCAATGCGATGATCGAGCGCATGCGGCGCTGAGCGGCAAATAAAAAGCCCGCAGCACAAACGCTGCGGGCTTTGAATTTTTTATAAGTATCTCGCGGCGGCTCTTGGTTGCGCCGCTCCGGCGGCCTTCAGGCGGCCTGGATGTTGGAGGCCTGCTTCCCCTTTGGACCTTGAGTGACTTCGAAACTCACTTTCTGGCCTTCTTTGAGCGTCTTGAAGCCGTTCATCTGGATTGCCGAGAAATGGGCAAACAGATCTTCACTGCCATCATCGGGCGTGACGAAACCGTAGCCCTTGGCGTCGTTAAACCACTTTACGGTACCAGTTGCCATACACCGCTTCCCCTTCCCCTTGGAAAAACGCGGGCCGGATTACCCGCCGATTGTTTGAGATTCAAGGCCGCGTTATCGGCAAAACCGGTACTGCAGTGAGCTTGAAGCCAAACACCAGTTCACTTTTTAGGTTATTTATTTTCGGAAGTCAAGCACGCTCAGATGGTCGCAAGCATTTGTTGCAACGCGGTTTTAAGGCATCGGCGGCGGTCTGCGAAAAGGTTGGTCTGGTACTTGTAATTTTCGCCGTTATCCGCAAAATTAGACCTTGAGCAAGGGCTAGTGGAAGCGAGACACTCAGGCATGGCATCAGGAACTCGCGACGGCACGCTTTTGGAGGCCGAAAAAAGCAAGGTAAAACCTCCACCTTTGTTCAAGGTCTTGCTGCTGAACGACGATTACACACCCATGGACTTCGTTGTTTCCGTCCTCCAGACCTTTTTTTCAATGACACGAGAACAGGCGACGCAGATCATGCTCAAAGTTCACAAGGAGGGCATGGGGGTCTGCGGCGTGTATCCACGCGACGTCGCCGCGACCAAGGTTGACCAGGTCACCGCGTTTGCAAAGCAGTATCAGCATCCGCTTCAATGCGTGATGGAGGAAACATGATTGCGCAGGAGTTAGAAGTCAGTCTGCATATGGCGTTCATGGAAGCCCGGCAGAAGCGCCACGAGTTCATCACCGTGGAGCATTTGCTGCTCGCCATGCTGGACAACCCCTCGGCGGCCGAGGTCCTGCGCGCTTGCGCCGCGAACGTTGAAGAGCTCCGTAAGCTCCTGAACGACTTCATCAACGAGCACACCCCGGTGGTGAGCGGCGAGGAAGTCGACACTCAGCCCACGCTGGGTTTCCAGCGCGTGATCCAGCGCGCCATCCTGCACGTGCAGTCATCCGGCAAGAAGGAAGTAACGGGTGCCAATGTGCTGGTGGCCATATTCGGCGAGAAAGATTCCCACGCCGTCTACTTCCTGCACCAGAAGGGCGTGACACGCCTCGATGTGGTGAATTTCATTTCCCATGGAATCACCAAGGTGCCCCAGGCTGCGCCCGCCAAGCAGCATCAGGAAGCAGACGCCGACTCCGAGCAGGAGCAGGCCGCTGGCGGAGCCCTGGAAAGCTATACGATGAACCTCAATGCGCTGGCGATCTCCGGCAAGATCGACCCCCTGATCGGGCGCGAGCGCGAGCTGGAACGCGTTATTCAGACCCTGTGCCGCCGCCGCAAGAACAATCCCCTGCTGGTTGGCGAAGCCGGTGTCGGCAAGACCGCCATCGCAGAAGGCCTGGCGCGCCGCGTGATAGAAGGCAACGTGCCGGAGATCCTGTCGCGCTGCCAGGTCTACGCACTGGACATGGGCGCCTTGCTGGCGGGCACCAAGTACCGGGGGGATTTCGAGCAGCGCCTGAAGGCAGTGCTCAAGCAGCTCACGGACAACCCGAACGCCATCCTGTTCATCGACGAAATCCACACGCTGATCGGCGCGGGAGCGGCATCCGGCGGGACGCTGGATGCTTCCAACCTGCTCAAGCCGGCGCTCTCGTCAGGCAGCCTGAAGTGCATCGGCGCGACCACCTATACCGAGTACCGCGGGATTTTCGAGAAGGACCATGCCCTGTCGCGCCGCTTCCAGAAGATCGACGTGACCGAGCCGTCCGTTGCTGAAACGATCGAAATTCTTCGCGGCCTGAAGACGCGTTTCGAAGCCCACCACGGCGTGAAATACACAGCTTCGGCGCTGACTTCTGCTGCGGAGTTGTCCGCGCGCTTCATCAACGACCGCCACCTGCCTGACAAGGCGATCGACGTGATTGACGAGGCGGGCGCTGCCCAGCGCATCCTGCCTAAATCCAAGCAAAAGCGGGTGATCAGCAAGCACGAGATCGAGGAAATCATCGCCAAGATCGCGCGCGTCCCGGCGCAGAGCGTGTCTTCCACTGACCGCACCAAGCTGCAGACGCTGGATCGCGACCTGAAGGCGGTCGTGTTCGGGCAGGACAAGGCGATCGACGCGCTCGCGGCTTCGATCAAGATGTCGCGCAGCGGCCTGGGGAATCCACAAAAACCCACCGGTTGCTTCCTGTTCAGCGGGCCCACAGGAGTCGGCAAGACCGAGGTGGCGCGCCAGCTGGCTTACAGCATGGGCGTGGAACTGATCCGTTTCGACATGTCCGAGTACATGGAGCGCCACGCAGTGTCGCGCCTGATCGGCGCGCCTCCCGGCTATGTCGGTTTCGACCAGGGCGGCCTGCTGACCGAGGCGATCACCAAGCATCCGTATTCGGTACTGCTGCTCGATGAAATCGAGAAGGCGCATCCGGACATCTTCAATATCCTGCTGCAAGTCATGGACCACGGCACGCTGACCGACAACAACGGCCGCAAGGCGGATTTCCGCAATACGGTGATTATCATGACCACCAATGCGGGTGCGGCGGAACTGTCGAAAACAACTATGGGCTTCACCCAACAGCGGGTAACTGGCGATGAAATGGCCGAGATCAAGCGCACCTTCACGCCGGAATTCCGCAACCGACTGGATGCCTCGATATCGTTTGCGGCGCTTTCTTACGAGGTCATCCTGCGTGTGGTGGACAAGTTCCTGATGCAACTGGAGGAACAACTGCACGAGAAGAAAGTGGAGGTCGCTTTCACCGAAACCCTGAAAACGTATCTGGCCAAAAACGGCTTCGATCCGCTGATGGGTGCGCGGCCGATGTCGCGCCTCATCCAGGACACCATACGCACCGCCCTGGCGGACGAGCTGCTGTTCGGCCGCCTGGTCGGTGGCGGCAAAGTGACCGTGGACGTCGATGCCGACGGCAAGACCAAGCTGACGTTCGACCAGGCAGCCAAGAACGAGGTGAAGGAAGAAACCGTAGTCTGAGCACGGCTTGATCTGTGAAAACCGGACCTTTGGGTCCGGTTTTTTTTCGCCCGCTGTTTTTGACAATGACGGATCAGTCAGTTGTGATGCGCAAGGCTTGAGGTCACACCTCCTCGTCAATAAATTCATGCCGGGGCAAGCTTGCGGGCCGGGATCGCTGCGCGTAGTGTTGTCGCATAGACAACATTGATACTGGGAGGAACAATGCGAGGCGGGATAATTTCAGGCATCTTGCTGGCGTTGCTTGCCGGGACAGCGGTACCCGCATCGACAGCCGAAAACGTCAACGGTCGCAGCTGGGCGGCGACCTGTACCGGCTGCCACGGAACCGACGGGCATAGCGAAGGCGGGATGCCTGGCCTAGCCGGCTTGCAGAAAGCGTACATCTTAAACGCCATGCGTGAATTCAAGGCGGGAACGCGTCAGGCAACGGTCATGCACCAGCACGCCAAGGGCTATACCGACGAACAGATCGAACGCATCGCGGAATTCTTCGCCGCGCAAAAGCTGGATTGAACGGAGGCGGCGAACATGACTTTATCTCGCAGAGAATTCATGAAGTGGTTGTCCGCATCGGTCACGATGGCGGGCGGCATTGGCTGCGCAACTGCGACGACCACGAAGACTGCCGGGAGGGTGGTGGTGATCGGCGGTGGATTCGCCGGGGCGACGGCCGCCAAGTACATCCGCTTGTGGGGTCCCGATATCCAGGTCACGCTGGTCGAACGTGATGAGGAATTCATCTCCTGTCCGTTATCCAATCGCGTCCTTGCTGGCGTTATGCAGTTGAAGGAGCTGACCCGGGACTACGGCAAGCTGCAGGCGAAGCACGGAATCAGGCTGATTCGTGACGAGGCCGTGGCTATCGATGCGGAAAAGCAGGAAGTGAAGCTCGCCGGCGGCGCCACACTGAAATACGATCGTTTGGTCGTGGCACCCGGAGTGGATCTCCTTCCCAAAGAGGTGCCGGGCCTGGCCGCTGGATCAGACCGGATCCTCCATGCCTGGAAGGCAGGGCCGCAGACCGTCGCGCTGCGCAAGCAGCTTGAGGCGATGCCCGATGGCGGCGTCTATGCCATTACCATTCCCAAGGCGCCTTATCGCTGTCCGCCGGGACCTTATGAGCGGGCCTGCCAGGTGGCCTGGTATTTCAAGAACCATAAGCCCAGATCGAAGGTGCTGATCCTCGACGCGAACGAAGACGTCGTATCGAAGAAGGGATTGTTCACCAAGGCGTGGGCCGACCGCTATGCCGGCATCGTCGAGTATCGGCCGAACAGTGAACTCACCGAAGTGGACGCTGGAACCTTGACGGCGAAACTCTCCTTCGAGGACGTCAAGGCGGATGTGCTCAATGTCGTGCCACCGCAACGAGCCGGCAAGATCGCGCTGCAGGCCGGACTCATCAATGCCAACAATCGCTGGTGCGGCGTCGATTTCCTTACCTACGAGTCCCTGGTGGTGAAAAATGTCCACGTTCTGGGAGACTCGATCATGGCCGCCCCGCAGATGCCCAAGTCCGGGCACATGGCAAACCAGCACGCCAAGGTTTGCGCGGCCGCGATAGTGGCCTTGCTGCATGGCGAGCAGGCGAGTACGCAGCCGCTGGTGACGAACACCTGCTACAGCTTCGTGAGCGACAAGGACGTCATTCATGTCGCTTCGGTGCACGCTTACAACGCGGAGAAAAAGACCATGGAGATCGTGCAGGGCGCCAGCGGAGTTTCGGCAGCGGCAAGCGAACTCGAAGGTCAGTATGCGGAGGCGTGGGGCCGCAACATTTGGGCCGATATGCTTGCCTGACGCGGCATGACCTGAGGACAACGAGCGGCTTTGGCCGCTCGCTTCATTTCGACGATGGCTTTCGCGGCGGGATGAGCAGGAACGTGAGGATTGCGGCCAGGGCGAACAGCACATAGACGAGGATGAATGCCCAGGCGGGGAAATCGTAATACAGCAACTGATGCAGCCAACGC
Source organism: Burkholderiales bacterium (assembly GCA_046590325.1). Taxonomy (GTDB): domain Bacteria; phylum Pseudomonadota; class Gammaproteobacteria; order Burkholderiales; family JACQAP01; genus JACQAP01. Next base: position 23,635 of record JBKJUC010000107.1, on the reverse strand, counting down.
GCGAGGAAGTCTCCGTTTGCGTTTCCGCCCCGCAGCGAGTCTTCCCAGACGGTCAGCGGGCAGGCGATGCCGGCCAGGGATTCCAGCGTGACAAAGAGGATTGCTGCGAGATGAAGCACACGAAAGCGAAAATTACGCGCGGCGACCCAGCCGCGCCACGTGCCCAGCCATACAAACGCGAGTCCGCCGACGACAAACGCCACGAACAGCGCGTGGACAATGAGGACGCCGTTTGCGATCCAGGCCATCGGCCTGCGTTACTGCCTATTTGGCGACGGGGCGCGAGGGATCCGCGATCCACTCGCTCCACGAGCCCGAGTACAGCCGCGTTCCCTTGATGCCCGCGACTTCCATTGCAAGCAGGTTGTGGCAGGCGGTAATGCCCGAGCCGCACTGGTGAATGACTTTTTCGGCGGGCGTGCTGCCGATCAACGGGTTGAACGCAGCGCGCAATTCCTCGGGTGACTTGAACTGGCCCTTGGTGTCCAGGTTGTCCTTGAAAAAGCGGTTGAGCGCGCCGGGAATGTGGCCGGCGACCGGATCGATGGTCTCGTTCTGGCCGTGAAAGCGGTCGTTGGCGCGCGCGTCGATCAGGACCATGTCCGCCGTTTTGAGGCGTTGGGACACATATTGTGCATCGACCCGAGAATGGTCTGGTTTGCCCGAGAATTTTGCCGGCTTCGGCGCCAGCACATCCTTCGTGACCGGCTGCCCGGCCGCATTCCACGCTTGCCAGCCACCGTCGAGTACCGCCACCCGGGAATGCCCGAGCCAGCGCATCAGCCACCACAACCTCGCGCCGTAGGGGCCGCCCGCGTGATCGTATCCGACCACTTGCGATGCATTCGACACGCCCAGGCCTCCGAGCCACTCCATGAAACTACCCGCATCGGGCAGAGGATGCCTGCCGTTCTTTCCTGTCAGCGGGCCGGAGAGGTTCTTGTCGATGTTGGCGAAGCGCGCACCGGGGATGTGTGACTCCGCGTATGCCTTCGGTCCGAAATCCGCATTGGTCAGTTCGTGGCGGCAATCGAAAACCACCACTTCCGGATCGTTGAGGTGTTTCGCCAGTTCGGCGACGGAGATGAGCGTGGTGTAGTCCATGGCGTTTCGTTTGGAGGGTTCCTGATTCTGCCTATATTAAGCGACGCGGGCGCACGCCGCAAAAAACCAAGCCCCGGCGGCCGGGGCTTTGTTGGCGCGCGACGCTGATCAGAGATGCGGATCGATGTGCGAGCGAAGGAACTCGTGGAAATGGATCATGCCGTCTTCCATCGGCGACTGGTAGGGGCCGGACTCGTCCTTGCCCTGCAGATAGAGGGCGCGGCGTCCCTCGGTCATGCGCACGCAGATTTCCTCGTCTTCCCCGGCGGTTTCCGCATACGCGGCCTGTTCGGCTTCGATGAATTCGCGTTCGAACAGGACGATGTCTTCCGGATAGTAGAACTCGACGACATTGGCGCAGCGCTCCGGACCGCGCGGCACGATGGTGCTGATGACCAGAACGTTGGGGTACCACTCGACCATTACATTTGGATAGTACGTCAGCCAGATCGCGCCCTGCTTCGGCATCTGTCCGTTGTTGTGGCGCAGGACGGCTTCCTGCCACTTCTGGTAGGCCGCCGTGCCTGGCGTGCCGAGCGCCTGATAGATGCCCACTGTCTGCACGCTGTACCACTCGCCGAACTCCCACTTGAGGTCGTCGGTGTTGACGAACTGGCCGAGTCCAGGATGAAACGGAATAACGTGATAATCCTCGAGGTATACCTCGATGAAAGTCTTCCAGTTGACCGCGTATTCCTCGATGGTCGTGCGATCCAGCATGTAGCCGGAAAAATCGAGATCCGCGAGCACACCCAGTTTCGCGAAGTCCACATTTGGATTGCGGGGACCCGAGAACAGGAGTCCGTTCCAGGATTTCAACGGCGTCTTGCCAAGGTCAAGGCAGGGGTTTCCCGGAAAATGCGGCGCGCCGAGCAGCTTGCCGGACATGTCGTAGGTCCAGCGGTGCAGGGGGCACACGATGTTGTGGGCATGCCCGCTGCCCTTGAGCATGATCGACTGCCGGTGGCGGCAGACATTCGACAGCAGTTCCACGCCGTTCCGGTTGTGGACTAGCGTCTTGGCATGGTTCATCCACTCCAGGCTGCGATAGTTGCCGACATCCGGAACCATCAATTCGTGACCCACGTAGCCCGGCCCCTTCTCGAACAGTACCTTCTGCTCTATCGCCGCGATGCGCGGATCGAAGTACCAATCGACCGGCATCTGCACCGGCGTTCTCGTCAGAGCAGAAACATTAGCCAGATCTGTCATACCAGCTTATCCCTGCAAGGCAAACAATAATAAAAAAACCGCCCCCAGCTTATCGCATGATACAGGGCGGATTTCCATAGTCGATTTTCCCTTAAAACCCTACCCCGCGCAACGCATTTGGCACGGTTGATCCTCATGATTTCTAACGGGATCGGACCCCATTCGTTGACCCGGGTTCCGGGGATAGGCTATTTTTACGAACTTTTCCGTGCGGCCGAAACCGCCTTTGACCCAGGGCTGAATCCAAGTGACCAAAACGAAGCCGCAAAAACCCCAGTCCTTCGAGGCCGCGCTCGCAGAAATTGAAAGCATCGTCGCATCCATGGAAGGCGGCGAACTACCCCTCGAACAATCCCTTGCGGCCTACAAGCGTGGGGCGGAACTGCTTCAGTACTGCCAGGCTCAACTCCGGGACGCCCAGCAGCAGGTCAAGATTCTGGAATCCGGCACCTTGCAGAATTTTTCCAGTGACGACAGCGCAGAGTGATTTTCAGGGCTGGATGCTGGACCGCCAGGCCCGCATCGAGCAAGCCCTGCACGCTCTGCTGCCGGCCGCGGAGCTTGCCCCTTCGCGCCTGCACGCGGCCATGCGTTACGCGGTGCTGGGTGGCGGCAAGCGGGTACGTCCGCTGCTGGCATATGGTGCGGGAGAACTGGCCGGGGCGGAGCTGCAGCGCGTGGACCGGGTGGCGGCGGCGGTGGAAATGATCCACGCCTACTCTCTGGTCCATGATGACATGCCGGCCATGGACAACGATGTACTGCGCAGGGGCAAGCCCACTGTCCATATCGAGTTCGACGAGGCCACGGCATTGCTCGTGGGCGACAGCCTGCAGAGCCTGGCCTTCCAGGTAATTGCCGAAACCAGGCTCGCCGACGATGCGCAGCGGCAGGTGGAAATGATCGGCATGCTCGCTCGCGCCGGCGGATCAAGGGGAATGGCGGGCGGGCAGGCGATCGACCTGGCGGCAACGGGAGGATCTTTGTCCGTGCCCGAACTCGAATTCATGCACATCCACAAGACGGGTGCCCTGATCCGCGCGTCGGTGGCGCTGGGCGCGCGTTGCGGCAGTGCATTGAGCGGCGCACAACTGGATTCGCTGGATCGCTTCAGCAAGTGCATCGGCCTGGCATTCCAGGTCGTCGACGATGTGCTCGACGCCGATTCCAGTACCGCTACACTGGGCAAGACGGCGGGCAAGGACGCTGACAGCAACAAACCCACGTACGTCAGCGCTCTGGGACTGCGTCGCGCCCGGGAACTCGCCTGCGAATTGAGGGATGATGCGCTACAGGCGCTTGCAAGCCTGCCCCAAGGGGGCGGCCACCTGCGCGAACTGGCCGATTTTGTCGTACTGAGAAAATTCTGAGCGCGGGAAAATTCCCGGCTTCCGGGCGCCTTGCACTCGAAATGCCCCAACCCTGTAAAACCCGAAGATGTACAACTTGCTCAAGAAAATAAACTCTCCCGCCGAACTTCGCGCGCTGGATCGCAAGCAACTGCATGAGGTCGCGCAGGAACTGCGTGAATACCTGATCGAGTCCGTTTCCGGCACTGGCGGCCACCTGTCCTCCAACCTGGGAACGGTCGAGCTCACGGTGGCGCTGCACTATGTGTTCGACACGCCGCAAGACCGGCTCGTTTGGGACGTGGGCCACCAGACCTACGCGCACAAGGTTCTTACCGGGCGCCGCGAGCGGATGTCGACCCTGCGTCAACTCGACGGTCTTGCCGGTTTTCCCCGCCGCGTCGAAAGCGAATACGACACCTTCGGCACCGCCCATTCCAGCACCTCGATCAGCGCAGCCCTGGGGATGGCTGTGGCGGCGCGGCTCAAGGGGGAGGAACGGCGCGTCGTCGCGATCATCGGCGACGGTGCGATGACGGCCGGCATGGCCTTCGAAGCGCTCAACAACGCCGGCACCATGGATGCAAACCTGCTCGTCGTCCTTAACGACAACGACATGTCCATTTCGGAAAATGTCGGGGCGCTGAGCAACTACCTGGCAAAGCTCATGTCCGGTCGCTTTTACGCCGCCGCGCGCAAGACCGGCGAAAAGGTGCTGGGCGTGATGCCGCCCGTCCTGGAACTTGCCAAGCGTGCCGAGGAGCACGTCAAAGGCATGGTGACGCCTGGCACCCTGTTCGAGGAATTCGGCTTCAATTACATTGGGCCGATCGACGGCCATAACATCGATGTGCTGGTACAGACACTGGGCAACCTGAAAAAGCTCGAGGGCCCGCAATTCCTGCACGTTGTGACGCGCAAGGGCAAGGGCTATGAGCGCGCAGAGGACGATCCGATCCTCTACCACGGCGTAACCAAATTCGATCCGGCGGCGGGCATCGTCGCCAAGGCGGCGGGCAAGCCCGCATATACCCAGATTTTCGGGGACTGGCTGTGCGACATGGCCGCGCAGGATTCGCGCCTGATCGGCATCACGCCCGCGATGCGCGAAGGCTCGGGCCTGGTGAGGTTCTCGCAGGAGTATCCCGACCGTTACTTCGACGTCGGCATTGCCGAACAGCATGCGCTGACCTTCGCCGCGGGCCTCGCCTGTGAGGGCTTCAAACCCGTCGTCGCGATTTACTCCACATTTCTGCAGCGCGCTTACGACCAACTGATCCACGACATCTGTATCCAGAACCTTCCGGTGCTGTTCGCCATCGATCGTGCCGGCCTGGTGGGCGCGGACGGACCCACGCATGCCGGCAGTTTCGACCTCAGCTACCTGCGCTGCCTGCCGAACATGATGGTGATGGCGCCGGCCGACGAAAATGAATGCCGCCAGATGCTCTACACCGGATTTCAGATCGACAGCCCCGTGGCGGTGCGCTACCCGCGCGGCGCGGGCCCGGGCGTCGTTGCGCAGACCAGGATGCAAGCCTTGCCCATTGGCAAGGGTGAAATCCGCCGTCACGGCAAGCGCATTGCCATCCTGTCGTTCGGTGCCCTCCTCAAGTCCTGTCTGGATTCCGCGGAGAAACTGGATGCCACGGTCGCGAACATGCGCTTCGTCAAACCGCTGGACGAGGATCTCATCCGGGACCTGGCTGCCAGCCACGAGTTTCTGGTTACCGTTGAGGAGAACACCATCCTCGGCGGCGCGGGCAGCGCGGTACTCGAAGTTCTTGAAAAAGAGGGGATCAACAAGAAAGTTCTGCAACTGGGCCTGCCGGACCGGTTCATCGACCATGGCGATCCGGTGAAACTGCTGAAGAACTGCGGGCTCGACGCCGATGGCATCCATGCGTCAATTAAAACCCTAGTAGCCGAGTAGTTTACTCAACTATTGAGGCCGTCTATAATCGATCCCTGACCCTGTTCAAGGAATATTCTTCAATGAACTCCCCCGACAGCTTTGTCATACCAGACGTGCAAAGCTCGGCGGATACCCGCCACCTCGCGATCGACAAGGTCGGGATCAAGGCCATCCGGCACCCGGTGCGCGTCGCCGACAAAAGCGGCGGCGTGCAGCACACCATCGCCACTTTCAATATGTACGTGGGCCTGCCGCATAACTTTAAGGGCACACACATGTCGCGCTTCGTCGAGATTCTGAATTCCCGCGAAGGGGAAATCTCGGTCGAGTCCTTCGAGGGCATGCTGCGCGACATGGTCAAGCGCCTCGAGGCCGAGTTCGGCCACATCGAGATGACCTTTCCGTACTTCATCAACAAGGCGGCGCCGGTCTCCGGAGTTAAAAGTCTGCTCGACTACGAAATCACGTTCGTCGGAGAAGTACGCAAGGGCGAGTACACTTTTTCCATGAAAGTCGTGGTGCCGGTGACCAGCCTGTGTCCCTGCTCGAAGAAGATCTCGGACTACGGCGCGCACAACCAGCGATCCCACGTCACCATCACCGCGCGCACCAGCGAGCATGTGTGGATCGAGGAAATCGTGCGTATGGCTGAAGATCAGGCCTCCTGCGAACTCTATGGCCTGCTCAAGCGTCCTGACGAGAAATACGTCACTGAGCGCGCCTACGACAATCCGAAATTCGTCGAGGACCTGGTTCGTGACGTAGCCACCGTCCTTAACAAGGACAAGCGCATCGAGGGTTACGTGGTTGAATCAGAGAATTTTGAGTCGATCCACAACCATTCTGCGTATGCCTTGATCGAGAAAAACTGACGAGTGCGCGACTCGGAGGAATAAAAAAGGGCCGCAAAGCGGCCCTTTCCGTTTTTCGGGTAACGCCTAGAGTGTTCGCACGGTAACAAGGGAATTTTGTTCCTTTGCCGCGGCCAGAGTGTTGCGCAGGGGCTTGCCGAAAGCGGCGGCGGCAATCTCGAACACATCGCCCACCTTCGTTTCAATTTTCTTGGTGAAGCTGCCGGTCGCGGCGCCGAAGAAATGCACGTGCACGTCGCCGGGGTGGCGAAAATCGCGGTACTTGAAATGATGGTGTTCCAGGTTGGCGATCGAATGGCACATGTTCTCGTCGCCCGACAACCAGTCTTCGGCCCAGATCTCCTTGCCGTCACGCCATAGCCGCGCGCGACCCGACACCGACCGCGGCAGTTCGCCGACCAGGAGCTCCGGCCCGTAGCTGCACTGGCGCAACTTCGAGTGGGCGAGGTAAAGATAATTCTGGCGCTCCATCACGTGATCGGCATATTCGTTGCCGAGCGCAAAGCCGACGCGCAGGACTTCGCCGCTGTCGCCAATGATGTAGAGGCCGACGATTTCCACTTCCTCGCCGCCGTCCAGCGCATAGCAGGGCAGTTCCAGGGAGGCTTCCGGTGCGACTACGCAGCGTCCGTCGCCCTTGTAGAACCACTCCGGCGCGGTGCCGATTTTTCCAGCAGCCGGCTTGCCGCCTTCCACGCCCCACTTGAACATCTTCATGGAATCGGTGAGCTCCGATTCGTCCTTCTGGATCTTGGCATGCATGGAATCTCGTGCGGCCGCGCTGCCGAGGTGGGACAGGCCGGTGCCGGTGATCAGGCAGCGGTAGGGGTCCGGGTGGTCCAGAGGCGGCAGCAGGCGGCGGGATGCGATCACATCGTCGTAGCGTTCGGTTTCTTTACCGAGCCTTTTGCGGGCCGCGGCTTCCAGTGATGTCTTTTCGCGCGCGGCCGCTTGCGCGAGATCGTAGGTATGGGCGATTCCCGAGAGCAGCTGCAGTGTGTCGCCATCGTCCGAGACGATCGCAAGCTTGCGGCCGCCCGCGCGGTCATTGAATTGAACGAGTCTCAAGATTTCTCCTCCTCGATTGTTTTTATGCCCGAGTCGGCAATGCACGCCGCGCAGGAAAGCGAATGTTACGACGAATCCGGCGCTGCGTAATCGTCGCCGGCAACGCCGGCGTATACTTCGATGGATAAAGCGGAGTAGACATGAAAATAAAAACCAACGGCGTGGCACTGAACTATGTCGTGGAAGGCGAGGGTCCGTGGCTGGTTATGAGCCATTCGCTGGCTTGCAACCTCTCCATGTGGGATGAACAGGTTCGGCTGCTGAAAGCAAAATACCGCGTCCTGCGCTTCGACACCCGCGGGCACGGCGGCAGCGACGCACCGGACGGTGCCTACACACTGGACATGCTGTCCGGCGACCTGCTGGGACTATTGGTTGGGCTGGGCGTGACCAAAGCTCACTACGTTGGCCTGTCGATGGGCGGCATGATCGGCATGACGTTCGCCCTCAGGCATCCGGGACGCTTCAGCAGCCTGGTGCTATGCGATACATCGAGCCGTGTTCCGCCCGAGGCCGGTCCCGTTTGGGAAGGCCGCATCAAGATCGCGGCGGAACAGGGGATGGAGCCGCTCGTCGCGCCGACCTTGCAGCGCTGGTTCACGGAGCCGTTCTACCAATCGAGCAAGCCGACGATGGCGCGAGTCGGGCAGATGATCCGCGATACGCCCGTACCTGGCTACATCGGATGCTGCCACGCAATCCCGAAAATTAACCTGACCGACAAGCTGGGCGGGATCAAATGTCCCGTTCAGGTGATCGTCGGCGACCAGGATGTCGGCACGCCGGTTGTGATGTCGCAGGCCATCCAGAATGCGATCCCCGGATCGGAACTCGTGATCATTCCGTCGGCATCCCATCTCTCCAACCTGGAGCAGCCGCAGGCCTTCAACAATGCGCTGGCGGATTTTTTAAGCCGGCAAGGGTAAGACCGTGACTGGTAATTGGTAATTGGTAACTGGTGATTGGTATGAATAAGAACGCGGTCGCTTGCATGATGTTGGGCAAGACGATTTGATCCTTGCCGATCACCGATCACCGATCACCGATCACCGATCACCGATCACCGATCACCGATCACCGATCACCGATCACCGCAATTTAAGAATCTCCACCCCTCTCGGCAGATCCCTGAGGAATTTCCGCAACAGGTTGTAGGTGTCGAAATCGAACGACGGCTCCTGCCGTTCCAGCAGGGCTTCTTCAAGATTCGCCTGTGAATCATAACTGCCCAGGTGGCGCCAGCGATCGAGCACGTGGATCTCGCTGCGGCCTGCCACGGAGTCGTGTTCGCGAATGCCGACGCGCCCCGGGAATGGCCATTCCTGCATGCGCAGGGATTGCAGTGACTGGGTCATGCGCATCGCGTGCGCGATGGCGCTTTCCTCTCCGATGCACAAACCCCTGCAGCGATTCAGCCGGCGGCCGAGGCAGGGGCCTTTGCCCTGTTCGATGCCGATGGCGATGTGGCACAAGCCGTGTGCATCGGCAAGTTCCCGCATTGCATTCACAGCCACCCGACGGGAACGGAACAGGCCGTAAAGGCTCCGCCGGTTCCAGAACGTGGGGTCATCGGTATCGACCAGGATCGGCGGATTCGGCCCGTCCACCGCATCCCACTGAATTGCGCAATGATCGTCGATCTGCCGCGAACGCCGGTTCAGGGAAGGAGAGAGGCGCCGCAAGAGCTGGGCCTTTTTGATCAGCATGCCCAGTTCTCCCGCCGCTGCGAACCATTCCACCCGGGTCACTTCGGCGGCCATCTTGCGGTCCCGGGTAGATCGGGATTCACCGCTGAAGTGGGAGACGACGCGGCTGGACAGGTTCATGGACTTGCCGATGAAGAGCGGCGCATCGCTGGCGCCATAGAACACGTAGGCTCCCGGGCCTTCAGGCACCTCGTCCAATGCGTTCGGTGGGAGGTTTGCCGGCAGAGCGGGTTTCCTTAGCAAGATCGCGACGGCTTCCCGCACGGCGTCCGGACCGGGATCGAGATGGATTTCCTGCGTGAACTGCCACAATACCTTTGCATCCCCGAGGGCACGATGGCGGCGGTCGCAGACCAGGCCATGGCGCTCGATAACGCTGTCCAGGTTGTGCCGTGGATGCTGCGGGAACAGCCTGCGGGACAATTTGACTGTGCACAGGATCTCCGGCTGGTAGCGCATGCCGGCGCGGCGGAACTCGCTGCTCAGAAAGCCGTGGTCGAAGCGCGCGTTGTGGGCGACCAGCACCTTGCCCTCGAGCCGGCGGAGCAGTGCCCCGGCCAGTTCCGAGAACGGGAGCGCATTCCCGACCATCGCATCGGTGATGCCGGTCAGTTGCTGAATGTTGGTGGGGATACCCCGGCCGGGATTGACCAGCGTGCTCCATTCGCCGATGAATTCCCCGCGATCGACCTCCACCAGCCCGATCTCCGTGATGCGGTCGAACGACGGGGAGGCGCCGGTGGTCTCGAGGTCGAGGAAGATCAGCGACCGGTCAAGCATCAGGCGGTTGCGGGTACCGGGTCACCGGTCTTCGCGTCTGTATAATTCGTTGCGAACAGGTGTTCACAAGCCATGCGGAGGAAATCCATCGTGTTCGTTCGACTCTCTTTGGGGTTGCTTTTGTTTCTTGCTGCGGTTCCGGCCATGCCCGGTTCCGAAACCGAAGGCGAGCCAGGCTACGCCGTGATCGATTGTGAGCATCCCGCCGCGAACGTTGCGACGGCGCTGCCCGAGGCCGTCGCCAGCTCCGCCCAGATAGAGTGTAACCCCATGAGGCAGAGCCTCGTCGCAAGTGAGGGCTGGACCTGGCGCTATCCCGGCAGCTACTTCGATCGTCCCTTCATTCCGGCCTATGCGCCCCAGGCGTCGTGGGGGCATGGCGGGCCGCGGTTTTTCACCGGCTTCAGAACCGTCGATCTTTCGGAGCCCGAAATACGCAAGCTGCACGAGAAATTCGCCAGGGAACTTCCGACGTATCCCGAGCAGGCGGCGCCGGCTCGCATCCTCAAGCTGATGGCGACCAATGACCTTGGGCATGAACTGGATGCTTATTTTGGTTTGCGCTCCGAGCGCAAAGGCTGGGTGGTGCTTTGCACGCCGGGTTGCGCGCCGGAGAACCTCTTTCTCATCGAGAAAGCAGAATAAGTCAACGCATCAAGAAGGCCGAATAAACCGGGGGAGGCAAGGCAATGGAACTCGCGGTTCAACAGATACTTCCGAACGATGCTGATCGTGCAACGCTGGTGGGCCGGGCGTGGATTCCGGCTCGCGGCGGGCAGCCGGGCGGGCCCAGCCCGATCGCAATTTTTTCCGGCACGGCCTGGGACCTGTCGAAGGTCGTGCCGACCTCCGCGGAACTGGTCAACAGCCGCGATCCGGTGCAGCTAGTGCGCGAATCGATCAAGGCGGGCTGGGCAAGCGCGGTCGGCAACGTCGCGGACCTGATCGCGAACTCCCATGCGGACCGGCGTGATCCGAAAAAGCCTTACCTGCTGACACCCTGTGATCTGCAGGCGCTACGCGCCTGCGGTGTGACCTTCGTCTCCAGCATGGTGGAGCGGGTGATTGAGGAGCATTGCAAAGGCGATCCAAACAAAGCAGAGGAGATCCGCAAGTCGATCGGCGCCGAAATCGGCGGAGGGATCCGCGGCGTCAAGCCGGGGTCGCCGGAGGCCATGCAGCTCAAGGAGTCGCTGATCCGCCGTAATCTGTGGTCGCAATACTTGGAAGTCGGTATCGGCCCCGATGCCGAGGTGTTCAACAAGTCACAACCCATGTCGGCCGTAGGCGTCGGTGCCGAAATCGGCATTCGCGCGGACTCCTCCTGGAACAATCCCGAGCCGGAAATCGTGCTCGCGATCAATCGCGCCGGCAAGGTCGTGGGCGCGTCGCTGGGCAACGATGTGAACCTGCGCGACTTCGAAGGCCGCAGCGCTTTGCTACTAGGCAAAGCGAAAGACAACAACGGCAGTTGCGCGATCGGGCCTTTCATCCGGCTGTTCGATGAGAGCTACGGCATCGCCGACCTGCGCCGAACGCACATTCACGTCGAAGTCGCCGGCCCCGAAGGCTACAAGCTGGCTGGCGAGAGCCACCTCGCCAACATCAGCCGCGACCCGCTCGACCTCGCTGGGCAAGCGGTCAATCGCAGCCACCAGTATCCGGATGGAACCATGCTGTTCCTCGGAACACAGTTCTCGCCAATCCAGGACCGCGACGAAAAGGGCAAGGGCTTCACGCACAAGCTTGGCGACATCGTCAGCATCCAGGCCGACGAATTGGGCATGCTCGTCAACCGCGTCAATTACTGCGACAAGGTCGAGGCGTGGAGTTTTGGCGTAGCTGACCTGATGAGGAATCTGGCGGCGAGGGGACTGTTGTAAAAGAAGTGCTGGGTGCTGTGTACTGGGTGCTGAGAAAAATCGGGAAATCTGAAACCCAGATCCTGGAAAGACCTTCACCCAGCACCCAGCACCCAGCTTTCGTTACAGCCCATCCATGAAATCGGCCATCTTCTTCCTCATCGCGACATTGGGTAGTTTCCCGACGCCCGCCCCCATATTATCCACCAGGTGATGCGGCTTGCTGGTGGCGGGAATGACGCAGGTCACGGCCGGATGCGACAGGATGTACTTGAGGAAAAACTGTCCCCACGACTTGCAGTCGAATTCCGCAGCCCAGGCGGGTACTTCCCTTCCGCGTACGCGCGAGAACAGGCTGGCCTGCGCGAACGGGCGGTTGATGATGACCGCGGTCCCGGTATCCTGCGCCAGCGGTAACAGGCTTTGCTCGGCTTCGCGTTCCGATATCGAATAATTGAACTGCACGAAGTCGAAGTCCTTCGTTTTGATCAGGCGTTCGAGTTCACCGTAGGCGCCGGAATGGTAGTGCGTGAGTCCCGTGTAGCGGATCCTGCCGGCCGCTTTCCATTCCTTCAGGGTCTTTGCGTGGGTTTTCCAGTCCTGCAGGTTATGGATCTGCATCAGGTCCATGCGCGTGACTTTCATGCGCTGCATCGATTCTTCCATCTGGCGAATGCCCGCGTCGCGACCGGTGGTCCAGACCTTGGTCGCCATGAAAAGCTTCGATGTCAGGCCTTGTTCGACGGCCAGGTCGCCGACCACGGCTTCTGCCGTGCCGTACATCGGCGAACTGTCCACCAGCGCGCCACCGTGGTCGACGAACAGGCGCAGCACTTCCTTCAGCGGGTCGCGTTCGCTGCGATCCTGTCCCACGCCGAACGCCTGGTAAGTGCCGAGGCCCACCATGGGCAGCATCTCGCCGCTGCGGGGGATCGGACGTTTGCCCACCTTGAAGGCGCCGGACTCAGCGAGCGACAGGCTGGCCAGCCCCGTCAACGATGCCGCCGCCAGCGCCTTCAGCATCGAGCGGCGGCGCGGATTTCTCAGATTCGGATTTCGCCGATGCGGTCTCATGCTTTCTCCTCAGGTATTCCAGCCTGGCGCGCTTTTCTTCCTGACTGCGGCCCAGCATCCAGCCGGTGCCGACCCACAGCATGGCGATCGGCACGGCGGCAAAGGCGACGCCGGCGAATCCGAGGCCGACCAGGCGCAACCCCTCGAACAGCCAGCCGCTAATCGCATCGCCGCCGCGGAACACGACGGTGTCGATGAAATTCTTCGATTTATATTTCTCCTCGCGGTTCAGCACCGTGAACAGGATTTCCCGGGCGGGGCGGCTGATGGCGTATTCCCCGGCACGGCGCAGGACCTGGAAGGCGATCAGCACCCCCAGGGTGGGGAAAAATCCTATGACCACGAAGCCGGCGATGGCGACGACGGGCAGCAGCATCAGGGCGACGCCGACGCCGAAGCGCCCGATCAGACGGTTCACTACGAACAATTGGCAGAACAGCGTCAGTGCATTCACGGCGAGGTCGATTTTCGCGAACAGCGCGGTGCGTTCGCCGGACGAGGCAATCTGGTCGGCTACGATGTAGGCCTGATGGAAATACAGGAAGGTACCGAGCACCGTGCCCAGAATCACATACAGCGCGATGCCCATCAAATAGGGCGACTTCAATGCCAGGGTGATGCCGGCGAATATGCCGCCGCCCAAGGGATCGCCGGCCGCGCTGCGTCGGTTGCCCGTCGCCCAGGCGCCGAGGCGATAGATGCAGAGCGTGGCCATGAGCAAAAGGCAGGCGGAAACCGGCAGCAGGTTGGCCGGGCCGATGTCTACGGCAAGGGCTGCGGTTATCGAAGGTCCGGCCAGCGCGCCGAGCGTGCCGCCGGCCGAGATGAATCCGTATAGCCTGCGCGCCTGTTCGTTGCGGAACAGGTCGGCCATGAGGCTCCAGAACACCGAGACCACGAACAGGTTGAACACGCTGACCCAGACAAAGAATGCCTGCGCGGTATACTCCGGCGCGATCCCGAATTTGAGCAGCGCGTAGAACACCAGCAGGTTCGCGACGAAGAACAGGTAGATAAACGGCAGCAGCCTGCGGCGGGGGAAGCGCGCCGAAAGCCAGCCGAACAGCGGCACGGCTGCGAGCATGGCGAGAAAGGTAAACGTGAACATCCGCGCCAGGTTGTCCACGCCCCCCTGGATGCCCATTTCGTCCCGCACCGGCCGCAGGATGTAGTAACCGCACAGCAGGCAGAAAAAATACGCGAATGACCACAGCATGGCCGCAATTTCATCTCGGCGTACCTGCACCAGGCGGTCAAGGATTGCGTTGGAGTAGCGGTTCGTCGTCACGTGGACATCATTCTAATGTTCCTTGCGCCGGGGCGTAGTGAAAAAAGGTGACCATTCTCTGGAGAGGTGGCAGGCGGACGGTTATTTTGGTTTGGCGTATGATCCGCGCGTTTTGTTGCCTGTAAGCGACAGTCGGACTAGATTTCCATCGGAGCAGATTCCCCACAAGAATGCCAGTTTCCTTACAGGATATTCGCACCGCAGCGGCGGTCATCGACGGCGCGATCATTGTCACGCCCTGCCTCCTGTCGCGCACGCTTTCCGAAATCTCCGGCGCGCAGGTCTTCCTCAAGTTTGAGAACCTCCAGTTCACGGCCTCCTTCAAGGAACGCGGTGCCCTCAACAAGTTGTTGTCCCTGAGCGAAGGCCAGCGCAAGGCGGGCGTGATCGCCGTATCGGCGGGAAACCATGCGCAAGGCGTGGCCTACCATGCGAAACGCCTGGGCATCCCTGCCGTGATCGTGATGCCGCGCTTCACGCCAAACGTCAAGGTGGAGCAGACGCGGGCTTTTGGCGCCGAGGTCATCCTGCATGGCGAGAATTTCGACGAAGCCAAGGTGCGCGCGCTCGAAGTTATGGAGAAGAGGCGCCTGATGCTGGTGCATCCCTATGATGACGAACAGGTCATCGCCGGCCAGGGCACCATCGGGCTTGAGATGATGGCGGCGCAGCCCGATCTTGACGTCCTGCTGGTGCCGGTTGGCGGTGGCGGTATGATCTCCGGCATCGCGATCGCGGTGAAAGGCATCAGTCCGGCTGCGCAGGTGATCGGTGTCGAGACCGTGCGCTTCCCATCCGTGTATTGCGCGCTCAAAGGGCTGCAGCCTGAGTTCGGCACCAATACCATTGCTGAAGGCATCGCGGTCAAGCAGCCCGGCAGTCTGACGATGGAGATCATCCGCAAGACTGTCGACGATATCCTGCTGGTGGATGAAGGCGATATCGAGGAAGCCATGCTGCTGCTGCTCGAAATCGAAAAAACCGTCGTCGAGGGGGCGGGTGCAGTCGGCCTGGCCGGTTTGCTGACTAACCGAGCGCGGTTTGCGGGAAAGAAAGTCGGACTGGTCCTGTGCGGCGGCAACATCGACCCGCTGACCCTGGCAGACATCATCGAACGCGGCATGGTCCGCACCGGCCGCCTGACGCGCCTGCAGGTTCAACTCCGCGACCTGCCTGGTGCCCTGGCCAAGGTCACCGCATGCCTGGCCGAAGCCCATGCCAACATCGAGGAAGTGCATCACGAGCGGGCGTTCACGCACTCCCCGGTGCAATCCGCCGACGTGGATTTCGTCTTGCAGACCCGAGGCCATGAGCACATTCGCGAAATCATCGCGAAGCTCGAGGCCGCCGGGTTCAAAGCCCGGCGGCACGAAGCTTAGACCTTTCCAGGTCTAGACCAACTCTCACCGCAGACAAGGGCACACTTGAAGCGCAGCAGGACGCGGAGGACGCAGAGGAAAAGCAGAGGCGAGAAAAAGAAACCGGGAGTAAAGGGGGGGCAATATAGGTGCTCGACTTGGTGGGTGTTGCCCAAACCCTGTTCTGGCGGAATTGCATCAAGCGGAATTGCATCAATTGGCAATCCCTTCGCCAACACATACTTTCTTTCTCTCCTTTCAGGTTTCCTCTGCGTCCTCCGCGTTCTCTGCGGTGAGAGCTGGACTTGGAAATCCGCCGTCAGGCGCCTAAAGCCCTATCCAGGAAATCCAGCCGGTCCTGTCCCCAGAACAGTTCGCCCTTGTACGCATAGGTTGGTGCACCGAATACCTGCAGGCCGATGGCCTCTTCCGTGAATTCATCGAAGCGTTTCCGCGCTTCGTCAGCTTTCGCGGCATCGATCAATTCGCGCGAGTGCAGCCCCTGTTCCTCGCAGACCTTTGACAGCTCTGCTTCATCGGCCATATTCCGGTCTTGCGCCCAGCAGGCCTTGAGGAGGGCGCCCGCGAGGCGCATGGCATGGCCGCTGCCTTTGCCGTCGGCAGCGATGATCAGCCTTGCGGCCAGGCTGGAATCGTACGGAAAGAACTTCGGCTCCAGCGTCAGCGGAACATCGAGGAATTTGCGCCAACGCTTGAGTTCGGCGAACCGGTAGGCCTGACGCTGCGGGGCACGTTTGGCCACCGGCACGCCCCCTGAAACCGGGAAAATCTTTCCGTAGTCCACCGGCTTGACGTTGATGATGGCCCCTTGCCGCCTTGCAATATCGGCGAAGCGGGAATGGCCCAGGTAAGTCCAGGGCGACATCGGAGAGAAATAATAGTCCACGGTTTTCATGTCGGATATTTTCTGGAAATGTGGATGGAAGACCCGCGGCAGTCTAACATCGCGGGCATTCCGGTCCGGCCCCCTGACAACTAGACACGAAAATGGATCTCTCCGTCATATCGCTGATTGCCTTGATGGCCGTGGTCATCGCCGGCAGCTTCCTGCCCGTCAACGTTGGCGTGCTCGCCATCGCGGCCGCGTTCCTGGTCGGCATGCCTCTGGCCGGGCTCAAGCTGCCGGCCATCGTGGCTGGTTTTCCGGCCGGCCTGTTCCTCACGCTGGTCGGCGTTACGCTGCTCTTCTCCCAGGCGCGCGTCAACGGCACGCTCGACAGGATTTCGGAACTCGCGGTCAGCCACGCCCGCGGCCGGGCCGGTGTTATCCCGATTATTTTCTTTCTCCTGGCACTGGTGTTCTCCTCGATCGGCCCGGGCAACATCGCGGCCACCGCATTGCTCGCGCCGGTTGCAATGGCTGCGGCGGGCCGCGCCGGCGTTCCGGCCTTTCTGATGGCGTTAATGGTCTGCTGCGGCGCCAATGCCGGCGCGCTCTCGCCTTTCGCCCCGACCGGCATCATCGCCAACGGGCTCATGATCAAGATCGGAATCGAGAATGCACAATGGAGCAACTACCTTGGCCTGCTCGTTTCGCAATCCTTTGTCGGCTTTGGCGGCTATTTCCTGCTGGGCGGTACACGGCTGTTGCGAGGGGGCACGGGAACGATTGCGGTTGGAGACCCGGGGCCGGCGACCGCGCCCCTCGACTGGCAGCAGAAGCTTACGCTCCTGGTGATCGGAACCCTGATCGTGGCGGTGCTCGCCTTCAAGCTGGATATCACCGTCGGCGCATTCGTCGGCGCGGCCGTGATCTCGCTGGCGCGCGCAGCCGACGAGAAGCGGGCGCTGAAGGACATGCCCTGGGGTGTGACCTTGATGGTATGCGGCGTGACCGTATTGATCGGCGTGGCCGAGAAAACCGGTGGCATGGAACTCCTCACTTCCATGCTTTCGTCCTTAGCGACCCAACAGAGCATAACCGGCGTGATAGCCCTGGTCACCGGAGTAATATCGGTTTACAGCAGTTCCTCGGGCGTGGTCCTGCCGGCTTTCCTGCCGACCATCCCGGGGCTGATCGAGAAACTGGGCGGCGGCGATGCGCTGGCGATAGCATCATCGATCATGGTCGGTGCTCACCTGGTCGATGTCTCGCCACTTTCAACCCTCGGCGCCCTATGCATTTCCAATGCGGCGCCTGACGTGGATCGCAAGAGACTGTTCAACCAGATGCTGGTTTGGGGGCTGTCGATGTGCTTGGTGGGAGCGGCGGTCTGCTATGTATTCTTCGGATTGCTCTGATCGCGGGTTCTTGCCGCAAGGCCATTCGGTTGCCCCCGGGCCTGGGCGCTGGATGCCCCCCTGGATCCTTCTCGGCCTGCTTTAAAGGCTCCTATCGGGCACAATGCCGGTATCCGGATTTTGAGCCAGGGTTCAGTGGTCGCAATGCCTCAGGTAACACCCTTCGACAATATTCTGGCGCAATGTCGCGATCTGTTTTGCGAGCGTCTGGCCACGGCACTGGCCGGCATGCTCGACAAGGCGGACGACGCGCTCACTACGCTCGAGAGCGAGACCCGCGACACCCAGGCCCAGGCGCTGTATCGGGAGGTCCGCGACAAGGCCCTCCCGCAGCGGGATAAGATCGAGGCCCAGTTCCGGGCCCGGTATCTGCGTGAGTTCCAGCAGCGCAGCAATCGCGCCAAAAAGATCGGTGACGACTTTGCCGATGCCGAGCTGCCCGAAATCGAACTGGCGCTGGTGGGCGAGGACGACCTGAACGAAACCCTCAAGTTCAACGCCATGACGGCGCGGCTGCGCCAATACTGCGAAGAGGAACTCGCCGCCCTCGACCAGCGGGTGGGTGTGCTGTTTGGCGACGCCGGCCTTCAGTCCGATGACAATCCCTTCACGCCCCAGGCGATTTCCGATGCGTATAAGCAGACCTGCAGCCAGGTGGATAGCAACGTGGAGGTGCGGCTGGTCCTCCTAAGATTGTTCGACGAGTTTGTTCTCGACGGGATACGGGGAACCTATCGAGCGGTGAATGGCCTGCTGGTCCAGAACTCCATCCTGCCCAAACTCCGGGGCATGGGCGGCCCGCGAAAGGACAGCGCGAAGCCGGCCACTACTGGAGCAAAGAGCGACGAGCAGGACTTCTTCGTGCTCCTGCAGAACCTGATGGGCAAGAGCCAAACGGGCGCCGCGCCAGCCGTGCCCCCGGCAGCCGGCGCGGCCGCGCCAGTGGTGCCCGCAGCAGCGGGCGCGTCCGTTCCAGCAGCGCCTGCGCCAACCCACCTCATATCCACGCAAACGCCGCCTGCGACAACCCCCGTATCCGCGCCAGCGGTGGCCGCAATGTCTGGAATTCCGCCACTCGCCAGCGTGCCCGGGGCAGCGGCAGCGCTCGGCAATCCGCAAGTCCTGCAGGGCGGGGAGCTGATGCACTCGCTCACCCGCGTTCAGCAGGGTGACCTTGGTGGGGTGACCGGGAATACCCTGCCTCTGGCGGCGATTGTCGCCGAGCCTGGCACCGTCAATGTCCTGCGCGAGCTCAAGGCAACGAATCTGGGCGGCGGCATGTCCCAGATGGACGCAATGACGCTCGACATCGTAGCCCTGCTCTTCGACCAGCTTTTCGATGATCCCAAAATTCCCATGGGCGTCAAAGGTCTGATCGGCCGGTTGCAGATTCCCTTTCTCAAGGTCGCAATCGCGGACAAGGCTTTCTTCTCAAAGAGGGCCCATCCCGCCCGGCAGATGCTTGACACCCTCGGTGAAGTCGCGGCGCGGCTGCCCCTGGACGTCAATGCATCAAATCCGACCTTTGCGCGCCTGGACGAGATTCTCCGTGGACTCCTGGAGGGCTTCGAGGACAACATCGAAATTTTCGACACCGTGCGCGGTAGCCTCGATGCGCTCGTCACGGAAGAAGACAGGCGCATCGAGGAGCAGGCGCAAGCCGACGAGAAGCAGATCGAACAGGAGGAAAGCCTCGCGCTCGCCAAGACCGTGGCGCAGACCGAGATCAAGATGCGCCTGCGCGCGGCCACGCTGCCGCCTGCGGTGGTCGACTTCCTGCTCCAGCAGTGGATCAAGGTGCTGCTCCTGATCCAGGTCAAGGAGGGTGAGGACAGCGATGCCTGGAAGAGCGCACTTGAAACCATGGACCTGCTGATCTGGAGTGTCGAGCCCAAGGATTCGCGGGAAGAGCGCCGTGAACTGGTGGGCCAGGTACCGGAACTGCTCAAGCGCCTGGCGGATGCTCAAGCTGCCGCGGGCATCGAGGACGCGGTGCGCATCCGCTTCGTTTCCGAGTTGCGCAAGCTGCATTCCGAAATCATCGCGGGTAATGCGGGCGCCTTGGCCGCTAAGCCCAAGCTGGTCGCTGAGGCCGAGCCGGCCGCGGATTCCGTGCCCATCACCGAAGTGACGGCGGAAATGGAAGCCGCGGAGCCTGCAGCGGAGTCGCCATCGATGGAAATTGCGCCGGAAATCGCCGCGACGCCGGAACCACCCGCGCCCGTGCTGGAGCAGCCGCCGATCGAGTTCGGCCTCTCGCTGGCCCACACGCCGGTCGAAGCGGCACCCGCTCCCGATCCCGATCCCATTGCAGTCGTGCCGGGACCCGCGGCCGCGCCAGCGATCGAAATTCCAACCGCCGAGCTTGCGCCCGCGATCGAACCTGCGCCCGCGATCGAATTTGCGCCGGCGACCTCCGCAACGCCTGTGGAGCCGGCCCCTGCGTTCGAACTACCCGTGATCGACTTTGCTCCCGCGGCCCAAGCGGCGCCTGCGGTGCCGGCCGCAAAGATGCCCGTCGAACCGCCGATGGCTTTTGAGTTGCCCCAGATCGTAAAGACGCACGCTGCCCCGGCGAAGCCGCAAACGTCCGCGCCGGGTCCTGCATCCCCGCCGCGCCCCGTATCTCCACCGAGTGCGAAGCAGCCCTTGCCGGTGAAACCGGCAATGCCTCGCGCGCCGGTCGCCGTCACACGAGCGAAACAGGCATCGCTGGACATGAGCGCGCCGGTTACCGTGCCCAACCCATTCGGCAAGGGCCAGGTCGAGGTCGCCGATCTGGACTTTACGGTTCCGTTGCCCGGCGCCACGGCGGGGGCCAAAGCCACGTCGGCGCTCCCGCCGGAACTGAAGCTGGGAAGTTGGGTAGAAATCGTCCGCAAGCACGAGAAGGAAAAACAGCAGACGGCGAAACTGACTTTCATCAGTCCGCTCAAGACCCGCTACCTCTTCGCCGACCGCCACGGCAAGACTGCCCTCGAATGCTCGCAGACCGAACTGGTGCGGCGGTTCCAACTGGGTGAAATAACCATTAGCAAAGAACCCACCGAGTTGCCTTTGTTCGACCGCCTCGCGGAGGGCGTGGCCGGCAAGCTCGGACAGCGGCGCTGAGACCGCAAGGCGTTAAAGCCGATGGGGTAATGCAGTGCTATCGGGCAGGCTAAAGGCCTGGCGTTGCATCAATGTGCCAGGGGCCCGCTAACGGGTAGTCTTGTGCCCGGCATGATCGTTCTGGCCGTCGTTTTTGTGCCTGCCCGCTACCTCATTTTCCGCCGACTTCTGTTTTTGTTTGTTCAGTTCTTTTTCTGCGTCCGGAGAAGGACGAATCTGCTTCGGTTTTTGCGGCTGGTCTTTGGTTTTCTGAGTCATGCAAGTCTCCTGAAAGTGGGTTCGCCGTTCCCGACACATCCTGGATCAACGAAAACCACCATACACCTGCCTTTTCGCAAACAATGTGCGGCTGCCAACATAGAGATACCGCATTGAGGAAAACGGCGGCAGACCGGCGTTGTTACTGGGGCTGCTTGCTTGCATGGAGGGCATCAAGTTTTTCTTTTCGAGCAGGCAAAAGGCAAGGCCCTCTCGCACGGATCGCCTCAATCACAGGCCCCATGTACCTAGTGAAGCGCGATGACGCTCTGTGCTTCCTCGCGACAGTCAAAGATGGCTCCTTGTGGCCCAACGCCAGCCTTCAGCTGCTGCCGGAAGCCACAGCGAGGAACGAGTGGAGGCTGGAGGCAGTCAGCTGCAAGGCGTTGTTCGGCAAGAACGCAGTGGCGAAACGTGCGCGCTGACGACGGGCACTCCAGGTTGCGGGCATGGACCGGCAGGCTGCCTCTCGTTGCGCCTCTACTGCGGAGACCGCTTGAAGGTTCGAGCGACATACGCCCTGATGGCGGCCAGAGTCGTTGGCGCTTCCCACAATTCTTGCACCGCCACGTCGAACTGTGGACCGTCTTCGCGCACCCGCTTCATCACCGGCTCGCGGACCTGACGCTTCGTCAGCGCGAAGGCGAGCGGAGGCAGGGCCGCGAGGGTCTCGGCTGCCGCGACCGCCTGCTCTAGTAGCGTGCCCGACTCGACGAGCGCATCCACCAGACCGCGCTCTACGGCGTGGGCCGGGTCAAACGTCGCCCCGCCATACAGCAACGCCGGGAACTGGTGCGGTGCGGCGACGCCGCGCATAATTTCCAACGCAATCGTGGGAAAAGGCACCCCCACAAGCAATTCGGGAACGCCTATGCGCCCGGTCTGCTGCGCCATGAGTCGATAGTCCGCCGCACATGCCAGCACGCAGCCGCCAGCAATCGCATACCCATTGATCGCCGCGACGACCGGCTTAGGATAGCAGAAGAGCGTCTCAAAGACGGTACGCAAGACCGGCAGGAAGGTTGCGAGGTAGACGGGACCGCCCTCCAAGACGCGCAGGAGATCGACCCCAGCGGAAAAGATCTGCCCGTGACCGATGAGGACGAGTGCCTGCGTGGACGCGTGGCGATACGCCTCAAGTCGAGCGGTTATGGCCTGGCAGAACTCCACGTCCAGCGCGTTGGCCTTGCCATGTGTCATGTGGAAGACGCTTATGTGCCCGCGCTGCTCAACATCAATCATGTCCCACACCTCCTTACGGGTAACATCTGGAATCGGTCTTGTGCCCTCTTGCCCGGCATCGAGAGTAGCGTTCTTCCCCAGCCGAACGAGAAGTCGCGCCCCTAAAAGACGCTTCATAAAGCGTCAAAGGGCTGGATGAATGGACAGGTCGAATCACGTTAATCCCGCCTGCATAAGGAGTTAACCCCAGTTTGGGAGCCATGATACGGCCTGTCAATACTGCTTCCGAAACGCGGAAAAGAAACGGCCCGCATTGGGCGGGCCGCTCTGCAGTTGGATCAACCTGAAGCAGTCATATGCTTCTGCCATTCAGCACAGAATTTCGCTTTCCTTTGCGTCCTAAAAGGGTACTCCGACGTGCTGGGCACGTAGGGTATTTGCGCCTTTGCGGTGAAAAGGTCTAAGCCGCCGAAGGAAAACAAGCCGGGCCGATGGGCTCGAAGCTCTTGTAGGTCAGGATGAACTCCTGGTGCCCAAGTTCTTCCGACTTGGTCTGTTCACCGTTCGCCACCCGCAGGATCAGGTCGTAGATCTCGCGACCGACTTCGTCCAGCGTTGCCCGGCCTTCGAGGATGCGGCCGGCATCGACGTCCATGTCGTCCGACATGCGCTTGAACGTGGCGGGATTGGCGCAGACCTTGATCACCGGTGCGATGGCGGAGCCCACGACCGAGCCGCGGCCGGTGGAGAACAGGCTGAGGTGGCTGCCGCAGGCCATGAGTTCCGCGATTTCGGCGTTGTCGCTGATGTTGGGGAAACCGAACAATGGTTCGCCATCAGGTACGACATCCAGCAAGTAGAGGCCGCCCTTGATGGGCACGTCGCCGGGTTTGATGATGCCCGAGATCACCGACTGGCCGGACTTGGCATAAGCACCGAGGGACTTTTCTTCGATGGTGGTCAAGCCGCCGTCGGCATTGCCGGGGCCGATGCTGGCGTGTCCGTAGGTAGCGTAGTACTTCGCTGCCTTGGCAACGGTCTTGACGATCTCTTCACCGAGAATTGGATTCTCGGCGCGCTTGGCCATCCAGTGCTCCATGCCGATCAGTTCGCCGGTTTCCTCGAAAATACAGGTGGCGTCCTGCTCAACCAGGAAATCGAAGGCGCGGCCCATGGCGGGGTTCGCGGTGAGGCCGCTCGTTGCATCGGAACCGCCGCAGATGGTGCCGACAAT
>JBKJUC010000090.1:0-2565 GCA_046590325.1 Burkholderiales bacterium | reverse complement strand
ATCGAATGCCAGCGGTGTGAGGAGTGGCGCTCCTGATCCGAGGTCAAGTCGATAATCCTGAATTGCCCATGTGCTGTAGTTGTGGAGGCCCCCGTGTGTGACCGCCACACCCTTAGGTATTCCTGTAGAACCTGAGGTGTAGATGACGTAAGCGGGATTTTCAGGTTGGAGTTGGATTGGAGGAGTAGTCGCGGGCTGTTGTGCGATGGTGGACCAGTCCGCATCCATGTGGACGGTCTGAGCGTGGGGCGCGGGCAATCGGAGCAACGCCGAGTGTGTAACCAGCACTGGGGCATTGGCATCCGCGAGCATGAAGGCCAGGCGTTCGGTCGGATAGCTTGGATCGAGCGGCAGATAGGCGCCGCCGGCTTTGAGAATGCCGATGAGGCCGATCACCATCTGGAGCGAGCGCTCGAGACACAGGCCGACGACGACCTCGGGTCCGACACCTTTGCTGATAAGGTAATGCGCGAGCTGGTTGGCGCGGGCGTTGAGCTCGGCGTAAGTGAGGCTGTCCTCCTCGAACACCACCGCGATGGCATCGGGGGTTCGCGCGACCTGGGCCTCGAACAGTTGCGGCAGGGTGGCGGGCGGGATCGGATGGGCGGTGTCGTTCCACTCCCGCAGGATGGTGTGGCGCTCGGCGGCGCTGAGGATATCGATCTGGCCAATCGGCTGCTCGGGAGCTGCAACCGCTGCCTCGATGAGACGCACCAGGCGGTCGGCCATCGCCTGCACGCTCGTCCGATCGAACAGGTCGGTTGAGTATTCGAGCTCGCCGTCGATGCCCTGAGGCGTGCCGTCGCGCGCGCGCTGCTCGCCCAGACTAAGCGACAGATCGAACTTGGTCGTGGCGGTGTCGACCGCTTCCATGCCGATGACGAGGCCGGGCAGCTCGAAGCCGATCTCTGCATTGTTCTGGAATGCCAGCATGACCTGGAACAGCGGGTGTCGTGCGAGCGAGCGTGCCGGGTTGAGCACTTCCACTAAGCGTTCGAACGGCAGGTCCTGATGGCTGTAGGCGGCCAGATTGGCTGACCGCACGCGGGCGACAAGATCGCGGAAGCTTGGGTTGCCGGACGTGTCGGTGCGCAGCACCAGGGTGTTGACGAAGAAGCCGACCAGTTCGTCGAGCGCACTGTCGGTGCGCCCGGCGATCGGGCTGCCCACCGGAATGTCGGTGCCGGCGCCGAGACGGGTGAGCAGAGCCGCAAGGCCGGCCTGCAGCACCATGAACAAGGTGGCCTGACTGTCGCGGGCGAGCGCCAGCAGGCGGCGATGGAGATCCGGGCTAAAGGTGACTTGAACGCGGTCGCCGCGATGGCTGGCGACGACGGGTCTGGGCCGGTCGGTTGGCAGATCAATCTGATCGGGCAGATTGCTGAGCGTGGTGGTCCAGTACGCGAGTTGCTGGGCAATCGCGCTGTCGGCATCGCTCTCGCTGCCAAGGGCATTGTGTTGCCAGAGCGTGTAGTCGGCATATTGCACTGGCAGAGCCGGGAACTCGGGCGCTTGGCCAGCGCAACGCGCCGCATAGGCGCGCGCCAGATCGCGCGCAAACGGGGCCCAGGACCAACCATCGCTAGCGATGTGGTGGAGCAACAGCAGCAGCACATGCTTGCTGGGCTCAAGCGCAAACAGATGGGCCCGCAGCGGAGGCTCAGTGGCGAGATCGAACCCGCGTCGCGCCGCCGTGTCGAGAGCCTCGGGAAAGGCCACCTCGCTGACCGACATGACCTCCAGTCGCGGCCGTGCCGTCGAAGCTTCGAGGATCACTTGTCGTGGCACACCCAGTGTATCGGGGAAGATAGTGCGCAGGCTCTCGTGGCGCTCCACCACATCGCCAAGCGCTGCCGCGAGCGCGGTGTGGTCGAGTTCGCCCGTAAGACGCAGGGCGGTCGGGATCGTGTAGGTCGCGCTCGGCCCTTCCAGCCGATCAAGGAACCACAGCCGGCGCTGCGCAAACGAGAGAGGAAGCTCGGCAGGCCGCGCCATCACAACCAGCGCAGGCCGCGCAGCCGCGGCCTCACCCAGATGTTTGGCCAGCCCCTCTATGGTTGGCGCCTCGAACAGGCCGCGGATCGCAACCTCCACGCCAAGCGTGGCGCGCACACGGCTGATCAGCCGCATCGCCAGCAGTGAATGACCGCCGAGTTCGAAGAAGTTGTCATCGATGCCGATGCGCTCGAGACCGAGAACCTCGGCAAACAGCGAACACAGAATCTCCTCTTGCGGGCTGCGCGGCGCCCGCCGAATGGTCGAAGGCGTCAGATCCGGCGCCGGCAGCGCCTTGCGGTCGAGCTTGCCGTTGGGCGTGAGCGGCAGATGCGCCAGCATCACAAACGCCGCCGGTATCATGTAGTCCGGCAGGCTTCGCCCAACATGCGCGCGCAGCGTGGCCGTATCGGCAGCCTGATCAGGCGACGCCACCACATAAGCCACCAGCCGCTTGTGGCCAGCTTGGTCCTCGCGCGCAATCACCGCGCAATGCGCCACAGAAGGATGACGCATGAGCGCAGTCTCGATCTCACCAGGCTCAATCCGGAAGCCCCGGATCTTCACCTG
>JBKJUC010000262.1:0-39035 GCA_046590325.1 Burkholderiales bacterium | reverse complement strand
CTGACCGACGAAGGATTGCGTCGTCTCGTCGTAGTTGAGGTAAGCACCGATGTTGATATCGTCGGCCGCGCTGATGGATCCTGCAGTGCCGATCGTCAGATCCGCCGAGCTGTTGAACGCGACTGTCGCACTGCTTGAACTAACGTCCACGGTCGCACCCGACGTACTGGTCGCCGCACCGCGCGCCTGGCCGTCAAGGTTGATTACAAAGTCGAAATCTCCGCTCTGCACATCGATCGTTACATTGTCGCCAATAACGCCCTCGACAGTACTCTGGTTAGTGGCGTTGCTGGACATCCCGCCGCCGGCCACACCAAGGCTGAAGGTGTAGCCTTCGGACAGCGACTCGGCCGTGGAAGTCAGCCTGGCATCGGCGTCGATACCGCCAGCGGTCGTCGTAACGCTGGTCGCCGCACCGCCGGCAGCGCCGATCCAGATATTCGCAGAGCCGCTGTCGGTGGCATAGGAATCCAGAGATGTAATGGACGCCAACAGCGAGCCCCCGCCATTCGTGGTCGATGCGTCCGCCCTGGTCGTACCGATGGCCTGCATGAGAACGTTGGTCGCTTCGACTGTAGCGCCCGCACCGATCCCGGCCGAAGTCCTGCCTGCGGTATTGGCATAAACATCTGCCGCACCCAAAGTGAACAATCCGGCGCCAGCACCGTTGCTGGCCGTGGGGATGGCTCTTGACCTTCCATTGGCCAGGAGTTCCAGCGCCCCGGAAAGGTTGAGGGTCGAGTCGCCGACGTAAGTTTCGGTGTCGTGATCCGAATTCACCGTTATGTTCGTGATCGCAATATCAGCGATACCTGCCCCAGCGCCGCGGACGACATCGGAATCCGCGGTTGTGTCCGAATCCGCATCCAGACGAACCAGTCCGGCATTAATGGTGCTGTTGTCTCCCACATAGGCGCGCGTGGCTGATTCCTGCCCGGCGCCCGTGCCGACCGTCGATGTCGTACTCATGGTCTGGACGTTCGCGATTCCCGCACCGCTGCCCGAGTCGATCCTGGCGAACGCCATGGGCGTAGCGCCCATGCTGGTATCTGCCGTAGCGATCACGGAACTCGTGCCAAGGTTCAAGGTGGAGCCATCGCCAATGAAGGCTTCGGTCACGCGACTGGCTTTGGCCGTGGAGGACAGGAGGCCTATATCAACCAAAAGGGAACCGCTCGCGCCGCTGCTGGTCGCGCGCGACTCCGCTACGAGTTCGTCCGCCATGAGATTCACGTTGCCGGCATGCAGCGTGGTGCGGTCGCCAATGTAAGCCCGGGTTTTGCCGAGAAGTTGTGAATCCGTGTCGAGGCTCACGACCTGGGTCAGACCGGCAAAAGAAGTGTTGCTGGAAGCCGCGATCGCCTGGCTGCGGCCGACGGCGTCGGCGTCGATCGAAAGGCGCTCACCGTTATCGGGATTGCCGATGTTGATGCTGGCCTGGTGATTGGTGCTGTCGGCATTGCGTCCGACATAGGCCTCGATAACATTGTTCGTAATCGCCTGCGGGCTGAGCCGGATGCCGGCCCCGAGGCCAGAGACACCGAAGTTGCTCAGCCTGGCGTCGGACTTCGCGTCAGCGTCGGCCTCCAATTTCAGGTTGGCGCCCTGCAGAGTAATCCCGTCGTTCACGAACGAGCGAGTGGTTCCGCCAGCAGTTGCATTCGGTTGAAGCAGGGTAATACTGACCCCCAGGGATCCACTGACGCCGTCGACATCCGCAATGGCGTCGATATCGGAATAAGCCTTCACGGTCAGCGGGTTCGTGGTGTTGGTGATATTTATGACCGCGTTTGGATTACCACCGCCAGCGGTATCCAGGGACGCACCAAGGAAAGCCTCGACAGTCCCGGAAACGGCCGCCTTGGCGCCAAGATTCTGCGCTCCCCCGAGGAAGGAGAAGGCCAATGACGTAGCGGAGGCATCGGCCCTGTAGGTCACGCGATCCGAGTTGCTGCTGCCCGCAACGATTTCCAGAGTCGCCGCATCAATGGCGACACCATCGCGAACGTAGGCTCGGGTGGCGCCGTCGACCAATGCAGTCGGAAGGAACTTGGTGATAGTGATTCCCCCTAAGCTGCCGCCGTCTATATTTGCCGTGGCGTCCATCGTGGCATCGGCCGTGATATCGATGTTCGAGGCATTGATCGCAGTCGCGATATTCGCCGCCACCACACCAACCAGGGAATCCGTCATGCTTAGCGCACCGGCAAAGGCTTCGGTGCGGCTCGACACCTTTGCGTCAGCCGTGCTGAACCCAAATGCGGCCAGACCACCGAGTGCGACGGAGACGTTGTCTGCAAAAGCAGTATCCAGCGACGTTGCCTTGATATCCACGTCGCCTGCGTCCACCATCGCGCCTTCTCCCACGTAGGCCAGCGTATCGCCGACCACGCTGGCAGTGGATTTGGTCACCGTCGCACCAGCCAGCAGGCCGAATCCGCCGGCGAAGCTGTCGGCACGGGCGACATAGGTCGAGTTCGCCAGGATGCTGAGCTTCTTCGTGCCGAGATCCAGGTTAGTTGTCGCCAAGGCCGTTGGATTTAGCAGCAGCGACGGGTTGAACACCACTGCGGGTGCCGAGCTGCGGGTGAGTTGGTGGTTGGCGCCGCTGCCTATGGAGGTCAGGTCGATCGCGATGCGGCCGTTCAAGTCGTCCTGCAGCGGAAGAGGCAGGATAACGTTGCCGAGGCCGCCACGCCGTATCTCAGCCAGTTGGATCTGCCCGAGTTCCCCAGCAATGATGTAGTACTGCTTGCCGCTGGTGAGCCCGCCGATGGCAGAGCCGCCACCCGACGAGTAGGTGACGATCTCGCCGGTTTTGAAGGGCGTGGCCTGCACATCAAGGAAGAGCCGGTCGAGCCGGGTGTTGGCCACCTGCGCCGTGTCGGCATGCCGGCCCACGTAGGCCTCGGTCACCCGGTTGACCTGCGCGTCCATGATAGATAAGGCGCCGGCTATGCCGCCGACTGCAATGGACTCGCCCTCCGGCAGGGCGTGAGCAATGCTGTGTGCAGTGACGTTCGTGTTTCCCCCTGCAGTCACGAGGGAGTCACCGTCGATATAGGCGCGGGTGGCACCCTCTACCTTGCCGATCACTTCGATCGCAGAAATCGCAAAACCCAGCGAAGCGGAGAAGCCGACCACTTTCGGCGTGGCAGTGTGGTCGCTGTCGGCATCCACCTGCACCGCCCCGGCCGCAAGCAGGGTGGAGTCGCTGGCGAAAGCCGCGACGTCGGAACCGATGATCTCCACCGCCCGCGCACCGACCGCTGCGCCGCCCATGCCCAACGCCACCGCAGACGCATCCGCGCGTGTGACGATATCCCCGGCCCCTTGAACACTGTCGGCGTCGATCAGCAGATCGCCGCCACCCGACTGGACCGTGCTGTCCTCCACCGAGGCGGTCGTCGTCGAGGTGATCGTGTTCTGGGCGAGCGCGATGCCTGAGGCCATGGCCGATAGTCCGGCAGCGATGGACGTGGCGTTGACGTCGGCTGTGGCATCGAGCCGGTCATGCGCTTCGATCGTAGTCAATCCAGCCAGCGCGCGTACATCCGAACCGTTGCGCACTTGGGACTTCGTCGTGCGTTTGACAGTATTGGTACCGCTCGCACCTGCACCCGCCGCCGCGGCACCGAATCCGATCGCCGCCGAGATGGCATAGGCATCGGGCGTTGCAAAGAGCTGGCTCTCGGAATTGGCCGCGACGGTGAGTGCTCCCGTGGTGGCTAGCACCCGACTGTCATCGATCCCGGCACTGGTCGAGCCCGCCAGGGTGTTGGATGCCTCCGCAGCGGCGATGGCAATCGAGCCGGCGATGAAGCCGCCTGAAATGGAGAGCGAAGCCGCAGTCGCGTCCGCGGTGCTCGAGATCGAGTCCGTCGCGGTCAGCAACACGGCTCGGCCCGCGGTGACGCCCTGGAACTCGTCGGTATTGGACGCGATTATGTCGGCCTCGACGATCTGGCTGATGTCGTTGTTGACAATGGCCCCCGCGCCAGCGCCGGCGAGTGAGAAACCCACGGCTGCCGACAGTGAAATGGCGACACCCTTGCCGTTGGAAGAAATCGAGCTGTCAGCAAGCGCCGTCTCCGTGACGTCGACGCCTGCATCCACGTCGCTGTCGCTAATGCGAGTGCGCACCGTGCCGGCCAACGATACGCTGGCTTCCGCATAGGCGACCGACAGCGCGAGCGACGCGCCGCCGCCGAAGGAGCCGCCCACTGCCACGCCAAACACGTTGTTGGTGAACGCGGTCTGGTCCGTGGCGGTGAGCGACACGGAACCCAGCGAGGCATCCACGTCCGAGCCATCGGCTATAAGCGACTCGACGACATTGGTGGATGTCATTGACGCGATCGCGCCTGCGGCCGCGGCCGATCCCGAGATCAAGCCGGCGGCACCGAACGAGACGCCGACAGCCACGCCGAGCGAGTCCACCGAGCCGTCGGACAGCGCCGTCAGCGTGACGTCGCCGGTTGCGGCGGTCACATCGGAACCGGAGATGACCGCGCGTGTGCTCGTGCCAAAGTTTACTTCGGCCATGGACAGTGCCAGCGACAGGTTCAATGAGACGGCCCCTGCGCCGCCAACGCTGACCGACACCGCGGTCAGTTCCGAGTCGACCGTCGAGCTGTCTGTCGCCGAGATGGTGACCGCGTTGCCATCGACATCGGAGCCGTTGACGATGCTGGCTTCCACGTCATTGGTGAGCGTGTTGTCTGCCAGCACCGCGGCAACCGCCACGTTTATGGACACGCCACCCGCGCCGCCGACCGACACGCCGACGGATTGGCCATAAGCCTCGAGGGAGTTTTCGGCATCGACGTTGACGGTCACGTCGCCGGCGCTGCTGTCCACCGTGGAATCATCGATCGTCGCCAACAGGCTGCCGCCCAAGGCGTTCTCGGCATAGGTCGCCGAGACTGTGACGTTGACGGAAAGCCCGCCCGCACCGCCGGCGGAAACGCTGACCGCACCCAGCTCGGAAAGGATGTGGGTCCGGTCCGTGGCTTCGACCGCGATGTCATCGTCTGCGATCACCGCGCTGCCGTCGGCGATGCTGGCCTCGATCTGGTTGTTGATCTGATTGAAGGCGATGACGCCGGCACCCGCGACGTTCACGGACACGCCACCGGCGCCGCCCGCGGCAACACCCACGGCGATGCCGAAAGACTCGATTTCCATCTGGTCGCCCGCAAGGGCGTCGTAGGTGGACGCTGAAACATTGACTTCGCCGGCGGTGTCCACTTGCGAGTCGGCGATGGTGGCCAACAGGGCGTTGCCGACGCGCACATCGTCAGACGTCGTATTTGTGAGCAGCAGGTCGCGAAAATCGATGCTGTCGTCCCCGTTGATGTCGAAGCTCGACCCGACCAGCAGCTTCAGCGCCGTCAAGTGAGTGGCGCCTGGGTCATTCGCGATGTAGGCGTCGATCGCTTGAGCAGTCGACAGGTCGTCGGCACCGGTTGTGACGTCGTCGCCGGTTCCGAGGTCACCATCGTTGCCGGGCAGGTTGCCGACGATCCCGTCATTGCCCCCTTGGAGCTCGTTCAGCCGCGTCAGCACGGCTACGCCCGCATGCAGGTCCTGGAAGTCCTTGGTCCCGTCGCCGTTCCAGTCGAAGTCAAGGCTCGATGACATGGCATTGCTTGCGTACACGAGCGCGCCGGCAATATTGACCGAGAGGCCACCAGCGCCCCCGGCTGCGACTGATACCGACACCAGCGCAGCAGAGATCCCGGATACGTCCGTTGCGCTGACCGTCACCGCCCCGTCGGTCGCATCGTTGGCCGTCACGACGCTGCCATCCTTGATGCTGGCTTCGACCGTATTGCCGCTGATGTTGGTCGCAGCGACCGCGCTCAGTGCTACATTGATCGATACACCGGCAGCGCCGCCGGCGGATACACCCACCGACTGGCCCAGGGCGGTGATGGAGTTGTTGGCATACGCGTCGACAGTAACGGCACCGTCGGTGCTTACGACTGTCGAGTCGTCGATGGTCGCCATCAGGCTGCCGCCCATCGTGTTCTCGGCGTAGGTGGCCGAGACGGTGACATTGACCGAGACGCCGGCTGCGCCGCCCGCTGCCACGGTGACTGCACCGAGTTCGGACAGGATATGTGCGCCATCTTCGGCTCCGACGTTGACGTCTGCGCCTGCAGTCGCAAAGCTGTCGACGATGCTCGCCTCGATCGTGTTGTCGATCTGGTTGAAGGCCAGCACGCCGGCACCCGCCACATTGATCGATACACCGGCAGCGCCGCCAGCGGCAACGCCCACGGCAATGCCGAACGACTCGATTTCCATCTTGTCGCCCGCATCCACGGTGGAAGCCGTGACAGTGAGTTCACCCGCCGTGTCAACGGTCGAGCCGTCGATAGTCGCCAGCAGCGAACTGCCGATGCTGTTGCTGGCGAATACGCCTGCACCAGCGATGTTCAGCGAGAAACCGGCAGCTCCGCCCGCTGACACCGCGGCCGACACCAGCGTGGCAAATATCCCGGACACGTCCAGTGCGCTGACCGTGACCGCCCCATCGGTCGAATCGTTGGCATCTACGTCGCTGCCGCCCCGGATGCTTGCTTCCACCGAATTGGTCGTCGTATTGGTCGCCCCGACACCCGCCATGGAAACGTTGAACGACGCCCCGCCGGCGCCGCCGAATGCCAGGCCGACAGCCACGCCAATCGCTTCCACCTGGTTGTCGGCAGTTGCCTCGACGGTGATCTCACCGCCGGTGCTCTCGACCGTCGAGTTGTCGATGGTCGCCAAGACACTGCCGCCCATCGTATTGTCGGCATAGGTGAACGCCGCTGCCACATTGACCGACACCGCACCGGCACCGCCAGCGGACAGGGAGATTGCGAGCAGCGTGGAATCGATTTCGGCCTGGTCCAATGCCAGCACGGTCACGTCGCCGTCGGCGGTGACTGTGCTGTCCACGATGCCGGCTTCGATGGCACTGCTCACTTCGTTGAAAGCGATGACTCCGGCGCCAGCCACGTTGACCGAGACCCCACCGGCCCCACCGGCCGCGATGCCCACTGCGATGCCGATGGCCGTGATGCTCGAGCTGTCGTCCGCAATGGTGTCGGTGTTGGACGCCGAGACTGTCACTGCACCGCCGGTGTCGACGGTCGACGACTCGATGGTCGCCCGCATCGAATTGACGATGTCCACGTCGTCGGACGTGTCACTCGTGAGCAGCAAATCGCGAGAGTCGATGTTGCCGTCGCCGTTGATGTCGAAGCTGGAGCCTACCTTCGGCTTCAGCGCCGTCAGGTAATTCGTACCCAGGTTCTCTGCGATATAGGCGTCGATCGCCTCGCTGGTCGTCAGGTCGTCGGCGCCGGTCGTAATGTCGTCGCCGGTACCGAGGTCGCCGTCGTCACCAGCCAGGTTGCCGAGGATTCCGTCGTTACCCGCTTGCAGTTCGTTTAGCCTGCTCAGGGCGGACGTGCCCGCATGCAGGTCGCGGAAGTCGATGACTCCGTCGCCGTCCCAGTCGAAGTCAATGGTGGACGAGAGCGCATTGTTGGCGTAGACGAACGCGCCCGCCACGTTGACCGACACTGCGCCAGCGCCACCCGCCGCCACAGAAGCGGATGCCAGCACGGCAGAGATGTCGGACACGTCTTGCGCCTGGACCGTCACGGCTCCGTTGGTCGCGTGGTTGGCATCGACATCACTGCCGCCCTTGATGCTGGCCTCGACCTCATTGGCGATGGTATTGGTCGCTGCGACGGCACTCAGTGCGACATTGATCGACACGCCGCCGGAGCCACCAGCCGATATGCCTACCGCCAGGCCGAAGGCATCGATAGCGTCGTCTGCAAGGGCCTCGACGGTCACTGCGCCAGCGGTAGAGTTCACCGTGGCATCGTCGATGGTGGCCAGCAAGTCGCCGCCGACGGCGTTCTCCGCGTAGGTGGCGGCAACGCTGACGTTGATCGAGGCGCTCCCGGATCCGCCCGCGGCGATCGCCGCGGCACCGAGCATGGCCAGGATGCGGGACTCGTCCTGCGCCGAGACAACAATGTCGCCGGTCGCATGGACCGCGCTGTCGTAGCCGGCTGGCCCGGTGTCTTTAATGCTGGCTTCGACCGAGCCGGTCAGGGTGTTGAAGGCAAACACGCCCGCGGCTGCAACCTGCACCGAAACGCCGCTCGCCCCACCGACCGCGACTGCGGCGGAAAGGGCAAATGCCTGGATGCTGTCGTCGGACACCGCCTCCACCGTCACGGCACCGCCCGTGCTGTCGACGGTGGCGTCCACGATCGTCGCCAGGGTGTTGCCGTCGATAATATTCGTCGCTTCGGTCACCGACAGCGCGACGCCCACGGCCGCCGTGCCGCTTGCGGCTACCGAAATGGCAGCCGAGAAGAGCATTGCCTGGATGGCCGAGCTGTCTTGTACGATCACCTCGACATCGCCGCCTGCGTCCACGTCGCTGCGGACGACCGACGCCTCGTAGCCACCTGTGATGGTGTTGTGAGCCACCGCGCCTGCGGCGGAGACACCGACCGCCACGCTCGAGCTGGCAGCCACAGACACGGCGGCTGCCACGGACAGGGAATCGATGATCCGTGAATCGTTCAGCTGGATCGTGTTGGCATCGAGGACAGTGACGCGATAGCGCCCGCCGTCCGACAGGCCGCTGAAATCGCCGCCACCCAATGTGCTGCCGTAGGCCAGGACGTCGCCGTCCCGGAACTGGTGCGCCGACGCAAACCTGATCGTGTCGTTGGAGCTGCTCACGACCGTGGTCGCGTCAAGCGCCGCGTAATCTTTCAGCTTGATGCTGAATTCGTCGACCACCTTCACTTCGTAGGTTGCGCCGTCGACCAGCCCGCTGCCGTCGCCCGCCAGATCGGTGTTGTAGGTGACGACGTCGCCGTCTGCAAATGCATGTCCGGTTTGCAGTTGGATGGTGAACTTGTCCACCACTACAACACGGTAGCGCTCCCCTGACACGAGCCCGCTGGTGTCCAGCAAATTGTTGCTCTGGTAGGTCAGGATTTCGCCATCCTTGAACCCATGGTCCGTGGAGAAAGTCAGCGAATTCGGCACGGCGTTGAGCGAAACACCATTCAACGCGACCAAAGAGCCCGATGCCTTAGCGAGCGAGTTCGTTCCGGTAGACCAGTAATTCACAGCTCCCGAAAGATTGACCACCGTCCCGAAGCTGATCGTGTCCGCGTTGGGGTCCAGGTCCACGTTGCCGTCAAGCGTGACTGTCCCGCCACCATTGAGTTCCAGCGAATTGGTGCCGCTGCTCCAGACCGGCACTTGAGGCTTCAGCTTGATGTTGAAGTCGTCCACTACTACGACGGTGTACTTCGCCCCGTCGAACAGGCCGCTGGTGTCGCTGCCGCCCAGGCTGCTGGTGTACGTTACGGTGTCGCCGTCGGAAAAAACATGTTCGCTTTGCAGTTTGATCGTGGTCGCGTTCACCACGACGACGCGATACTTCGTCCCCTTCACCAGATCGGTGGTAGCGGACGCCTGGTCAGTGTCGTAGGTCGCGATGTCGCCCTCGGCGAACCCGTGCGCCGTCGTGAAGGTCAGCGTATTGAGTCCGGCATTAAGCGTGACGGTGGCTTCCGCTCCAGTAACCAGCTCGGCTTTGGCACCCTTGTTGGTCGTCAAAGAGTGCGTGCCGGTAGACCAATTCGCTGCCGTGAGGTCGACCGTGGTGCCCAATGCGATGGCATCCGTGGTGGTGTCCACCGCCACGTCACCATTGAGGGTGACCGATCCGCCGCCTTCGATCTGCAACGAGTTGGTTCCGGTACTCCAGGGGTCCGATTCGTCCAGGTCGACCACCTGATCGGACGCCTTCAGGTCGGCGAAGCGCCGGGATCCTTCGACGACCAGTGCGTTCGTCGACAGCGGATTGCTCCACGCACCCGAAGTGAGTTGGCGCACGCCGCCGTCGTTGGCGACGACGCTGACGCCGTCGCCGGCGATGACATCCGAGTCCTCTATTGTCGCCAGCGTGGTGCCGCCGATCTCGTTTTCCGACAGCGCCAGCGCAAAGCCCACCGAAACAGCGACTGAACTGCTCACCGCCACCGCCACGCTTGCGGAAACGAGCTTTGCGGTGATCGACGAACTGTCGACCGCCAGCACGGACAGCGACCCGTCCGCGTACACCGAACTGCCATTGACGATCGAGGCTTCGACCTCGTTCGTCGTCACGTTTCTCGCCCACGCGCCGGCACCGGAAATCGCCACGCTGACGCTGGTGCTCGCCGACACGCTGACGCTGGCCGCTGCGGCAATCGCGTCGATCGCGTTGTCGGCCAGCGCCGAGACGGTCACGTCGCCGCCGGTCGAAGTAACCGCCGAGTCGTTGATGGACGCGCGGCTGGCACCCTCGATGGTGTTCTCTGCCAGCGACACGGCCAGCGCGAGCGCGCCGGATACCGAGCCGCTGGAAGCGGATACGGCGACGGCGGCCGCGATTACGTTCGACGAGATCGCTGCAGTGTCGTCGACCGTGACAGAGATGTTGCCCGCCGCGTCGAGCGTGCTGTTTTCCTCGATCAGAGCCTCGGTGGACCCGCCGATGCTGTTGGTCGCCGAGGCGGCGGCAAAGCCGCCGGACAGGGTGACCGTGCCGCTGCCCGCTGCCACGCTCAGTGCGACAGCCACCGTATTGGCATTGATCTCGCTGCCCGCATGGGCACCAACTGATACGGCACCGCCGCTGGTGACGTCGGAATTGTCGATACCGGCCAGCGTCTCGCTGGTAATGGTGTTCGTGGTGAGCGAAACGGCGGCGGCCAACGCGAGGTTGACCGTGCCCGAACCTACGGCGACGGACCCCGCAAGAGTCGCCAGTGTGGCGTCAATGGTGCTGGCGTTGTCGGCCAGCAGGGTGATCGGACCGCCTGCGTGGACGGACTGCCCCCCGAGCGCATCGGCATCGGCAATCAGTGCCTCCACCGTGCCGCCGATCGTATTGGTGGCGATGGCAGCGCCCACGGCTCCGCTGAATGTGAAACTACCGCTGCTGGCACTGACGGACACGGCTGCAGCAAGGCCCAGCGCGTCGATCTCCTTGTCCGAGGTCGCGGTGATGGCGAGCGCACCGCCCGCGTCCAGCGACGAGTCCAGCACATGCGCCTTGACGTCGTTATCGATCGTGTTGGTCGCCACGGACACCGCGGCAGCCACACTCAAGGTAACGTTCGAACTGCCAGCGGCGACACTCACCGAGGCGCTCGCGACGTCGGAGTTCACATTCGCCGAATCGGTGGCGCTGATGCTGGCCATGCCGCCCGCGTCTACTTCGGAGCCGCCAATGACGCCCGCTTCGATGGTATTGGTGATGGTGTTTGTCGCGCCGACCCCGGCGCCCGCACCTGAAAGCCCCGCCGAGCCGCCACTGCTGACTCCCACGCTCACCGACGCTGCGACTGCCACTGCGTCGATTGAACCGGTGGAACTGGCATGGGCGTCGAACGCGCCGTCGGCGTCAATGGTTGAACCACCCAGCACCACCGCTCGGGTGGTGTTGTTGATGGTGTTTTCGGCGACCGTTACGGCCACTGTCAGGCTTCCGCCATTGCCGCCTGAACTGACCGTCACGCCGAGGGCGGCGGCCACCACATTGGCGGTGATCGCCGCGGAGTCGGTGGCGGTGAGCGACACGCTGCCGCCCGCGTTGGCGGTGACGTCGGCGTCGTTGATGATCGCCCGGACCTGGTTATCGGTGGTATTGATGGCCGAAGCGCCAGCGCCGGTCAGGCCCACCGTAGTGCCGCCGCCCGAACCGACGGACACGCCCACGGAGGCCGCCACCACGTTGGCCGAAATCGACTTCGACGAGGTTGCCGTCAGGCTGACCGACCCGTTGGCGACCGTGTCCACGCTGTCGATGACGGCTTCGGTCGTGTTCTCGATGTCGTTGAGTGCGACCGAGGCCGCGATGGTGCCTGAGATGCTCGTACCGGAGCCGGAACCAATCGCGATGCCGGCGGCTACGGATACGGCGTTTGCCACGATCGAGCCGCTTTCCGTCGCGCCCAGTTCCACGCCATCGCCAGCCGTGACAGCGTTGACGGTCGCGGTATCCGTATCGGTGATCGACGCGCTTGTGGTATTGGCAATCTTGTTGGAAGTCACCGCCACCGTGCCATTCACGTTGACGCTCGTGCCGCTGCCGCTCGACGTGGAAATGCCCAGCGCCACGCCAAAAGCCAGCGCGTCGATCTCACTGGTGCTTTCCGCGGTCACGGACACCCCACCACCTGCGTCTATGGTGGTGTCATCAACCAGGGCAATGGCCGAGTTGTTGATCTCGTTAATGGCCAGGGCGATGCCCAGATTGACACCGACGCTCGAACCGCCGTCCGAGCCGCCCACGCTGAGGCTGAACGAGGCAGCGCCTGCCGTCGCCTCGATATCGGCGCTGTCGGTCGCACTCACGTTCACGTCGCCGGTGGCGTAGACGAGGCTCGGATCTATCGACGCAGTCGTATCCGAGGTGATGTAGTTGCCCGACCCGGAACCAACCAGCGCCGCCGTCACCGTGGCGCCCGTCGAGACCGCCCCGCTAATGCCCAGCGTAAAGGCGCGGATATCGCCCGAGGCCGTGGCGCTCACATCCACGTCACCTGCGATCTTGCCAGTGAGCCCATCGCTCGAGATGCGCACGTTCTCGAGCTTCGCCGTCGTCGTTCGGGTGATTCGGTTCTCAGCAACGGCCGCGCCGGCGGCCACCGCCGCTGCTGCATCGGAATCGGTCGACACCGCGAGCGCACCGGCGCCCGCATCCGCGTTGATGGCACTGGAATCCGTCGCCGTGATCGTGACGCCGTTCGCAGCGGTCACGTTCTTCCGACCACCGGGATTGGTGATGCTCGCCTCAGTCGTCGCTGTGATGTAGTTGAGCGCGACCGCGCCCGCACCGGCAAAGGCGTTGTCACTGGTGGAAACGGCGGCGGAACCGGCGATTACCAGCGTGTCGATGTCGCTCGCATTGGTTGCCGTAACAGTGACGCTGTCAGCTTCGATCGCTGTGTCGATGACCGTGGCCCGCGTGCTTATCACCAGATCGTTAACCGCCACGGACGCACCTACGCTGCCCGCGCTCGTGCCGCTGCCGCCGCTGCTCGCAGCGATTGAGATGGCCACGCCACCCGAATCGGCGACGATTACCGAGTTGTCGTCGGCCGTTACACTTAGATCGCCTTCGGTATCCACATTACCACCTGCGGCGATCTCGGCAAGCGTCGCGGTGTTCACGATGTTGACGATCACCGCGCCGGCCCCGGCAAACTGGACTGAGCTGCTGTTGCCTGAACTGCTGCTATCGCTCGAGGTAGCCACCGTACCCGCCACCGCAATCGCCAGCGCGTCGATGTCGTTCTTGCCGTTGGCGTCGAAGGTGACGCCTCCCCCGCGCGAATTCAGCGTGTTGCCTCCCAGCGCCCGCGCCCATGTCTGGCTGTCCACATCGTTGACTACCACCGTGCCGGTAACGCCAACGTCGCCATTCAAGACAAAGGTCAAGCCGCCCAGATCGTTGGTGACGTTGGTCTCGTCGGTGGCGCGTACCAGAATGCCCTGGTCGGCATGCGCGCCGGTGTTGTCCGCATTAACGTCCACATCGTTGCCCAGCACGGCCTTGGTCTCGCCATTGACGATCGCCACCGTGACTGCGCCTGCGAGGCCCACAGTCGTGCCGCCGCCGGACTCGCTGCCGCCGCCGCCTTCCTCGGAAGATTTGCCGCTGGAATCCTGGCCCAACGAGGCCGAAGCAGCGATCGCCAGCATATAGATGTCGTCGTGGCTCGTGGCCGTCACGGCCAGGCCACGCGCGGTCGCGTCGACGGATTCGCCGTTCCCGTTGAAGCCGCCAGACGCGACGTCGATCGCTGTGCCATTTCCCCGCGCGGTCACATCGGTGCCGTCGCCGACCAGGGCCAACGTGTCGTCGAAGTCGACGACCACGCCCACCGAGATGCCCACTGCAGACTCGCTCAGCGACACGCCGAGGGATCCCGCGTAGCTCTCGATGTCGGTGCGCGACACCGCCGCCACTTCTACGCTGCCGGTAGCGTCGATATCTGCCGCGCCCGAGGTCTGATCGTTCAGATCGTCATTCACCAGCGCGCGGGTATTGGTGATGTTCACCAGCACGTTGAGACTGCCCGCCCCGGAGGTGCTTTCACCCGCACCTGCATTGGCGCTGAGCTGGAAGATGTCGTCGACGGATTCCGCCTCGACGATCACGTTGCCGCCCGCATCGACAATTGTGGGAGTGCCAATCTCGCCGCCCTCGATCACTGCCTCGGTAGTGGCTGTGTGCACCGTCACGCTAAGGCCGATGCCGATGCCCTTGCCTTCCAGACTGGCGGCTAGCGCGCCGGCAACGCTGATGATCTCGGTGTCGTCGATCGCCCGCACGGTGACATCGGCGCCCGCGTCAATATTTGCGCCAGCGCCAATTAAGGCGCGGGTCACTGGCGTGAAGATGTCGATTGCCGCAGAGCCGGCGCCTGCGTCACCGCCGGAGCCGATGGCCGCACCCACCACCAGCGTCGTGACGTCAACACCGGTTTCATTGATATCGAGGAAGGGTGCGATGATTTCCAGCGGTGTGATCCCGGTATCGGCGATCACGGAAATGCTGCCCGTTGCATCGATGTCAGCACGCGCCCCGATCGAAGCCGTGGTCGTGGTGTCGATGAAATTGACGCCGATCGCAGCGCCCACGCTGGTGCCGCTGTCGGAGATCGTCAGAGCGCCGCCGCCGGCAATGATCTGGACCCCGACGTCCTGACGCGCAAGCACGTCAACGTCACCGGCCGTCGCATTAACCACAGCGTCATTGGCTATTGACGCCGTGGTAGTGCTGATCACGACATTGACGCCTGCCGCGCCGGCGATAGCGGTGCTATCGCTTTCGCCTCCGCCGCCTCCTCCGCCACCACCACCTCCACCACCTCCACCCCCACCACCTCCGCCGCCAGTCTGAGTCGAACCGCTGCCCGCAAGCGCGAGCGTTTTGAAGTCGTTACTTTCGCCGGACGGATTTCCAGCTTCGACCGAAAGGGTATCCGCCGTCAGGCTGCCGTTTCCGACGCTGGCGGTCGTGTTGAGCAGGCCAACGTTGACGGCAACCGCCGCGCCGACCGTGGTAGCGGCCGAGTCGGTGAAAGCGAGCGCCGTCGCCTGGGTTTCCGCGTCCGCTTCCGACAGGGCCTTCACCGTCGCATCGCCGCCGGCCGAAATCGTCAGGCCATCGGCAATGGTGGCCGCCGTATCCGACTGCAGTACGGTGGCCGCGATGGCGGCCGCAACCCGGATCGTGCTCCCCTCGGTCTCGGTCGTGGAGTCCTGCGCAGCACCGCCCTGTCCGCCCGGATTGCTGGTCTGGCTGGCGGCTTCAGAATTCCCGGCATTGACGCTGTTGCCGGCGTTCGGCGCGGCGAGGGACGTCCCCGAGCGGTTGCTCGCGAGATCGGTCTGGTTGGTGCTTTCCTGATCCGCGGTATTGCCACCGTCGGATTCCGACTTCGAACCCTTGGCGCTGGCCGCGGTAACCGTCTTCGCGTCGACGTCCGAAACGGCGGAAACCGTAAGATCTCCCGCAGCAGTGAAGCTGCGCTCAAGGCGGGCACTCGTGTCGCTATCGGCCCAACCCATCGCCAATGCCACGCCAACACCGGTTTTCCCGCCTTCTACCTCGCCGCTTGCGTCCGTCTCTACTTTGGACGAATGCGTCGCGGTTACGCCGAGATCGCCGGTCAGCACCACCGCCGCTCCGGCGCCACTGCCCACCTGAGCATGCGTTTGATTCACAACCACCGAAAGCGCGATCGCGCCGCCCACGTTGGTGTCCGAAGCGCCCTGCGCCCCGGCTTGCGCCTTGGTCGTCGCGGTGTTTGCCGATGCGGCGCTGACGCTGAAGTTGCCGGAATTGCCGGTCATTTCCGTGCCGTCCACGATTTCCGCAATCGTGTCCTCGACCAGGATATTGATCCCGAACGAAAGCCCGACGCCCGTCTCGGACGAGCCCGAAGCTTTCGAGGTCGCCGTCACATCGCTCGAACTGGTGCTCTGTGCGGCAATGCTGACCTCACCGCCGGTCAGGGTGATGTTCACCGGGCCT
This sequence comes from Burkholderiales bacterium, assembly GCA_046590325.1. Taxonomy (GTDB): domain Bacteria; phylum Pseudomonadota; class Gammaproteobacteria; order Burkholderiales; family JACQAP01; genus JACQAP01. The sequence goes on along the minus strand of JBKJUC010000262.1, from coordinate 22,903 downwards.
ACCGACGCGTTGGTTTCGGACTTCGCATAGCTGAGCGCGAAGCTGCCGGCCACGCCAGTCTCGCCACCGCTCGCCCCGGAGATCGCCGTGGCGCTAAACTTGTGGGTCGTATCGCCGCCGACATCCTTCATCAGCGCTTCGGCCTTGAAACCGTCCGCGGTAACGGTCGTTCCCGCACCGAGGATCGCGTTGTTGTCCATGTGCGCGATGTTGATCGCAATGCCTATGCCCACCGCCGTGGCATCGTCCTTGTTGGTCGCGGCGCTGCCATCGGCAAGCGCGATCGCGTCCATGTTGTTCTCGGCGCGCAGCGTCAGTGCGCCCGTGCCGGCGTCCTTGCCCGCGATAATCGTCAGCCCATCCGAGACACTCGCTTCAGCGCTACTCCACGCGACGTTCAGACCCAGTGCCGCGCCAACGCTTATTGAGCCGCTGCTGTCGCCGCCGGAATCGGTATTCGCCTTCTGATCCACGCTCAAATCGCTTTCGCCCTCTTTGTTCTGTTGGTTCGCCAACCCGGTCGCCGACTTCGCCTGGTCATCGGCCGTCTTGTTGCCCTTGGTATCTTCTTTTTCCGAGTCGGCACCCGCCGCAGACGCGGTCGCCTTCGCTTCACTCGACCCGTCCCCGCGCGCAGCAATACTCACCGCACCACCGGCAATCACGTTGCGATTCACGCTCGCACTCGCCGCATCGTCCACAAAGGACAGCGCAATGGCCACACCCACCGCCGCCTCATCGCCCACCGCCTTGCCATCGGCACGCGTGCTCGCCACACCGTGATGATCGGCCGTGACACTCAAGGCCCCGCCAATCTCCAGCCCGGTGAGATCTGCACCCACGCGCGCCTCGGTGTCGTTGTTCACCGCCACGGTGAGCGCCAGCGCTCCACCTATACCCGTGCCCTCACCGGCCTTGCCGGCCTTGCCGCCGCCTTCGGCCAGCGTGTCCATCTTGTGCGAACCCGCCGCGCTTACCGTGACGTTGGCACCGCCCGTGAGCGTGCCGTCAACAAGCGCACTGGTGGCGTTATTGCCCGCAATGTTGAGCGCAATCGAGACCCCCGCACCGGTCTCGCCGCTCTCGGCCTTCGCCTTGGCCGCTACCGTGGCCTCCGTGGTGTTCGCCGCACTCACCACCACGTTGCCCCCACCGGCATCGACACTGGCTCCAGCGCCAATCGCGGCCAGCGTGTCGGTCTCGCTGTAGTTCAGCGCAAACGAGCCGGCAACCCCGGTCTCCCCACCGCTCGCCCCGGAGGTGGCCGTGGCCCCAAATTTGTGGGTCTCATCCGTACCCACTTTCTTCATCAGCGCTTCGGCCTTGAAGCCTTCAGCGTCAATCGTCGCACCACTGCCCACCGTGGCGCTGTTGTCCATGAACGCCACGTTGATCGCAATGCCAATGCCCACCGCGGTCGCATCGTCCTTGTTGCTCGCCGCTGAACCGTCGCCAATGGCAACTGCGTCCATGTTGTTTTCCGCGCGCAGCGAGACTTCTCCACCAGCCGTGATCGATACGTCACCAATGCTCGCTTCCGCCGCGCTCCACGCCACGTTCAACCCCAGCGCCGCTCCCACACTGATCGCACCGTCTCCGCTCGACTCCGCATCCCCATCGTCGCTCGAGGCCGATTTGTCAACGCTCAGCGTGTCATCGCCCGATTGGCTCTTCGCCAGCCCGGTGGCGGAACCGATCTGGTCGTCCGCGGTTTTGTTGCCGCCTGCCTCTTCCTCCGCCTTGTCCGCACCGGCCGCAGACGCCTTTGCTGTCGAACTGCTGGATCCGTCGACGATCGCGGCAAACCCGACTGCACCATCGGCGCGCAGATTCCGGTTAATGTTCGACGATGCGCGATTTTCGACAAATGCCAGCGCGATTGCTGCGCCGATTGCCGTCTCCGCGCCAAGCGCCTCACCATTCGCGGTGGTAGCTGCAACGCCGTGCTGCGTCGCCGTTGCGGAGAACGCGCCTGTAAGCGCCAGTTCGCTCCCGGTGCCGACTGCCGCCAGGGTCGCGTTATCGATGACATCGATAGCTAGCGCACCTCCGATACCGGTGCTCCCTTTACCGCCGGCTTCTGCTTTGGTCTCGGACACATTGCTGCCGCTGGCCGCGAGCGTAATGTTTGCCGCGCCGGTCACCGATGCGTTGTCCCCGATCGTGGCCGCGGTCAAATTGTCGATGACGGCAACCGCGACCGACGCGCCGATGCCGAGATCACTCGAACTGCCGCTGCCGTCATGCGGTATTGCTTGGGTGACGGTGTTCGTCTCCGAGTTCGCCGTGAGACTGAGATTGGCGCCTGACAGATCGATCGTTGCGCCACTTGCAACAGTGGCTTCGACGAGGGTATTCACCCTATTGACAGCGAGAGAACCCGCTACTCCCGTCTCGGCCCCATTCCCGGAACCAGATTTGGCCGTGACGGTGAAACTTGCGCCAGCCGCCATGGTGGCGGACAGGTTGACGTCGGTCGCGGTCAAAGTCGACGTCCCGCCAACATAGGCGCGCGTTGTGGCGTCAACCACGCCGATTGCGACCGCGACGCCGACGCCGGTCCCGCTGCTGGCCGTATTCGACCCGTCGGCAGTCGCCGATACCGAATCTGTGCTGCTCGCCGAAACGCCGATAGCCCCTGCGCTAACGATGCTGCCGGACGTATCGACATAGGCCGAGGTTACCGGACGGTAGTCGGAAACGACCACGGCGCCGGCGAAGGATATGGACCCTTCGTTGGTCTGCGCCTGGTCGCTGTCATCCCCATCCTGGTCAGGGTCCGCCAGCCTCTGTTCGGACTTGTTCCCGCCGCCGCCGTCCTGCGCGCCGCTTGCCGTCGAGGTGGCCGTCGTCGTAACTGCGCTGGTCAGCGCTGCGGCAAGCATCACGCTGTCGGGAGTGTCGCCCGCATTCGCGCCGATGCTGGCACTGCCGGCCACGAAAACGGAGGTGTTCGCCTGTACTTCGGTCACGGCAAGCGTCGCACCCGCGGAACCGCCGGACCCGTCTGCCGTGCTGGTCACGTTCAGGGTCGTTGCGGCATTCAGGGCCACGTTGCCGGACAGCGAGAGCGTACTGGTGCCCTGCACCGCGGTCGACGCATCGGCAACGATCACCACCACTGTGACCGCAGCGTCCGAGGCGGAATCCGTATCGCTGCCGTCCGCATCGTCCCGGAACGCCGCGGTCACATTCACCGTTGCGCCGGCGGTCAGGTCGGCGGCGGTGATATTCGAGTTGTTGAACAGCACACTGGCTTTCGGCAGGATCGTCAGCAGGCTTGCATCCAGTACCGAGCCAAAGGTCGAGGGACTGGCTGAGACATTCGCGGTCGCCGTCGCCGAAAGCGTCACGTTGCCATTCGCATTAATGGTCGCCCCGGTAAGCTCGATCAGGGCTTCCGGGGTGGCGATATAGAGGCCCTGGAATATGCCGCCGAGATATTCGCCATCTTCGTCCACGGCGCCGTCATCTTCAGCCACCGAGGTGAGCGTGACGTTACCGGCATTTACGGTCGAGGAAACGACGATTTTTTCCGCGTTGACGGTAACGTCGCCCGCAGTCACCGTTCCGGAGATTATGACCTCATCTTTGCCGTCCTCGCCGTTGATGATCAGGTTCACGCCCGCGAGGTTGAGGTCTTCCACCGTCAACCGATCACGAGACACAAACGGAATTTCTTCGCCACCGATATCCTGGCTGTGCCCCAGGTTGATGGTGAGGCTGACCAGGCCGGCAGTCGTGAAATTCACCGACTCGAACGTGTTCGGAAACTCCGCCGGTGCCGAATTCTCGATTGTTACGGTACCGCCACTTTGAGAGATCGTTGCCGTGTCGGACGAACCGCTCAGATCGATCACGCGGTCCGCCACGACCATGTTGTCGGTGATCGGCTCGAGTCCGGCGTAGGTAATCAGTTGGTTGTCGCGCTGGATCGTGCCCGAGGTCGGACCGGTTGCGACGTAGGCCACCGAGCTGAAGTTTCCGCCGTCCAGCACCATGGTGTCGAAGCCGGCATCGCCGCCGTCGATCACACCGCTCACATTGCCGGACGCGCCGACGACGAACGTATCCTGGTTCCCGGCCGCGCCCAGGAGGTTCTCGAAGCCTTCAAAGAGCACACCGACGACTTCTCCCGAGCCCTCGCCGGAGAGCGTCCAGACGGTATCGGCAATCGGACCGGCAAGCGTATCTTCCCCACTGCCACCTGCGAGCTTCTCGACGCCGCTGAATGTGACGCTCCCAACACTGCCCTCGCCACTGCCCGCCAGCGTCCAGGCATTGGTCTGGTCGGCAGCGACAAGTGTGCTGTTACCGGTACCGCCTTCGAACAGGATGCCACCGATGACGTCGGCGTCTTCTGCACTGACGTCGATGGTGAGCCTGACGTCGAACCCGTTGGCGTCGATCCTGGCACCGAAACCGGAACTGCCATCGATGTTCGCAACCGCCTCGGACTGCAGAATCTCGCCTGTGTTCGACTGTATCAACTCCAGCCTGTCAACCCCGTCCACATTGCCGGCGCGCAGCGTCAGATCGGCCGATCCCATTGCCGCGTATGACAGGTCGGCGGAGAGCAGCAGCCTCGGCTCAAGCGATTCGAAGTGCATGACCCGGCGACGGCGCTCCTCAAGCGCCTTGCGGAGCAAGCCCTGCTTTCGCCAAGCCGCGATCTGTCGAATCCATCGGGCCAGACGCCCGAAAAAGATGTCAAACAGACTGGGCAGGCCGCGGATGATGTCGGCGATGCGATTGGATTGGAGGGCGCTCATGCGGAACTCCTGGAGGACAACTGGAAGCCGTCCTGCCCGCGAAATGCGGTGACGGCCTGGGTTTCAGGGGGGCAAACTGCCCGGAGTATTCGAGGAAGACAAAACGAAACTGCCCGCAGGGCGGGCAGTAGGGAAAACTTGAGAGATTCAGACGCAGGCAGGCGCGTGCACACATCGGCGGTGAATACGCCGGCAACAGTCGCGCTGCGTGTGGCGGGACTTTTCACGCCCCTGCCTCCCTTATGCAAAAACCGTGTATGGCTCGCCGGGGAGGTGTTCAGAGTCCACTCCAGCGAAGTTTTTTATTGCTTTTCTTTTATCGGGCTGCCTAACCTACACCTCTTATATGTGAATAATCAGAGGATTGCAGACCGATTTTAACCAAACGCAATAGCTTTATCGGGGTAACCACTGTCGCCCATGAGCGACAGATTTCTTCATAATCCGGCGTAGAGTAGATCAGGTGCAATTCGAATTCAAATGATAAATATATGAAATGACTGCACTATTTCTGAGGAAAGGGTACTAACTCCATGACTAGGTGCATCTTATTGCCACGGTCGAAGTCTGGAAAATTTTTGTCATAATTTTCAACATATTACAGACGATATCTAAACCCAGCAAAATAGCGTCGAAATATATGCCCATTAAATTTCCGTCTCGATGGCCTCTTCGCGCATTGCAATCATGTAATTGTTTTTCTTATTTTCAATGACATACTGCAGAAATCGCACTCGCCTTTGGATACCGGCAGTGGCCAAAGCTAAGGCGGCAGCCCAACCCTTCCTCATCCCGTGACACCGCCATCCCTGCAATTGCAGACCCGTGACAGTGGCGACCGCGTCGTGAAGCTGGCCGGCGACTGGACACTGGCAAGCCTGCGTAACGACCCGGCGAAAATTACCAGGAAGCTCAACGCCGCGGCCAAGGACTCCAGCCTGGCGTGGGACCTGCGGGCGATCGAATCACTGGATAGCGCCGGTGCATTGCTGATATGGCGGGCGTGGGGCGGGGTCCGCCGCGCTTCCGCGCTGCTCCGGCCGGAACATGAGCCGATCCTGGCACGGCTCGCGGCGATGCCGGCAACCGAAACCCAACGCTGGCGCCCTGACTGGCTGGCGCCACTGGTGTTGCTCGGCCGCGGAGAAGCCCGGCTGGCCAGCCATATGCTGGGTTTCGTCGCGCTGCTCGGCCTGCTGGTTCTGGACGCGCTGTATCTCCTGCTCCACCCGAACCGGATTCCCTGGCGCGAGATTTCCGCCACCATCTACAAGTCCGGCGCGCTGGCGCTGCCGGTCACGGCCCTCGTCGGCTTCCTGATCGGGGTCGTGCTTTCCTACCTGTCGGCAGACACGCTCAAGTCCTACGGCGCGGATGTCTATATCGTCGATCTCCTGGGCATCTCGATCATCCGCGAGCTTGGTCCGCTGCTGGTCGCCATCCTGATCGCCGGCCGCTCGGGCTCGGCGATGACTGCGCAACTCGGCGTGATGCGCGTGACCGAGGAAATCGATGCGATGGCCACCATGGGCATTTCACCGACGCTGCGTCTGGTGCTGCCCAAGATAATCGGCCTCGCGATTGCGTTGCCGCTGGTTTCGATCTGGTCCACCACCGCCGCGCTAGCCGGCGGCGCCGCCGCGGCTTACGTGCAGCTCGGCATCAGTTACATCTTCTTCTTTGAATCATTGCCCAGCGCCGTGCCCGCCGCCAACATCTGGATTGCCTCCGTCAAGGCGCTGAGTTTCGGCATCGTGATCGCGCTGATCTCCTGCCACTACGGACTGCGCGCCAAGCCGAACACCGAAAGCGTCTCCCGCTCCATCACCAGCGCTGTTGTGGTTTCGATCACCGCCGTGATTCTGATCGACGCGGTTTACGCAATACTGTTTCGCAGCGTGGGGTTCTAGGCATGCCCGCCGATCCCATCATTACCGATCCGATCATTACCGATCCGATCATTACCGACCCGATAATCCAGGTGGAAAAGCTCTGGACCCGGCGTGGCGGCCAGGACATTCATCGCGACCTGGACCTGACGGTCGCGCGCGGCGAGATTGTCGGCATGGTCGGCGGATCCGGCAGCGGCAAAACCACGTTGCTGCGAGTGATCATCGGTCTGGATGCGCCGGCCAAGGGCCGGATTCGCCTGTTCGGCGTCGATCCTTTGCGTGCGCCGCGTATTCAGCGAACGCAGATGCAACGCCGTTTCGGCATGTTGTTTCAACAGGGCGCGCTGTTCTCGGCGCTGAGCGTGTTCGACAATATCGCGCTGCCGCTGCGCGAACTGAAGTGCCTGGACGAAGCCCTGATCCGCGACCTGGTGATGCTGAAGCTGCACATGGTGGAGATCGAAACCAAACACGCCAGAAAGATGCCGGCCGAACTCTCCGGCGGCATGGTCAAGCGGGTCGCGCTGGCCCGGGCGATGGCGCTCGACCCGGAACTGCTGGTGCTGGATGAACCCACTTCCGGGCTGGATCCGGACCTCGCCCGCAGTTTCGTCGACCTGATCAAGGTGCGCTCCCGGGAACTCAGGCTCACCGTGTTCATGGTGACCCACGACGTGGACACGCTTGCCACACTCGCCACCCGGGTGGCGGCGCTCGCCGACGGACACATCGTCGCCGATGGCCCGCTTGAGGAAGTCCGGCGCAGCGCCCATCCGTTCGTGCAGAACTTTTTTGGCGGCACGGCGCCGCTGTTACACTCGGCATCAGTTTGAACCCGTCCAGAGCGGATCTGCACCGCCCTTAAATGGAAAACCGGTCCTACGCGCTTCTCACCGGCTTGTTCACGATTCTGCTCGGCGTCGCCCTGGCGCTGGCGTTCGCCTGGTTCCGCGGCGACACCCGGGAGTACAACGAATACCTGGTGGTGTCCAAACTGCCGGCGTCCGGGCTCTACAGCCAGGCTTCGGTGCGCTACCGCGGCGTGGAAGTCGGCAAGGTCACCGAGATCGGGCTCGACCAAAAGGATCCGACTACCATACTGATTCGGATACTGGTTGAGGGCAGCGTGCCGATCACGCGCGGCACCTTTGCCCAGTTCGGCACCCAGGGGCTGACCGGCATCGCCCACGTGCAACTGGATGACGATCAGTCCGATCCGGCGCCTCTGCGGCCGACCGGCGCCGGGCCGGCGCGGATCGCGCTTCACGGCAGCGCCTTGGACGATCTGGCCGAATCCAGCAAAGTGCTGCTGCGCCAGGCCACCTCGCTGCTCGAACGCATGAACGCGATTGCCAGCGAAGACAATCAGCTCCGCTTGGAACGCACGCTGCAGAATTTCGAGCAAGCCTCGGCGCGGCTCGAGCCGGCGCTCGCCGCCATACCCGAGGTGGCCGAGCGTGCCCGGCGCATGCTCGGCGAAGACAACCAGGAAAGCATCCGCCGGTCGCTGTCCAATCTGGCGGAGGCGACCGACGCGATCAAGCCATTTGCCGAGGATTCGCGCCAGGTGATGGCCAACATGCGCGCGCTATCGGAAAAGCTGGACCAGATCTCGACCGAAATCTCGGTCGAGGTGTCGGACCGCACCCTGCCGAAGATCAACGAACTGATCGATCAACTCGACCGCGATTCGCGGGATTTCCGCCGCCTGGTGCTGCAGATCGAACGGGAACCGCAAAGCCTGGTATTCGGACGCCGGCCGGTACAACCCGGCCCGGGTGAAACGGGATTCAGGGAGGGGAAAAAATGAATGCACGCTTGGCGCTCTGCATGATGCTGCTGTTGCTGGCGGGCTGCGCCGCCACGCAGAAACCTTCGCTCCGGGTCTTCGATTTCGGCCTTGCCGGCACAGCGCCGGCGGCGCCCGCCCACAGTGTCGCAGTTGCGGAAATGCGCGCGCCCGAATGGCTGGCCGCTACCGATATGCTTTACCGCCTGGCCTACCAGGACCGCTACGCCCTGGAGCGTTATGGGCAGAGCCGCTGGGCCGGCGCGCCCGGCGCCATGCTGACCCTGAGGCTGCGGCAGGAAATCGGCCACACGGCCGGCGGCAAATGCTCACTGGCGCTCAACCTTGCGGAATTCAGCCAGGTTTTCGATGCGCCGACCGCAAGCCGTGCGGTGCTTCAGGTGCAGGCAGCACTGGCTGCCGGTGGCGTCTCGCACAACGCCCTTGCCCAACGCGAGTTCAGGCTCGAGAAAGCCACGCCGACTGCTGACGCCGCCGGCAGTGCTGCGGCATTTTCCGAACTCGCTGGCGAACTGGCGGTTGCGCTCAATGCATGGATCGGGACATCAGGAGCCTGCGTAAAGTAACGCGCGCCCAACTCAATGCCGCCGGTTGACGTCGCCTGAGGGCGCACGGATTGCCCGCTCGCCATTCACGGTTCCCGATTCACCCTTCACCTTTCATACCTTGAAATGCGTACGCTGCCTGGCCAGCACTGCATGCCGCCGGGCGCGCCTATAATCCGCAGAAAATCATCATCTGCGGCACGGTATACTCGATACACGCAGGACGTAGTCCTGTTCCCCGCATTCGGCATGCGCATCGGATCTGAGAAGACAATGCCAAAAACAAAAACCAGCTACGACGCGATTCCGTATCCGACCGTCCCGTTTCCAGAATCCCATCCGGATCGGCTGGCGGCAATCGCGAAACTGTTCGGAATGGTTGCGCCCGCCCCCGCGACTTGCCGCGTTCTTGAACTCGGTTGCTCTACGGGCGGCAATCTGATCGCGATCGCACAAATGTATCCGCAATCCCGGTGCATAGGTATCGACGCGTCTTCCAATCAGATTGCCGATGGGTGGAAAACAATAGGCGAGCTCGGCGCGAAGAACATCGAGCTCCGGCACCTCGATATTCTCGACGCAGGGAACGATTTTGGCGAGTTCGACTACATCATCAGCCATGGCGTCTATTCATGGGTGCCTACGGACGTGCAGAACAAGATGCTCGATATCTGCAGGCGCCATCTCGCCCGCAACGGCATCGCCTACATCAGCTACAACACCTACCCGGGCTGGCACATTCGCGGGGTCGTGCGTGACATGATGTTCTATCGCGGCATGCAGTTCGCCGACCCCCCTAAACAGCTGTCACAGGCCAGGTCACTTGTGGAATTCGTGTCGAAGTCTTCTGCAGAAGCGAATTCGCCATATCGTCGAATGCTTGAATCGGAACTCAAGCAACTCGACAAGATGACCGATCACTATCTGCATCACGAGTATCTCGAGGAACACAATCAGCCGCTTTACTTCCACCAGTTCGCAAAGAAGCTTTCCGTCAACGGCCTGCAATTTCTCGGAGAGGCGGAGTTTTCGACGATGATATCGACGAACTTCTCCCCCGAGGTAGCGGCAACGCTGCACGAACTGGGCGCTCACGACATCGTCCAGATGGAGCAGTACATGGATTTCGTGCGCTGTCGCTATTTCCGGAAGACTCTGATATGTCATGCCGGTCTGCGCCTCGACCGGAAGATCGACATTGAAACGGTAAAGCAGATGCTGCTTGCCTCGTGCGCCACGGCAAAGCCGAATGCGTCCGTGCTGGCGCCAGGAGAGCCCCTGGTCTTCGAGACCCGCGCTGGAAACAAGCTCACCTGCCGGGCGACATTGACCAAACTCGCGATGGGTGCTTTGGCGCGCAGCTGGCCAATGCCCATGAGTTTTGACGATTTGTTCACTCAATGCACGCGCGAGGCGGAAGATTCTGGGTTACAGGAAACTCCTGCAAGAGATGAGAATTTTCTTGCCGGCGAGTTGCTGACCGGAATGTGCGCAGGCACCGTCGAATGGCGCGTCGCGCCTCCGCCCTTTACAACCGCGATTGGCGACCGCCCGGCCACAACGGCCCTCGCCCGCTTGCAGGCAACACAGGGGTACCGTGTGACCAATCTTCGCGGCGAGTCAGTCACGCTGGACGAAATCCATCGCCAAGCGCTACGGAATCTCGACGGGACCACGGACCGGGTCAGGCTTGCGGGACTGCTGATGGAACGACTGCGCGCCGGCCAGTTCTCCCTGTACCGCGACAATGACAGGTCACCCGTGACCGAGGAAGCCGAAATGCGCGAACTGCTCGACTCGGCACTCGACAAGGTGCTGGTAAACCTCGCGCGCCAGGCACTGTTTTTCGACGTAAAGCCGTGAACCGCGCCCAGATTGCGCACCCAAGCCCTGTGAGCGAACGTGATGGTTTCTCGGTGTAGTTGATCTCAAAGAGGGAACTTCCGAAGGATCACGGAAGATTCGCGTCAGGTGCTTTCCAATATCCGCCCGCTTTCCGGAAAGCTCGACCCGATCTCCTCCGAGCTTTCGGCCGAGGTCAGCGAAAAGTCCTTGCGCAGGATCAACGACCCGGCGGAACAGCTTGACCGCGATTCGCGGGATTTCCGCCGCCTGGTGCTGCAGATCGAACGGGAACCGCAAAGCCTGGTATTCGGACGCCGGCCGGTACAACCCGGTCCGGGTGAACCGGGATTCAATGCGGGACGGAAATGACACTTTCTGTGCATGGCACTGGTTGCAGCCGGTTGCGCCATTAACCGCGAAACTGCCCCGCAGCCCTACGATTTCGGACCGGTCGGCCAATCCGAAACCGGAGCGAAATCGCGTACAAGTGGTCGAAATGCGCGCACCCGAGTGGCTGGGCGGTAGCGAGATGCTCTATCGGCTGGCCTATCGCGATCTGCACTCAGCCCTGATTCGCTGACGGCTTGAGAAATCGTTGCGGCGCGAGCGCCGTAACCAGATTGCGTTCCAGCGGCAGGGGGTCCCCGTTGATCTGGCTGGCCACCAGTTCCGCCGCGAGCCCCGACCAGGTCATTCCCCGCGAACCCAGGCCAAGGCAGGCAAACAGCCCTGGCTGACCGAGGCCTCCCAACAAAGGCAGGCGATCCGGGGCCGCTGCCCGGAACGCAACCCGGCCCCGCAGCGCACCGGCACTGAGTCCACTGGCGAATCCCGGAAGCATTTTCTCGAGGCGCTGCAAATTCCCCTCATGGTCCTCAGTGCGTTCGGAGGTGTCGGAAATGCCCTCGTTGAAGCTGGCGCCCAGGCAATGCATTCCGCCGATTGAGGGTGTGACGTAGCCTTCGCGGCATACGGCGATGCGTAGCGTACGCCCCTCGCGCTCCGGAACGAGACTGACCTGGCCGCGTACCGGCCGCAGGGGTAGCCATTGCGTCGGCGAAAAAGATATGGCCGCATGAGCATTCGCCAGCACCAGTACCGGTGCACACGCAATGACACGGCCGCCGGCATCGATGACTTGCCACTCGTCCTGGCTGCGCTTGATTTCCATCGCCACCACACCGTAACTGACGGTCAATGCCGCCCCGCCCGCTGCCAGGTTGGCTATGCACATGCTGGCCGGATCGGCCCAGGCCGCCTGCGGAAACCACCAGCCCGGCCCAGCCACGGGCGCACCAGCCAGCATGGAAGCGTCCCCGGCATCAAGGTTCCGCAACAGGTTCTGCGGCAGTGAGAACTCCTCGACGATCCGTTGTTGCTTCTCAAAACGCGTGGCATCGCGCGCGACCTGGAGCACGCCACCCTCTCCGGTAGTCACTGCATTGCCGCCTGACCTGAGCGCGGCGTGGTGACGCAAGGTGTAGAGGAATCCCGCAGTGGTAAAACGGCTGTGGGGATTCCAGTCGAGCGATATCACCGGGCGGATCAGGCCGGCGGGATTGCCCGATGCCTCTTGCGCCGCTGCTCGATGTGCCTCGATGACCTGAACAGCCCATCCCCGGCCCGTCAGCCTCTGCGCGCAGGTGCTGCCGGCCAGCCCCGCGCCGATCACGATTGCACGTTTCTCCTCCGATGCGGCTATGGCGGCAGCACCGCCGGCATATCGGCCAGCCAGCATTTCGCGTTTTCCGGCAAAGCCCTGGCGCTTCTCGACTGTGAATCCGGCGGCACTGAGGCCTTCACGGACCACAGCTGCCACCGAATAAGTCGCGAGAGTGGCACCAGACTTGGCGACTCGCGCAATTTCGTGGAATACGGGTTCTGTCCACATGGCCTGATTCCTCGCCGGCGCGAAACCATCGAGATAAAAGGCATCGGCCGCGGCGTTGAGTTGCTTGAGCATCACCGCAGCATCGCCGAGCAACAATGTCAGGGTCACCCGGCCGCCCTCGAAATGCAGGCGGTGGAAGCCTGGAAGCAGCACCGGCCAACTCTCGTGTAGTTTCCGGGCGAGCGGCAGGATTTCCGGGATTGCCCCATGGATGCGCTGCAGGTCGGCAACGCCGAATGGATGCTTCTCGACGGAAATGAAATACAGGCGGGCGTCCGCCGGCGCGGTTTGCTTCCACAAACGCCAGGTCGCCAGGAAATTGAGTCCCGCGCCGAAGCCGGTTTCCACAATCACGAACGATGCTTGCGATTGCCAGCGTTCCGGCAGGCCGTTGCCGCTCAGGAAAACGTGTCGCGCCTGTTCGAGGCCGCCATGGGAGGAGGCGTAAACGTCGTCGAACTGAGCCGAATACAGCGTTCCATCGTCGCGGAATGAAGGCTTGGCGGGAATGATGGGCCGATAGTCGGGATTCACGGAAATCGCCGCGTAAGGTGATGAAGCAATGGGGCCATCGCCTTAGTCTCGATCACCGGAACTGGCGCGGCTTTTTGTCTGTTTGTCTATATGGGACAATCTACCGGAGATTGCCCTATAAGCCGCGCGGCACTGCGGATTTCCCATTCTTTACAGGGATAAACGCGGCCCGTATAATGCGCGCCTTTCGTGGGGGTATAGCTCAGCTGGGAGAGCGCTTGCATGGCATGCAAGAGGTCAGCGGTTCGATCCCGCTTACCTCCACCACGTAGTTGTAGTAAGTGAAAGTCGTAAAGATCAAGTCCCCATCGTCTAGAGGCCTAGGACATCGCCCTTTCACGGCGGTAACCGGGGTTCGAATCCCCGTGGGGACGCCAGAAAACACAAACGCCACCCTCGCGGTGGCGTTTGTGTTTTCTTCGCATCCCTACGGGGATCGAATCTGAAAGGTTCGACAAGCCGACATCCGGTGAATGTCGGCTTGGACGCTGCACCGCCCTTTGGTGCAGCGGTCCCTCGCGCGGCATGCCGCTTGCGAGGGATTCGCAGATCGCCCCAAGGCGAGCTGCGAACAATCCCCGTGGGACAAACAGACGCCTCCTTATTGTCCGCACCACTCCGGCGTTTCCTCATTTCCAGGGTCAACCGGAACGGTTCGACAAGCCGCCATCCAGTGAATGTCTACCTGGACGCCGCGCCGCTATCTGGCACGGCGTCCTTCGCGCAACCTTGGCAGCTAGTCCACCGCCGCGCCGCGTTTCAAGGCATCAAGTGCGGCCAAGTTGATCGACGCATTCCTTGTCGCTCACGCTCGTGAAACCCTGCCCCTTGCAGGCATTCTGTCCCTTGCAGGCGTTCATCTCTGTCTTGCAGGCGGCCTGGCCCTTGCACGCATTGGCGCCGTAACACTTGACTTTGACGGCGCTGCTATCCGCAACCGAATTCGCGCCGCCGCCCTGCGACGCGCAACCCGCCGCAAACAAGGTCGCTGCAGCCAAAGCCATCGTCATTGTGGTCGATCTGGAAATTTTGTTCATCGCTGGTTCTCCAAGGTAGGACGGTCCGGTTGCAGGATGCGACAGAAAAATGACACGGACGGGAGGGCCGGACCGCGACCTTCCTCACACGACCGCTATTGGCTCCTACGCGGCAGGTGCGGGTTTGGATTCAGCACGGGCCGAACTTATGCCTCTATCGGCATCCGGAGGCGCGGATTGGGGGAAAGTCGGGAAAGAATGGGAGGCGGAATTCAGGTGGGGAATTTTGCCAGTTCGCTGTCCATGCGCTTGAGAACCTCTTCGCGCCCAATCAGCTCCAGCACCGCATCGATCGAGGGCGTATGCATTTCGCCGGTCAGCATGACCCGCAGCGGGATGGCCAGCCTGGGCATCTTGAGACCATGCCCGGTGATCACTTCCTTGAATACCGCGCTCAAAGCCGGGCGCGCCCATTCGGCGCCGGCAAGCTTTTCCCGCAAAACTTTCAGCGCAGGGAGAATTTCGGTCGAATAGTGTTGCGTGCGCAACTCTTCCGTCGGATGCAGGGCACGATAGAAGTACACAGCCTCATCGGCAAGCTGCACGATCGTGTTGACCCGGTCCTTAAGCAGCGCGATGACGGCTTCGAGGTTCGGGCCCTGCGAGACATCGCAGCCATCGCGCTCCAGGAAAGGTTTGGCCAGCACCGCGAGACGCGCGTTGTCCGCTGCCTTGATGTATTGCGCGCTCAGCCACTGCAGCTTCTCGGGATTGAACTTGGCCGGCGAACGGCTCACCGCTTCCAGCGAAAACCATTCCACGAACTGCGCGCGCGTGAACATCTCGGCGTCACCATGGCCCCAGCCCAACCTTGCCAGGTAGTTAAGCAGGGCTTCCGGCAGATAGCCTTCATCCAGATACTGCATCACGCTGACTGCGCCGTGACGCTTGGACAGGCGCTCGCCGTCCGCACCCAGGATCATCGGGATATGCCCGAATCGCGGTAGCGGCGCGCCGAGCGCCCTGAAGATATTGATCTGCCGCGGCGTGTTGTTGACGTGATCGTCGCCGCGGATGACGTGGGTCATGTTCATATCCCAGTCGTCCACGACTACGCCGAAGTTGTACGTCGGAACATTATCCCCGCGCACGATGACCAGGTCGTCGAGTTCCTGGTTGCTGATGGAGATCGGGCCTTTGACCAGATCATCCCAGCTGACGTCGCCATCATCGGGATTACGGAAGCGCAGCACCGGCGTAACGCCCGCGGGAGGCGTTTTGCCCTTCGCATTCTCCGGCCGCCAGCGCCCGTCGTAGCGCGGCTTCAGGCCTTTTGCGCGCTGCTCTTCGCGCATGGCGTCGAGCTCTTCCTTGCTTGCGTAGCAATAGTAGGCCTTGCCTTCGTCCAGCAACTTCTTCGCCACCTCGCGGTAACGTTCCAGGCGCTGCATTTGATAGAACGGCCCTTCGTCGTAGTCCAGATCGAGCCACTTCATAGCGTCGAGGATGGCCTGCGTGGACTCCGGCGTGGAGCGCTCGGTATCGGTGTCTTCGATGCGCAGGATGAAAATGCCGCCGGTCTTGCGCGCGTAGGCCCACGAGAAAAAAGCCGTGCGTGCGCCGCCGATGTGAAGGTATCCGGTGGGACTGGGGGCGAAACGGGTGCGGACCATCGAAAGGTTCGGAAATGCAAGAGCGAGAAAAGAGGCGCTATTGTACGCGATGCCTCTGCCGCTTCACGCCTTGCAAACAAAGGGTTCCGTGAGGTCGCAAATTGACCCTGCCCGGGGCGCTGTGGTTAAATGCCCCCTCTCGCGCGGGTGGTTAGCTCAGCGGTAGAGCACTGCCTTCACACGGCAGGGGCCACTGGTTCGATCCCAGTACCACCCACCAGCAACCCGCCCCGCTCGCCTCGTGTTTCCTCGATAGCCGGTTCCAGTTTTTTCCAGAGGCAGCTCCCCTTGGAAGCCTTGTCGATGTCTTCGAGTTGTTTCGCGTGGGCAACCAATTCCTCTGCGGAAGCACGCACGACAAGCAATTCGATCGAACCCATCTCAACCGAACCGTCGAGCAGCGGCGATGTCGATTCGCCGATGTCCATCAGCAGGCTGTCCTGACCACGGGTCATCGACAGATAAACCTCGGCCAGCAGGCGCGCATCCAGCAACGCGCCGTGCAGCGTGCGCGCCGAATTGTCCACCTGATAGCGCTCGCACAACGCATCCAGTGAGTTGCGCTTGCCGGGATGCAGGCCCTTGGCCATCTTCAGGGTATCCGTGATTTCCTGGCAATGTTTTTGTACCGGCTGCAATTTCAGCAGGGCAAGTTCATGGTTGAGGAAGCCCACGTCAAACGGTGCGTTGTGGATAATCAGTTCCGCGCCCGCCACGAACTCGAGGAAATCTTTCGCCACGTCCGCAAACTTAGGCTTGTCCGCCAGGAACTCCGCAGTGATGCCGTGCACCTCGATGGCCCCCGCGTCGATGTCACGCTCCGGGTTGATGTACTGGTGGTAATGGCGTTCGGTAAACCGCCGGTTGACCATTTCCACCGCGGCGATTTCGATGACCCGATGACCGAGCGTGTGGTCGAGTCCGGTAGTTTCCGTGTCGAGGATGATCTGGCGCATGAGTTCGGTTATCGGTTATCGGTTAACGGTTATTGGTTAACGGTGATCGGTTAAGGGTGATCGGTTAACGGTGATCGGCAAACGGATCAGGCATTGGAAGGTCCTGTTTCCTGTTCGCCGGTCACCGTTCACCGTTCACTGTCGCTGTTCACTGTGTTCCCTGTTCACCGTTCACTGTCCCCTCAAGTACGCAGCACTTCTTCCACGCCCTTGTTTGCAAGTCCGTCCGCCCTTTCGTTGCCCGGATCGCCGGCATGGCCCTTGACCCAGATCCATTCAATGTCGTGCCCCTGAACGGCGTCGTCCAGCTTGCGCCAAAGGTCCTCGTTCTTGACCGGCTTCTTGTCCGCGGTGCGCCAGCCGCGCCGCTTCCAGTCGTGGATCCAGACCGAAATGCCGTTCTTCACGTACTGGGAATCGGTGTGCAGCTTGACTTTGCTCGGACGCTTCAGCGACCCCAGGGCTTCGATCACTGCGGTCAGCTCCATGCGATTGTTGGTCGTCTGCACCTCGCCGCCAAACAGCTCCTTGCTGTGCATGCCCGATTTGAGCCAGGCACCCCAGCCGCCCGGGCCGGGATTTCCCTTGCAGGCGCCGTCGGTATAGATCTCCACCGGTTCATGCATTTTCTGGTGCGCTCATTGTCGGTCGAGAGGATTGCGGGCCGCCATGGCATCGTCGGGGCTCGTCTTGTGGGGCAGCGGCGCCAATGCTTTCTTCGGAGCCTGAGCCGACTGCCATTTGGGTGTGATGATGCGCATGCCCTGGACCCGCTTGATGCCGTGCAGAAAGTAGATGCCCCCCGCGAACGGCCACCAGCGGTCGCCGGCGGCTTCCATGAAACCCGAGCGCCGCAGCCATTTTTCGCTGGTGAATGGGGGCGCATAGCAGCACATGCGTCCGGCCGTGAGTTCGAATCCCAGCAGCGCCATCCAGTCTTTGAGCCGCGGCAGGTTGATGAACTGTCCCGACCAGGGCATGCCGCCCTTGCGCCTTACCGCGATCCGACGTGCGCCCCAAAGGCTCCACGGATTGAATCCGGACAGCACCACGTGGCCTTCCGGCATCAGGATGCGGGATGCCTCGCGCAGGATCTGGTGGGGATTGCTGCTGAACTCCAGGCAATGCGGCATGACCACCAGGTCCGCCGTGGCGGTTTTTATGGGCAGCGCTTCGAGGTCGGATTGCAGGCCAACAGGTCCTTCAGACCCTGCCACAAAGCGGAAGGGCATGCGGTTGGCGCGCAGGAAATCGTAGTGTGGCAACCCGAGCTGGATTGCATTGAAACCGAACACATCGGCCAGTTCGCGGTCGTAGTATCTCTGCTCGGCGCCGAGCAGATGTTCTCCGAGCGGCGTCTGGAGCCACTCCGCAAGGCTTGCGGGTCCGGACTTATTTGACATTCAGCGCTTCAATAACAAAGATGCCTGCATGAATCCCGTCACCATCGCGCCCATCCGGGCGTTCAAGGACAACTATATCTGGTGCCTGCGCCGCGGCCGCAGCGCTGTCGTCGTCGACCCCGGCGACGCCATCCCAGTTCTCGACTATCTCGATGCCGAAGGCCTGCAACTCGAGGCCATCCTCGCCACCCACCACCATGCCGACCACGTCGGCGGTAATGCGGGATTGCTGGCGAAGTATAACGTACCGGTATTCGGTCCGAAGCGGGAGAACATACCCGGCATCAGCCGCAAGCTGGAGCAGGATGACGAAATAGACGTCCCGGGCCTGGGAATGCATATGCGGGTGCTCGACATACCCGGCCATACCGCGGGCCACATCGCCTATTTCGGCGAGGGCGTCGTGTTCAGCGGCGATACGTTGTTTTCATGCGGCTGCGGCCGTCTGTTCGAAGGCACGCCGGCCCAGATGCATGCGTCGCTGTCGAAACTGGCCGCGCTTCCCGGCGAAACGCTGGTTTTCTGCGGACACGAGTACACCCTGGCCAACCTGCGTTTTGCCCGGGCTGCGGATCCCGCCAATCCCGCGATCGGCGATCGGGAGCTTGCGGTCCGCGCCGCCCTGGATCGTGGCAAGCCCTCCCTGCCCTCATCCCTCAAAGACGAGCTCGCGGCCAATCCTTTCCTGCGCGCACAGGAGCCCGCATTGATCGAAGCCGCAAGCCGCTTCGCCGGCCGCACGCTGACAGATCCGGTGCAGGTCTTCGCCGCGCTGCGCGCGTGGAAAGACACATTCTGACCGCTCGTAACCTGCGGATTTTCGTTACGAAAGTTAACGCCTTTTTGCTTGACTCGCCGTGGACTGCTTGGCAGCATACGGCGCAACTCGCAACGCTTCGTTTGTAGAATTTACGGCACCGCGAGCCCGGTAACCGCTGAACGGATGGGGATGACGCATACACGCAAGCTTGTGGCAGGTCTGTTCGCCGCCCTGATCGCCTCCCCGCTGTTCGCCATCGAACTTCCCCCGTTGGACGCCTCCGAGTACGCGTCAGACTTGTCAGGCGCGGCACTCCCGGAAACCCCGGCTGGCAGTCCAACACCTGTTGCCGAATCGATGAATGCGGAGGAACCGACTGCTGCCGTCGTGGATGCCGCTCCCGCTGAAACGCTGCTGATCCCCGCAGACAGCCTCTGGAAGCGGATTCGCACCGGTTTCGCTATGACGAAGCTGGAAAGCCCGCTGGTTGCACGGCATGAAGCCTGGTACCTGAACCACCCGGACTACGTGCACCGCATGATCGAGCGCAGCCGCCTCTATCTTTACTTCATCGTCGAAGAAGTGGAGAAACGCAAGATGCCGATGGAAATCGCCTTGCTGCCGATGATCGAAAGCGCGTACAACCCGACCGCTTATTCACGCGCACACGCCTCCGGCATCTGGCAGTTCATTCCCTCCACCGGCAAGCACTATGGGCTGCAGCAGACCTGGTGGTACGACGGGCGCCGGGACGTCATGGCGGCGACCCGCGCAGCACTCGATTATCTGGATCGCTTGCACGACCAGTTCGGCGACTGGCAGCTTGCCCTGGCGTCGTACAACTGGGGCGAGAACGGTGTTGCGCGGGCGGTGGCGAAGAACAAGGCCCGGCGCAAACCGGCGGACTACCAGTACCTGCAGATGCCGCGCGAAACGCGCAACTACCTGCCCAAGCTGCAGGCGGTGAAAAACATCATCTCCCATCCGGAACAACTCGGCTTCCCGCTGGAGGACATTCCCAACCAGCCCTACTTCACCACCGTCATCACGGCGCAACACATAGACATGCAGGTTGCCGCGAGACTTGCGGAAATGACCGAGGACGACTTCCGCTCCCTCAATCCGGCCCACACCCGGCCGGTCATCACCTCGAACGGCAGCCGCACCCTGTTGGTCCCCGTGGACAAGGCCGGCATCTTCACGGCGAACCTCAAGGGTTACGAAGAGCCGCTGGTTTCCTGGCAGACCTACACGCTGAAGAAAAACGAGAACCTCGAGACCGTTGCCGCCAGGTTTGGCATTACGCAAGAGCGGTTGCGTGAAATCAACGGCATCAACCGGCACGTAACGCTGCGCCCCGGACGTTCCCTGCTGGTGCCGATGGATGAAGACGCGGATGCATCGAACTTTGGCGATACCTGGAACACGCCGGAATTCCAGGCGCCGGATGACCGCTTCGGCGGGCGCGTCGCGTACAGGGTGCGTAGCGGCGACAGCCTGTACTCCATCGCCCGCAAGCACCGTGTCACGGTCGCCGCGATCAAGGACTGGAACGGCCTGCGCAGCAACCAGATCCGCGCCGGCCAGCGCCTGACCATCTTCACCAGTTCCCGCAACGCCTTGCGCTGACCAGCGTCAGTTGCGTCCGGCCATCAGGCCGATCACCCCTTCCCGCAAGCCCTCCGGCGTCACACTCTTTGGATCGAGCGGCGCCCCGACTGCGAGCCTTATCGTCGGGAACAGGCGCGCAAAGGGCACCGAGATCGCACGATTTCGGGAGAATACGCTCTTCCACAAACCCGACAAAGCGATCGGGATCACCGGTACCGGTGTGCTTTCCAGGATTTTCATCACGCCCGGCCTGAACACGCCCACCGCGCCGTCGGCCGTCAATCCACCTTCTGGGAAGATGCACACCAGTTCTCCGCCCCTGAGCGCGGCCGCGACCTCGTCCATGGCTTTGGCAAGCACCTCCGGCGCCTCTTTCGACGATCCGATCGGAATGGCCTTCATCGAACGAAAAACGAAGCTGAGCACGGGAATGTTGAAAATGGCGTGGTACATCACAAAGCGTATCGGTCGCCGGCAAGCCGCCGCCACAACCAGCGCATCGGCGAAACTCTGGTGGTTGCAGACCAGTACCGCCGCACCCTGTTCCGGAAAATACCCGGTTCCCGTCGTCTTCAGGCGAAAAACCGAATGGACCAGCAGCCAGTCCAGGAAACGCAGCAGAAACTCCGGCACCAGCGTGTAGATATAGATGGCCACCGCGGCATTGATAATGCCGGTCAGCAGCAGCAATTGCGGAATTGTCGCCCCGGCCTTCAGCACAATGACCGCAATGCCGGCGGCGGCGATCATGAACAGCGCGTTGAGAATGTTGTTGGCCGCGATAATGCGCGAACGATGGCTGGGCGCACTGCGCGACTGGATCAGCGCATAGAGCGGCACGATGTAAAAACCGCCGAACAAACCGATCAGAAACAGGTCGGCGGCAATGCGCCAGGAGCCCGGCTGCCGCAGTAACTCCATGGCCCCAAGTCCCGTTTGCGTGACGCCATGCGGAGTCGCGAAGTACAGGTCCACGGCAAACAAGCTCAACCCGATGGAGCCGAAGGGCACCAGGCCGATTTCCACCTTATGCCCGGAGAGTCGCTCGCACAACAGCGAACCGGCGGCCACCCCGACGGAGAACAGCGCCAGCAGCAGCGTGACCACGTGCTCGTCGCCGCCAAGCACCGATTTGCTGTAGGCCGGAAACTGCGACAGGAACAGCGCGCCATAGAACCAGAACCAGGAAATCCCCAGCAGCGACAGGAAAACCGACCGGTTGGTGCGGGCAACCCCGATGTTCTTCCAGGTTTCGCTGATCGGATTCCAGTTGAAAGCCAGAGCAGGATCGATGGCGGCGGCACGCGGAATCAACAGGCTGACGAGCAGGCCGAGCACGGCTACAAACACGATCAGGCCGGTGACCCAGGCCGCGCCATTGTTCAGTGTCACCAGCAGTCCCGCGAGGATCGTGCCCGCGAGGATGGCAAGGAAGGTACCCATTTCCACCAGTCCGTTGCCGCCCACCAGTTCGTCCGGCCGCAAGGTCTGCGGCAGGATCGAATACTTGACCGGACCGAAGAAGGTCGAATGCAGTCCCAGCAGGAACAGCGCTGTTAGCAACAGCGGCAGGCTCTTAATGTGGAGGCCGATTCCGGCGATGACCATGATGCCGACTTCCACCGCCTTGATGGTGCGGATGAGCAGCGCCTTGTCGAACTTGTCGGCAAGCTGCCCTGCGCTTGCAGAGAAAATCAGGAAGGGAAATATAAACAATCCAGCCGCGACGTTCGTCAGCAGGTTGGAATCGATATTCGAATAGTCCGCCGCGTGGTAGGTCACCAGGATGACCAGCGCATTCTTGTAGACATTGTCGTTGAACGCACCGAACAACTGTGCCAGGAAAAACGGCCCGAACCGGCGCTCAAGCAGAAGGCGGAACTGGTTTTTGTTTTCCATTCCGGATGGATACTACCGTATCGCGCATGAGCGCATCTGCCGGACACAACCTGGCGCCACGTGGATGATAGTCCGAGAATCTGACGGATCGATGGCCGTATGCTCTGCGGGAATTGAGCCCATTCAAGGAGATGAATAATCCACTACACGGGGATGGAACTTGCTTTGAAAAGGTCATGGCCGAACAAGAATTCAATTCCGCCCGTGGAGTTTCAGCCTTTCGTACGAAAATCGCACGTCAGGGGCGCAGCAGCGGCACAAGCTGCCCCTGCGGGGATTTGACGACGGCGGAAAAGAGGCCAGCCGTGAACTCGGATAGTAGTTTCGGCCGGTCT
>JBKJUC010000191.1:0-4059 GCA_046590325.1 Burkholderiales bacterium | reverse complement strand
GACTCGCCAACCGGGTAAGTCGTGGCAAGAAAAATCGAGTCTGACCCTGGTTTCTACGGAAGTTGTCCTGCGTGCCCAGGGCCTGGATGGCCGCAATGCCCGCCGGGATCGAGTCGTGCCGGAATCCGGCGGTTTTGGAGAACACGAGAACGGCGAAGTCCGCGTCGTCCGCCAACGTGGCTGCCGGCACTATGCCGATGCAGAGGAACAACAGGAACAAGACAGAACGCGTCATCAATCACCCGTCACTAAAAATCCTTCCAGATCCTTTGCGGTGAAAACAGTTAAGACACAGTCCGCAGAAACGCTCGCAGCCTAGATGGCTTCCACGAATTTCACCAGCGCGTCCCGCCCGGCCCTGTCCATGTTGCGAAAAGCTTCCCGCGAGCCCGCCGCTTCGCCGCCATGCCAAAGGATCGCTTCGGTCACGTTGCGCGCGCGGCCGTCGTGAAGCATCGCCGTGCTGCCGCTGACCGTCTGCGACAAGCCCAGCCCCCACAGCGGCGGCGTGCGCCAGTCGCGCGGGCCGGCAAGGAAGTCGGGCCGGCCGTCGGCGAGTTCCTCGCCCATGTCGTGCAGCAGCAGGTCGGTATAGGCGCGGAAGGCCAGGTTAGAAAGCTGGCGCATCTGCGCGGACACGCCGGTCTTCAGTTCCGGCACATGGCAGACGGAACATTGCGCCTGGGCGAACAACCGTTCTCCCTTTTGCACGTCGGGATCGCGCATGTTCCGCCGCGCGGGCACGGCGAGGCCGCGCAGCCACAGTTCGAGGGTATCGATTTCACTGCTCCCGAGTTCGGGGACGTTGCCCGGCAGGTGACGCGCGCAGATCTCCTGCACCGGCGGACAGTTCTGGTCGGGGAAGAATCGCGACGCGACACCCATGTCGCCGATTGCGGCGGTGACGATCTGTTGCTTGAGCGAAGGCTGGTTCGCCTTCCAGCCGAAGCGGCCGCGAGCGCGGCGCCCATTGATCGAATCCCACACATAGTTGGGCCGGCCGTTGAAGCCCGCCGCTTTCTGTCTGCGCGCAATGTCCTCAAGCGTTTGCTCCGGCACCGCTTCCAGGAGCCCCAGGCCGAAGATCGGCTGCGCGATGCGCACCGAGGTTGCGGTGTCATCGCCGAGGGGGCCGAAGTTGGGATTCTCGATGCGCAGCTTCGGTGAACGCAGCTCGACCGTTTCGCCATCGGGCAGCGTGACGCGGCGCTCCTCCCAGTCAAGATAGACGTCCGCCTCTCGCGGCACCGGCGCGCCCGCGTAGGCGAAATCCACATGCGTCCCGTCGAGCGCGCGGTTCTGCAACTGATCGCCGTAGTTCGGATGCGGCTTCGGCGCGCCGTGCGCGTCGCTGCCGGGAACGCTCACCCGCACCAGCATGGAAAGCATCTGTTCGCCGGATTCGGGCGGCTTGCCGCGCCCGGTATTGACGTGGCAGGTGCTGCAACGGTCGGCGATGAAAGTGGGTCCCAGTCCCCAGTCGCCGTTCAGGGAGTTGACCGAAGCCCACTGACGATGGAACACGCTGCGTCCCGCCATGAAGAGCTGCCGCTGCCGGATATCGAGCACCGCGGCGGGCTCGGAGTAGGCCTGCTTGTCCGCGCGGGTGGTGGTAAAGGCACCGGCGGAAAGGTCGATGTCCTCGAGCGGGGCCTGCCCGGCCGCAATCACCCCGAGCGCGGCAACCAGGCCGAGCGGGGCGGCAATCCAGGAAAAGATGGGGTTGACCGGCATTTTGTTCTGCCTTGTGGTCCAGATCGTGGCCAGTGTTGCACAAGATCGGTGACACGGTGTAAAAGTCCTGCCAAGTGTAAAATCACGTACACGCTATATATTTATTTATTGAAGGAGCGGGCTCCAGGATGGGATTGTTCAGCGGCACACGGCCCCATGGCCTCGGCGTCAGGAACGGCAAGCTCAAGGAAGTGTCTTCGTCCCCCAACGCGGTGAGCAGCCAGGGGGCCGACCAGGCACATGCGATTGCGCCGCTGGCCTATACCGGCACGCGCGAGGAAGTGATCCGCAAGCTCCGGTCCATCATCGGCAACATCCCGCGCGCCCGCATCATCGAGGAGACGCCCGACTATCTCTATGCCGAGTACGAGAGCGCGCTGATGGGCTTCGTCGACGACGTCGAGTTCTTCCTGCCGGCCTACGACAAGGTCATCCACGTGCGCTCGGCCTCGCGCGTCGGCTACAGCGATTTCGGCGTGAACCGCAAGCGCATCGAGGACATCCGCGAAAAACTGAAACAGGCGGGAGCATGACGGCCGGGGAATCCGGACACCCGCAGGACACCGGCGACCTGGCGCAGGAAACTGATCAGGATTCCGCCGGCGACGAACCGGTACAGACATGGTGGGAGCGTTCGGCCCCCAAAGCAGGCGGCGCGGCGCTGGCGATCGGTGCGGGCACATTGTGGTTCGGCAACATGTTGTCGCGCGTGCCGCTCGATCAGCAATCCACTTTCGCTTATCTGCTGATGCTCCCGCTGATGCTGATCGTGCCTGCGTTTTCGCTGGCCGCCTTAAAGCTGTCGTGGGCTGCATTCCGCAACAAGACGACGGAATCGCGGACGCTGGTTGTAATCGTTGCGCTGACAGCCGCGGTATTCAGCGTGCTGGCCATCGGCCGCTTCGGCAGCGCGCTGTGGCGCATCTTCTCGAACTGAGCGTTCACTGACGCGAAACGCATCCGGCGGCTGTGCAAATCTTGAGCAGCCCCCCGTCCGACCAGCGCAGAATAAGCTTGTAGCCTGTTGAATGCGCCACGCTTTTACATGGCGCAATCACTGTCAATAAACTGTCACAACGCACCCATGCCGGCGTGCTAGCTTGTTGCCATCCTTCACAGCCGGTCCCCTCCCCATATGGACAAGAAGACCCCCCTTCAGCCAATCGAGAATGCCGCCGATTACGTCGACTCCCTGCTGCGCCCGCAGCCCGAGGAACACCCGATGAAATGGAAGTTCATCGAAGGCCGCAGGATGCGGGACAAGCTCATCGGGGATGTCATCGTTCCCGATAAATCGTCCGCCAGCGTTCCGGGCTAGGATGAGGGGAAAGGTAAAAGGTAAAAGGTAAAAGGTAAAAGGTAAAAGGTAAAAGAAAAATTCTTTACCTCTTCCAACAAAAAGACGCGGAAATGCCGCGTCTTTTTTTGTTTCCGGAAGAACTGTAAAGAGCCCGAACTCAGAGCTTTCTGTCTTCCACTTTAACCTTTTCCCTTTTATGGGCGAAGCTCGGTATCCCTGGAAGGGGCACCTTTAACCTTCATTTCGCGTGCTCAATCCGACGCGAACCCGCTGTCGCGGTGCGTCCCGTCGCAGAACGGCTTGTTCTTCGATTCGCCGCAGCGGCAGAGGAAGGCCTGCTTGCCGGTCCAGGCAACGGTGCCGGAGGGATCGTCGATGCGCATGTCGCCGAGGCAGCGGATCGGACCATTGGGGCGCAGGCTGAGCTTGAGTACGGCGCCGGTGGATTCGGGATCGGCGCACTTGGGCTTGTAGGCAGCGGAGACCGCGCCCCGGTCGCGAAAGCCCGTGTCCTTGTGGGAGCCATCGCAATAGGGCTTCGAGGCGGAGCGGCCGCAGCGACACAACAGCAGCTCGCCGGCCTGTTCGAGCAGGGTCCCGTCCGCGGCGAAAATCGCCGCCTCGCCGCTGACTTTCAGCGGGCCGTCAATCTGCGGTTGCAAGGTATTCGGCATCTGCAGTCTCCGTGATCCCGGGCGCAATCAATCGGTGCGCCTCGCACTGCTCCGGCGCATCTGCACGGCGCACAGTCTAGCGCGCCTGCGGCATTCGCGTACAAGGCCTCCATCATGCGCGGTCTGCACGTTTCATGCCGCGGCCCGCTTCCGTGCCCTTCCCACCGGAGCCCGCACCATGATGCACCTGTCGCCCACCGCACTCGAGCGCTTCACGCTGGCGCAGACCCTCGACCCCGCGCCGATGGCAAACTTGCTGCGCATCAAACCGGCCACGCGCGTGCCCTTGTGCAGGAAATATCTGTTGCGCTGACCCCCCGGCTTTTTCCAGTTGCGCCTTCACCAATTCGG
>JBKJUC010000168.1:0-10966 GCA_046590325.1 Burkholderiales bacterium | reverse complement strand
ACGCTGGCCTGGGTATTGGGCTCGGCGCCGAACGCAGTCGGCGCGGGCGAGAAGATCTTCGACTGCGTCGACAACTGCGCGTGGGTTTCCAGCCCGATGACGATTTCCCAGCTCATGCGATTAACCCCTCACCGCAAAGGCGCGAAGGGGGCGCAAAGGTAAGCAAGGATAGAGACATATGACTTGAAATTCTCCTGCTGATCGATGTTGTTGGTGCCGAATTCGTCATCGCAGTACTTTGCGTGCTTTTCTTTGCGCCTTCGCGCCTTTGCGGTTAGAAAGTTGCGGTCAGGCAAACTCTTTAGGAATACGCGTGTGCCAGTCGGTCGCCTGCTGATAGCGGTGCGCGACGCCGAGGAGTTTCGCTTCCTCGAAGTAGTTTGACATCAGCTGCAGGCCGACCGGCCGGTTCTTGGCGCCGAAGCCACAGGGGATGCTCATGCCGGGGATGCCGGCGAGGCTGGCGGGGATCGTATACAGGTCGGACAGGTACATCGACACCGGATCCGCCGCTTTTTCGCCGAAACCGAAGGCCACGCTGGTGGTGACCGGCCCGGCGATGATGTCGCACTGCTGGAAGGCCTGCTGGAATTCGTCGGCGATGATCCGGCGAACCTTCTGCGCCTGGATGTAATAAGCGTCGTAGTAGCCGTGCGAAAGCACGTAAGTGCCGATCAGTATGCGGCGCCGGGGCTCCGGCCCAAAGCCTTCCTTGCGCGACTTTTTAATCATGTCGATCAGGTCGCCGTACTGGGCCGCGCGGTGGCCGTAACGCACGCCGTCGAATCGGCTCAGGTTCGAGGAACATTCGGCGGGGGCGATCACGTAATAGACCGGGATGCCCAGTTCGGCGTTGGGGAGCGAGATATCCACCAGTTTTGCCCCGAGCCGCACATACTCCGCCAGAGCTTCGCGCACTGCCTTTTCCACGTCCGGCTGCAGGCCTTCCCCGAAAAACTCCTTCGGTACGCCGATGCGCAGGCCTTTGAGGTCAGTATTCAGTGACCGGGTGTAGTCCTCGGCCGGCCGCTCGACGCTGGTCGAGTCTTTAGGATCGAAGCCCAGCATGGCGTTGAAGATGAGCGCGGCGTCCTCCGCCGACTGGGTCATGATGCCCGCCTGGTCGAGGCTGGAGGCGAAGGCAATCATGCCCCAGCGCGACGCCCGGCCGTAGGTCGGCTTGATGCCGGTTATGCCGGAAAAGGCCGCAGGCTCGCGGATCGAACCCCCGGTATCGGTTGCAGTCGCGGCCGGCGCGATGCGCGCGGCGACGGCTGCTGCGGAGCCGCCGGAACTCCCGCCCGGAACGGCGGTCTTGTCCCACGGGTTGAGTACGTTGCCGTAGAAGCTGTTCTCGTTGGACGAGCCCATGGCGAACTCGTCGCAGTTGAGCTTGCCGAGCGAGACCATACCGGCGCCGGTCAGCTTTTCGACCACGGTGGCGTCGAAGGGGCTCATGTAGCCCTTGAGCATTCGGGAGGAAGCCGTCGACGCGAAGTCGCGGGTGACGAAAATGTCCTTGTGGGCGATGGGGATGCCGGTGAGCGGGGTCGCCTCGCCGCGCGCGATGCGGGCGTCGGCCGCGCGCGCCTGGGCCAGCGTCACCTCGGGGCGGACGTCCAGGAAGGCATTGAGATCCTTGTGGCGGTCGATACGCTCCAGGTACGAACGGGCCAGTTCAACGGCGGACACCGATCTGGCGGACAGCGCCCGGCCGAGGTCGGCCACGGACTTGCGGGATAGTTCGGTTGCCGACATCGCCGATACCCTATTCGATCACTTTGGGGACCAGGAACAGTCCGTCCTGCTGCGCAGGCGCGTTCCCGAGGACGACATCGCGTACGTCCGGAATACTCGCCGCATCTTCCCGCAGGCGCTGGCTGCCGCCAAGTGGATGGGACATCGGCTCGATCCGGCTGGTGTCGACGGACTGCAGGCGTTCGATCATCACGAAAATGTCGTTTAACTGGCCGAGGGTGTGCTCGGCCTCGCCTTCCGTGATCTCAATGCGCGCGAGATGGGCGATACGCTTGACGTCGCTGAGGGTGAGTGCCATTTGCCGGGAAGCTTCCTGGGTTGCGAACCGGGGCGCGGGTTTGAAACGGGATGCCGTGCTGCACGGCCGCCGCCAGTCGTCCCACCTCCGGAATTGCCGGTTTTTGTTATCTGCCGCAGTACGATAGGGTATCATACGCGCATCTTTTTTCTGCACTGAGACAGACTGGGCCCCGCCAAATGTTCGGATTTCTAAACGGCTACTTCTCCAACGATCTCGCCATTGACCTCGGCACCGCCAATACCCTGATCTATGTTCAGGGCAAGGGCATCGTGCTCAACGAGCCGTCCGTGGTAGCAATCCGGCAGGAAGGTGGTCCGAATGGCAAGAAGGTGATCCAGGAGGTCGGACTTGCCGCCAAGCAGATGCTGGGGCGCACGCCGGGCAATATCACCGCCATCCGGCCGATGAAGGACGGCGTGATCGCCGACTTCACCGTCACCGAGCAGATGCTCAAGCAGTTCATCAAAAAGGTTCACGATTCCCGCCTGTTCTCCCCTAGTCCCCGCATCGTCATTTGCGTACCGTGTGGCTCGACCCAGGTCGAGCGCCGGGCGATCCGCGAATCGGCCTATGGCGCGGGCGCGCGCAAGGTCGAGTTGATCGAGGAGCCGATGGCGGCAGCGATCGGCGCCGGACTGCCGGTGGAGGAAGCCACCGGTTCCATGGTGGTGGACATCGGCGGCGGCACGACGGAAGTGGGCGTGATTTCCCTGGGCGGAATCGTCTACTCCGGCTCGGTGCGGGTCGGCGGCGATAAGTTCGATGAGGCCATCATCAACTACATCCGTCGCAACTACGGCATGCTGATCGGTGAAACCACAGCCGAGGAGATCAAGAAGGAAATCGGTTCGGCCTTTCCCGGTTCGGAAGTGCGCGAGAAGGAAGTCAAAGGCCGCAACCTGGCGGAAGGCATTCCGCGCAGCTTTACCATCTCCAGCAATGAAATTCTGGAAGCGCTGACCGATCCGCTCAATAGTATCGTCAGCGCGGTCAAGTCAGCCCTCGAGCAGACCCCGCCGGAACTGGGCGCGGACATCGCCGAGAAGGGCATGGTGCTGACCGGTGGCGGCGCGCTGCTGCGCGATATCGATCGCCTGCTGATGGAAGAAACCGGCCTGCCGGTTATTGTTGCTGACGACCCGCTTACCTGCGTCGTGCGCGGCTCCGGCCGGGCGCTGGAAAAGATTGACAAGCTTGGCACCATTTTTACGAATGACTGATGGCCCCGTGAGGGGTGAGGGGTGAGGGGCGAAGGGTGAGGGAAAAGCGGTCAAGCAAAAAGTGCATGTTTGCGCTTCCCAGGGCCTCCCGCCGCAAGTGGCCCGCTCTCCCGCCGAATTTCCCTCGACCCTGCTGCGCTTCACACCCCTACGGGTGCATATGAGTGTGCCCTTGTCGCCCCTCATCCCTGCTCCGTTTCAAGTGTGCCCTTGTCGCCCCTAGATGGAATACACTTCGCCGCCATTCTTCAAGCGGGGGCCCAGCCTCTTTGCCCGTCTCTCGTTTTTCGCTGCCCTGTCCCTGATATTGCTGTACGCCGATGCGCGCTTTCACTACATGGAGTCGATGCGCAAGGTGGTCGCCGTCGTGCTTTTCCCCCTGCAGAATTTGGCCGACGTTCCCGGAGAACTGGGCTCGCGCGTAAGCAGCTTCTTCGTCACCCAGTCCTCGCTGCAGCGGGACAACGAGCGCCTGGCCCGGGAAAATTTCCTCAACGCCGGCCTGTTGCAGACCCAGCAGGCGCTAATCGCCGAGAACCAGCACCTGCGCGCGTTGCTCGAAATGCAGGAGCGCACCGAACAATCCTCTGTCAGCGCCGAGATCCTCTACTTCGGACGCGATCCCTTCAGCCGCAAGGTGATCGTCGACAAGGGTGCCTCGCAGGACATTGAGGAAGGTGCGGCGGTCGTGGACGACACCGGCCTGATTGGCCAAGTCAGCCGCGCTTTTCCCTGGACTGCCGAGGTCGCCCTGATCACGGATCGCGAACAGGTGGTGCCCGTGCAGATCGTGCGCAACGGCCTGCGTGCCGTGGTGTTCGGAATGGGCTATGACGGCGCGCTCGACCTGCGCTTCATGCCGGTGAATGCGGAGATCGAAAACGGCGACGTGCTGGTCACGTCCGGGATCGACGGCGTCTATCCGGCCGGTTTGCCGGTGGCGGTGGTCTCGAACATCGAGCGCAACGCCGCCTATCCCTTCGCCAAGATCACCTGCACGCCGACGGCGGGTGTCAACCGTCACAAACAAGTCCTGGTCCTGGCGCGCCTGGCACCGCTGCCGGATTACCCGGCCGCCTCCGAAGCCGCGCAAGGTGCGAAGCCGCGCCTGAAGCCAAGGAAGGGCGGCTGATGCGCTTCGGCAATATCTACTCCGAGGAAATCCTGCTGCCGGTCAAGCCCGCTTATATCCTGCTGACCTTGCTGGCCGCGCTCATGCTCAACCTTCTGCCGCTGACCGGCTGGGTGCTGGCATTGCGCCCCGACTTTGTCGCACTGGCACTGCTTTACTGGGGTATCCACCAGCCGCGAAAAATAGGTTTCTTTCCCGCATGGCTGCTGGGACTGGCGATGGATGTGGCCGATGGCAGCCTGTTCGGCCAGCATGCGCTGGCTTACTCGGCCATGATGTTCGTCGCCATCTTCCTGCACCGGCGCGTGTCCATGTTCGACCTGCGCCACCAGATGCTGCACGTGGTCGTCATCCTGCTGGCCATGCAGTTAATTGTGCTCGGCGTGCGGCAGGCCGCCGGCGGCGAACTGCCGGGCTGGTGGTATTTCCTCTCCAGTGCCACCGGAGCCCTGTTGTGGCCGATTGCCCACATCGTATTCACCGCGCCGCTGCGGCCACGGCATGACCCGGACGATGTCTGATCCGCTGCCGAATGCCCCAGTCCGCTAGTTTTTCGAGGCAATGATTCGCTCGGTTGAACTTCGCGACCACCAACGCGAGCTCTACTACTTCCAGATGCGGCTCGCCATCGTCGGCGGCGCCGTCCTGTTCGCGTTCTTCGTGCTGTTCGTGCGTTTTTTCTACGTTCAGGTCGTCCAGTATGATTACTACCACACGCTGGCCGAGCAGAACCGGATTTTCGTGGTCCCGGTGGTACCCAACCGGGGCCTGATCCTGGACCGCAACGGCGTGGTGCTGGCCCACAACTTCGCGGCCTATACGCTGGAAATCATGACGACGCAGGTAAATGACCTGCCCGCACTCATCAACCAGCTCTCGACGCTGGTGGAGATCACTCCGAAGGACAGGAAACGCTTCCAGAAACTTCTGGAAGAGGGACACGATTTCGCCAGCATCCCGATCCGCACCCGGTTGAACGACGAGGAAGTGGCCCGCTTCGCGGTGAACCGCTACCGTTTTCCCGGCGTGGATATCAACGCGCGCCTGTTCCGCCACTATCCCTACGGCGAGATCGCCTCGCACGTCGTCGGCTACATCGGCCGCATCAGCGACGGCGACGTTGATCTGCTCCGGAAGGAAGGCACGGCGGCCAACTACAGCGCTTCGGACTACATCGGCAAGGTCGGGCTTGAGCAGCGGTATGAGAAACAGCTGCGTGGCGTTACCGGCTACGAACATGTGGAGACAGACGCCAACGGTCGTTCGGTGCGCACCCTGCGCAGCATCCTGCCGATATCTGGAGACAATCTGCTGCTGGCGCTGGACGCGCGCCTGCAACAAGTCGCGGAACAGGTGTTTGGCGACCGCCGTGGATCGCTGGTGGCGATTGAGCCGAAGACCGGCGGCGTGCTGGCGCTGGTGTCCAAGCCGGGCTTCGATCCCAATCTTTTCGTCGAAGGCATCGATCCGCAGAACTGGGATGCACTGAACAACTCCCCCGACCATCCGCTCAACAACCGCGCGCTTCAGGGCGTGTATCCGCCTGGCTCGACTTTCAAGCCCTTCATGGCGCTCGCAGGTCTCGAGACTGGCAAGCGCAAGCCGGGCTTCACGATTTCTGATCCAGGCTATTTCGTGCTGGGAGGCGGGGGCCACGTTTATCGGGACTGGAAGGCCGGCGGCCATGGCCTGGTGGATCTGCACAAGGCGGTGGTGCAGTCTTGCGACACGTATTTTTACGGGCTGGCGCAGGAGCTGGGCATCGATGCCATCCACCAGTTCATCGGCCAGTTCGGCCTCGGCCAGAAAACCGGGATCGACATCGAGGGCGAAGTGGCCGGCCTGCTGCCGTCGCAGGACTGGAAGCAGCGCCGGTTCCAGCAGAAGTGGTTTGTTGGCGACACCATTTCCGTCGGCATCGGTCAGGGCTACAACCTGACCACGCCTTTGCAACTGGCTCAGGCCACCGCGATCCTGGCCAACGACGGCAAGGTTTTCCGGCCGCACGTCGTCAGGCATATCCAGGACAGCCAGACCGATGCACTGACCACCATCGAGCCGCAGCCAATCTCGGAAGTGCCGCTTAAGGCGGACAACATCCGGCGCGTGCGTGACGCGATGGTGGATGTCACCAAACCCGGCGGCACCGCCGCGTGGGCGGGATTGAATACGAAGTACCTGTTCGCGGGCAAGACTGGCACCGCGCAGGTGATCGGCATGAAAGGCCAGAAGTACGACGAGACCCGCATCAACGAGCGCCATCGCGACCACGCATTGTTCATCGCCTATGCGCCGGCAGACGATCCCAAGATTGCGCTGGCGATCCTGGTCGAGAACGGCGGTCACGGCAGCAGCACGGCCGCACCGATAGCGCGCCAGGTCTTGGACTTCTATTTGCTTGGCAAGGAGCCGCCGCCGAAACCGGCCGCTGCAGTGGAGTCGGGGCAGGAAAATGATTAACCGGCTGTGGACTGCTTTGGTCAGGCACATTGACCGCCAGTTGATCGTCCTTGTTGCGCTGCTCATGGGCCTGGGCCTGGCCACGCTGTTCAGCGCCTCCGGCGCCAGCTTCGACCGCGTGCTCGGACAGCTCGCCAACATCGCCGTCGCGCTTGCGGTGATGTGGATAGCCGCGAACGTGCCGCTGCACTACCTCAATCGCATCGCGCTGCCGCTGTATGTCTTCGGCGTCATCCTGCTGATTACCGTCGACGTCTTCGGAATGATCGTCAACGGCGCGCAACGCTGGCTCAACCTCGGCTTCACCCGCATCCAGCCTTCCGAGCTGATGAAGATCGCGTTGCCACTGATGCTCGCGTGGTACTTCGACCGCTACGAAGCCATCCTGCGACTGCGCAATTTCGCGGTCGGAACGGTGCTGGTGCTGGTGCCGGTGCTGTTGATTGCAAAACAGCCCGATCTCGGCACGGCGCTGCTGGTGACTGCTGCCGGATTCTACGTGCTGTTCCTCGCCGGATTGTCGTGGAAGCTCCTTGTGGGGCTCGGCCTGGCCGGTTCTGCCAGCCTGCCTTTCCTGTGGTCGATGATGCACGACTACCAGCGCCAGCGTGTACTGACGCTGCTCGATCCCTCGCAGGATCCGCTCGGCGCCGGTTATCACACCATTCAGTCCACCATTGCGCTGGGGTCCGGCGGATTCATGGGCAAGGGCTGGCTCAACGGCACTCAGTCACACCTGGACTTTCTCCCGGAACGCACCACCGATTTCATTTTTGCCGTCTATGCCGAAGAGTTCGGACTCATTGGCAACGTGGTGCTCTTGGTGCTGTTCCTGCTGGTCATCGGGCGCGGATTGGTGATCGCCGCCAATGCGCCGACCTTGTTCACGCGACTGCTGGCCGGCGCGATTACGCTGACGTTCTTTACCTATGCGTTTGTGAACATGGGAATGGTCGCCGGCATCCTGCCGGTGGTCGGTGTTCCGCTGCCGCTGATCAGCTACGGCGGTACCTCGTTGGTGACCATACTATTCGGAATCGGGTTGCTGATGAGCATCCATACGCATAGACGTCTGGTGCAGACATAGGGACGACAAGGGAACACTTGAAGCACAGCAGGGGCGAGGGAGATATCTTTGAAGCTGCGCAACAAACCAAGGACCCAATGCATTCGATGATCATGTCAAGACGAAAGCTTTTTCCTCGCCCCTCAGCGATGATCGTCATGGCGATCGCCGCCACGATGATCGCGGGTTGCGGTAGCGCGCCGTCGTCGCGTCCCGCAACCAAGCCGGGCGGCTATTACCTCGACGACGGTCCCGGCGCCAATCCCCCGGCCAATTTCGACTCGGCGGCGGAGCCGGTGCCTAAAATAGAGCCGCTCAACCGGCACACCGGCCGGCCGTATGCGGTCTTCGGCAGGACTTACACGCCTTACACCCAGTTGACACCGTACAAGATGCGCGGCCTCGCGAGCTGGTACGGCAAGCGCTATCACGGACAGAAGACATCTTCCGGTGAGGTGTACGACATGTACGGGCTGTCGGCTGCGCATACCCTCCTGCCGCTGCCGAGCTACGCGCGCGTGACCAATGTGAGCAACGGCAGGTCGGTGGTTGTTCGCGTGAACGACCGCGGGCCCTTCCACCAGGATCGACTCATCGATCTCTCGTATGCAGCCGCGCATCGCCTCGACCTGATCGGACATGGCAGCGGCATGGTCGAGGTCGAAGCCATTATTCCGGGAACGGGCAATGCGCGAACGGAAGTAACGGCTGCGCCGGTGCCTGCGCCGGTGCCGTCGCCGCTGGCCACGGAAAGCGGCGGCATCTTCGTTCAGCTTGGCGCCTTCTCGGCGGCGCAGAACGCGGATGCATTCCTGCGCAAGCTGCGCATCGATCTCGCCTGGCTGGCGGACTCCATGCAGGTCTATCGCGTCGATGGCAGCTACAAGGTGCATGCCGGTCCCTACAAGACGCGTGACGACGCGGAGCTTGCCGCCGAACGTGTGCGCAAGGAACTCGGCTTCAAGGCTTTCGTGCTAAATCGATAACTACCGGACCAGGACATGCGCACACTCATTTGCGGTTCCGTCGCCTACGACACCATCATGGTGTTCCAGGACCATTTCAAGAAACACATCCTTCCCGACCAGATCCACATCCTGAATGTCTCGTTCCTGGTGCCGGACATGCGCCGCGAGTTCGGCGGCTGCGCCGGCAACATCGCCTATTCCCTGAAGATGCTCGGCGGCAATCCGCTGATCATGGCCACCGTCGGCCAGGACTGGCAGCCGTACGCTTACCGCCTTGAAAAGCTGCGGCTGTCGCAGTCGCACGTGCGCCAGGTGCCCGAGGCCTTCACGGCCCAGGCCTTCATCACCACCGATCTCGACGACAACCAGATCACGGCATTCCATCCGGGGGCGATGAACTTCTCGCATCTCAATCACATCGCCGATGCGAAGGATGTCGGGCTCGGCATTGTTTCGCCCGATGGGCGCGAGGGCATGCTGCAGCATGCGCGCGAATTCCACGAAGCCGGCGTGCCCTTCATTTTTGATCCAGGGCAGGGCCTGCCCCTGTTCAATGGCGACGACCTGATGAATTTCATCCGCCAGGCCGATTACGTTACGGCCAACGACTACGAGGCGAAACTGGTCCAGGAACGCACCGGCAAGACCATCGAGGAACTGTCGAAGCTGGTGAAGGCCTTCATCGTCACGCAGGGTGCGCAGGGCTCACGGATTTTTTCCAAAGGCGGGATGGAAACCATCCCGGCCGTAAAACCGGCCCGGGTGCTCGACCCCACCGGCTGCGGCGATGCCTACCGAGCGGGATTGCTCTATGGGATCACGAACGACATGGACTGGGCGACTAGCGGCCGTCTCGCGTCGCTTATCGGCTCGATCAAGATTGCCGAACGCGGCGCGCAGAATCATGTGTTCGACCTCGCGCAGATCGGCAGCCGGTTCAAGGAGGCATTCGGAAGAACGCTTTAGCCGCGGTGATTGCCGTGAAAATGACCCCGCTGCCGGTACGTTTCTATCGCGCATCCCGACTCGCCCTTCATCTCATCCGCGGTGTCTTTACGGTCGCGGTTCTTTTTCCCTTTTACGGCAGGCTTCGCCGCCGGGATGCCGTGCGCCGCTGGTCGGCGCGCAGCCTCGCGATCATCAATGTCGTGCCGAAGGTGCACGGCAAACCGCCGGTGGAAGTTTCGCGGCCGCTGGTGCTTGTCGCAAACCATGTCTCCTGGCTGGACATCCAGGTCATCCATTCCGTCTGGCAGGTGCGCTTTATCGCCAAGTCGGAAGTGCGGGGCTGGCCGGTAATCGGCTGGCTTTCCGCGCGTACCGGGACGCTGTTCATCGAAAGGGGCAGCAAGCGCCACGCGATGCGTATCAACCAGTCGATCCATGCCGCTTTCGTGGATGGTGATGCGATCGGCGTGTTTCCCGAAGGCACCACGACGCATGGCGACGAGATCGGAAAGTTCCACGGATCGCTGCTGCAGCCGGCCGTGGACGAGGAGGCACTGGTCTGCCCGGTGGCGCTGCGCTACCTGGATGGGGACGGAAAATTTTGCATCGACGCCAGTTACGTCGGCGACGCCAGCCTGGCGGAATCCATACGTGCGATCCTGCGGCAGACGCGCATTACCGCTGAACTGCATTTTCTTGCGCCGATCGATGCGAAGGGCCGGACGCGGCGTGAACTCGCGATTGAAACCCGCGCGGCGATTGCGGCGAATCTCAATCTGCCAGTTTAGGGCAGGACACCTGGAATACCTTGCGGTCTTCCAGGCGCACCGCTGAGAGGCGCCGGCCCCAGAGACAACCGGTATCCAGCGCCAGCAGTTTCGTTTCCGCCCGCAGGCCAAGGGCCGACCAGTGGCCGCAGATCACCGTACTGTCGGCGCTGCGACGGCCTGGCACCGCGAACCAGGGCATGTAACCCTCGGGGATGTCTTCCAACTTGCCCTTGTGGCTGAACTCCATGCGGCCGTCTGGCGTGCAGACGCGCAGGCGGGTCATCGCATTGATGATCACCCGTAATCGGTCGTATCCGGCCAGCGAATCGTCCCAGCGGTCCGG
>JBKJUC010000146.1:0-5699 GCA_046590325.1 Burkholderiales bacterium | reverse complement strand
GCCCCCGCCGAACGAATAGACCAGGCCCACCAGCATCATGTCGATGTCGCCCTTGTTGCCCACGGCATCCTTCACGGCATAGCGCTCCCACTCGGCACGCAGGGCGAGCGAATCGGTGAACGCGTATTGCGCGCCAAAGCCGAACTTGACACTGGTTTCATTGTTCCTCGGTCTGGTGTCGGTGACCGAGACCGCCCCGGTGCCGCTGAATTCGCCGCGGGTCTCGACATAGGTGATGCCCACCCGGCCGAGCAGCGAGAACTGGTCCGTGATCGGCAGCATGCCCACCGCATCGGCGTTCAGGCCCTGGAACTTGACGTTCCCGGTGTAGGTTCCGGCCGGCGTGGTGTTCGCCGTGAAGCCGAACTCACCCAGGTTGAAGTAACCGGCTTCGAAGGCCAGGTTGGGGTGGAACTGCCAGCCGCCGAACACCTTGAAGCCGAAGTCGCGCGCATCTTCATCGATCGAGTCCATCACCAGGCCCGATCGGGCCAACTGGTCCGAGATCCGGTCATCGTGGATCCGGGCCCGCGATTGGCCCAATCCCAGCCCGCCGTACCAGCCCAGGCCTTCGGCGGCCATCGCCGGTGCGCTGAGCGCTGCGAATCCGAGGAGGCCCAGTGCGCCTGCTGTGCTTAGTAATTTCATGTTGTTCTCCAGAGTGGCTCGTGCGCCTTACGGGGCCGGCACATTGATGACGGTATTGACGATCGTGACCGAGGCAGTCAGGGCCAGGGCCCGGCCGTTGAGCGTGGTGATGGTGAGATTGCCGGCGGTCGAGATCGAGGTGCCGGCGGACGAAATGATGGTGCCCACCATGGTGCCGCCGCCGGCCGCGTTGATCGTCGCCGAGCTGCCGACCTGCCAGAAGATGTTCTTGGGTTGTGCCCCGCCGGCGAGGATGATGCTGCGCGGCAGCCCTGCGGCGCCAACCGTGAGCGAGGTGGCCATCTGGAACACCCAGACTGCGTCGGCATTGCCCCCGGCGTCGAGCGTCAGGTCCGAGCCCGTGATCAGGAAGGTGCCTGCGGAGTGGGCGTAGACCCCCGGGGCCAGGGTCAGGCCGCCGAGGTTGGCGCCGGGATCCACCGCACCGGGGCGTGCCGCGAGATCGTTGAAGGCGGCGAGCGTGTCGAGTGCGGCCTGGTCGGCCAGGGCCTTGGTGGCCAGCGTACCTTCTGCGGGGCAACTGATCGTCGGCGGTGGCGCGTCGGTGATGATGGTGCCGTTCACCTCGCCGATATTCAGTGGCGTTTCCGTGTATGTACAACCTGAGGCGGGGCCTGGGCTCGGAGAAGTGTAGGGCACCGAGAGGTCGTGGAACCCGGTGACCGTGGTCGAGGCGGCCGTGGTGCCGATGGAGACCGGCTGACCCTGTGCGCCGCTGATCACCGTTAAGATGCCCTGGTTGGTCATGCCCGCACCACCGCCGGCCAGGCCGGCAAAGCCGGCTGCCACGCCGAGCGCGGGGGCGGGACCTGCCGGCCCGGCGCCGGCGCCTGTTGTGGCGACGGGGACGCCGAAAATCCGCCCGTCATCGCCGCTGCCGCATGCCGCAATCAGGCCTGCGAAGACTGTTGCCATAACTAACAGGCACACATTGAAACTGCTGCTGTTCTTATTCATTGTCTATCCCTCGGAATGGGGCCGGCGGGAGAACGTCCCTCGCCGGTAGCGCTTTATGCCATTGTCACGGCATTTCTAATGTGCGCTACCGCACATAGCCGGCAGTATAGATTAATTAGCGAGGGGCGCGCCGTGCGCCGGCGGGGTTCGACCAAGTCGTTGGTGAATCAGTAAAAACACGGCGCCGGTTACCCGGCGCCAGAACCAAAGCACCATGGGCAGGATCGCTCCTCTGGAGTGTGAGTCCTGCTATCCTTACCCTGATCAGTGCCAGGTCTGATCAGGGCCAGGTCCAATCAGGGTCCGGTCAGGGGGCATTTGCCCGGGACCCCGCTTCTTCTTCTTCTCGGCGCCCGGTACCTAGCACTCAGTACCCAGCACCTAAAACAAAACTCACGGGAGAAAGCATGTTCGACATCATTCGTATCCTTGCCGATTTCTTCACCCTTTCAGCCGCCCCATCGGGCGCCCAGGAGTGCTCCGGCACCATCACCGTCGACGAAGCCCTGAAAGCCGAAGCGGCGCGTTTCAAGGCGCAGATGAGTGGCGACGGCGCGGCGATGAACAAGCTGTTCGGCGACGACCTCGTCTACATCCACTCCAGCGCCGTGCAGGACACCAAGAAAAGCTTCATCGAGTCCATCACCTCGGG
This sequence comes from Burkholderiales bacterium, assembly GCA_046590325.1. GTDB lineage: Bacteria > Pseudomonadota > Gammaproteobacteria > Burkholderiales > JACQAP01 > JACQAP01. Next base: position 3,421 of record JBKJUC010000146.1, on the reverse strand, counting down.
CAACGTGAAGTACCGCACCATGCACCAGGGCGAATCGAATGTCCGCACCTATGGCGGCGTCGCCATCGTCAGCGGCGCAGCCAGGTTCGAAGTGACCGTCAAAGGCGAGAACCGCACCCTCGACCTGCTGTACCACGCCATCTGGGCGAAACGCGCGGCAGGCGTGCAGTTCATTTCCTGGCAGGCGACGAAAAAGGCGTAAAAGTCGCAAAGGCCGCAAAGGCGGCAAAAGCCGTGAATGTCGTGAATGCCGTAAATGTCGTAAAGATTTGTGAATATCGATCGTAAGGCGGGAAAAGCCCTAGGACACAGCATTCACGGCATTCGGGATATTCACGACATTCACGACATTCACGATATTCACGGCATTCACGACACTCACGGTCTTTATGGCTACCAAGAAAAAGTCCAAATCTCCAGCCCCAAAACCCGCGGCTGCCAGACCGGGGACCAAAAAACCGGCGCGCGCGAAATCGAAGCCCGTCCAGGCCAAGCCGCGCGCCGTCCCGCCGCGTAAGGCTGCGCCGCCCGCGCCGCCCGCGCCGTCCGTGAACAAGCCCGCCAGCAAGCCCGCCAGCAAAACCGCCAACAAAACCGCAGACATCAACCCACCTCCAGTCATCAACAAACCCCAAAGGCCCGCCATGCCAGCGCTCATGTTTTATCAAAAACCGACCACCCTCAATCGCGAAGCCCATCGCCAACTCAAGGTTCGCAGCGTGCCCTCGCTCGCCTATGCCGCGAAGACCAATTCCGTGCCGCTGACCGGCAACGAGTTCGCCGCCGCGGCCCGGCAGTTGCCAATCCTGTTCGTGCCGGATGCGAACAAGAACCCCAGCCCTATCGCGCTGCTGGGATTGCGCCAGGACGAGAACCTGTTCGTCGACGCCAACGGCACCTGGTCGGGCAGCTACATTCCGGCCTTCATCCGCCGCTATCCCTTCGTCCTGATCGACAAGGGCACGCCTGGCGACTTCATAGTCGGGATCGACGAGGCCTATGCCGGCTTCAACACCGAGGATGGTGAGCCGATGTTCGCGGACGACGGCACCGAGGGCCCGGCCCTGAAGCGCGCGATCGAATTCCTCAACGCCTACCAACTCGAGGCGAAAAAGACCCAGGACTTCCTCGCGCAGATCCAGCGCCTCGACCTGCTCATTCCGCGGGTGGTCAACGTGACACAGAAGGATGGCGTCAAGTTCTCCCTGAACGGCTTCTCCGTCGTCGACGAGGCGAGGCTCGGCAAGCTGGACGACAAGGAATTGGGCAGCCTCATGCGCAGCGGCTACATGGGCTGGATCTACATGCACCTGCTGTCGATCCACAACATCGCGGATCTCTCGACCCGGTTGGATCCAAGAGTGGAGAAAAAATCGGCCTGATCGGCCGATTTTTCAGTAACTGGCGGTTAGTGGCTGGCGGGTAGTGCAAAACGAAAGCAGGGCCGGGAGCGGGGTGGAAGGCCAGGCGCGACCAAACGATCAAGGGGATCGGGATCTCCTCGACATCAAAAGCAGGCTCATTTGTCCAATGGTTACCCTCGAAGCATTGCTGGCCGCTCTGCCGCTTAGCTGATACCGATTGCAGCGCGTCGCGCTGCGCACGAAGTCCGCGCCGTAACGACTTGTTTGCGCGAAATCCTTTTCCGTTTTTCCACTGCGCCCGCCGCAGGTTCGCCGGATTTTCCCGCAGGCGTCGTCGAATTATTTTCTTCTCGATGCCGTCACCCATTGGCGACAGTAGCGACAACCCTTGGTACGATAACGACACACGCAAGATGGCAGCGACATAACAATAAAGAAACCGTCCCAACGGCTTTGAACATCCAGCAGCGGCGCCTCCTCGCGCTCGTCGACTACACCCAGCAATCGTTGCGCACGCGCAGCCGGGTGGTTTCGAATGTTGCCGACCACGGCAGCTTCCTGCTGTTCGATCACCAGGCGCTCGCCATCGATGGCCTGCGCCTCAACCATGGCGGGCCCGACGGCGACGACGAAATCTGGCTGTCGGTGCCGCATCCGGAAGGCCCCGCTGTTCCTCCGCAGGCTCAAAGCCCCTGGCTTGCTCCCTGGTTGAACGTCGGCATCGCGATGCTGGTCGCACCCGAACTCGCAGCCGAAATCGCCGGCGCGGACCTGATCGCCGCCGGCACGCATCGTGATGCCGCCATGCCGGCAACCAGCCTGGCGCAAGCGGCCGATCCGGTCGTGGAAGCCCGGGCCCGGGTGCGCCTCGCCGAGTACGGATTTCGCGCCGAGGTCGAAGCCCAGCACGCCCACTACATCGACACGGTGTGGCGGCCCTGGGCCGAGTCGGAGCGCAAGCGCCGGCGTCTTGCGCAGCTCTACGTCAAGCTGTTCACCTTGCGCCAGGAACTCGCCGGTGCCCTGACGGAAGGCCAGCTCGAGCTGGTCTGGGGCATGGGCCTGGGTGTAGGCCGCAAGTCGGGCGCCGGATACGGCTATCCGCTGATCACGCGATTGGTCGACCTGAGCTTCGATCCCGAGACCCAGGCCGCCGCAGTGCGTCCGCGCGACATCGACCCGCGCCTGGAACTGGAATTGTTCGCGCAGGCCGACAAACCCGGCATCGCGGAAGCGGAAAAGGCCGCCGAGGATTTCCTGGCCCAGGCCGCCGATTCCCTTTCCCCGTTCGAACCCGCGAGCTACGAACCTTTGCTCGCCATCGCCCGCGGCTTCCTCGGCGCCTCGCCGCTTGGCACGGAGGGATCCACGCCGCCATCGCCACCGGCCGGGGAAGCGGATGAACCGCTGCGCATCAGCAATGCCTGGGTCCTGTTTGCCCGGCCGCGTAGTGCCAGCGTCGCGCTGCAGGACCTCGAGCGTTTCCGCGAAGTCCTGAGCCGCCTCGATGACGAGGCGCCGCTGCCCGGGGCGGTCGCGGCTTTGGTGACCGAGCCCGCCAATTCCAGTGCGCCCGTCGAGCTTCCCCGGTATCGCGGCGTCAGCGCGGCTTACCACGAGCGCGTGCCGGCCGCAGCGGCACCGGCGCAGGACCTGTTTTTCCCGAAGCCCTTCAACGACGAACAGGCGCACATCGTCCAGTTGCTGGAAACCTCCGACGGCGTGGTGGTGCAGGGGCCGCCGGGCACGGGCAAGACGCACACCATCGCCAACATCATCTGCCACTGGCTGGCCAACGGCCGCCGGGTGCTGGTCACCTCCATGCGCGATCCGGCACTGGAGGTGCTGCGCGACCAGTTGCCCGCCGACATCCGGCCGCTGGCGATTTCCCTGCTGGCGGCGGGCGAGGACGGCGCAAACCAGTTCGAGCGCTCCATCCAGAAAATCGCCACCGAAGTGCAAAGCCTCGACCGCCAGGCCCTGGGCCGCGAAACCGACAAGGTGCTGGAGTCGATCGAAGCTTTCCACGGGCGCCTGAAGCGCATCGATACCGACCT
>JBKJUC010000093.1:0-5032 GCA_046590325.1 Burkholderiales bacterium | reverse complement strand
CCATTGAACGGCCCCGTGCCACCCAGCAGCGTGACGGTACCGGTCGAACCTGTCGGGGATGCCTTGGAGTCACAACGGGCAAAGAGTTTGTGCCCGTCTTTCGTTGTGAACGTTTTCATGCAATAGCCGCCTCCCCCGCCGTCCCCGACCCAGACCACGTGGTAATGGGCCCTGTCGAGCATGCGGTCCATGGCGGAACTGCTGCCGTTGCTGAAAATAAGGCCGTCAAGCTCACCGGCCATTGCGGCTTTCATGGGATGCCCTTCGAGCGCCTTATATTCCGTGAACTTTGTACTTTCCAGAACTGCGTGCCCCTGGAATTTCCCGCGTTCTCCGGCGATGGCCGCAGCACTGACGGCCAGGAGCAATGCACCCGCCGCCAACGAAAGCATCCGCTTGTGAGTCGATTTCATTGCCATCTCCCATTGTTGACGAGCGCACCAGCGCGCTCGTGCAGCTACTTTAGGGACAGCCCATCCACAGATGACCTACAAATGGCCTTCCGGCATAAACCGGGGAGATGGAGAAGGAGTGATGATCAGGAGTAGCGTGCTGCGGAGCCCTCGCGCAGTTGTTGCGCGAGCGCCTCGGCGGCAGGCGACGGCGCGATGCCAAGAACCGCGGACAGCGTCTGGCGCAGGCGGCGGTAGGTCGTCATTGCTTCCGCCGGCCGGCCCAACGCCCGGTAGCAACGCATCAGCCCAAGATGAAAGGCCTCGACCAGATCGTCGGCTTCGATTCCCTTCAGATAATGCGGCATCGCTTTTTCCCAATGTCCGGCGGCCTCGTCGGCCTGGGCCACCGTCTCCACCAAGCACACGAACCTGGCGCGCAAACGCTCGCGCGCCTTCACGGTCCACGGCTCCTCAGCCTCGGCTGGAAGAAAATTTCCCCGGTAGAGGGCGAGAGCCGCGGCCGCCGCGGATAGTCCCGCCTCCCCGTCGGCCGCTTCGGCCTGCGCAATCCGGTGGTCGAAAGCCCATACGTCGGTCCAGCACAACACAGGGTTCAAGCCGATCGACTCGTCGCTGACCAGGATGGTTTCGTTGCTGCCGAGCAGTTTGCGCAGGCGCAGCACCGTGATGTCGAGCGACTTTCTGGCGGCGTCCGCTTCTTCGTCGGGCCACAAAGCGTCCATCAGCCGCTCTTCAGGAACACTGCGTCCACCGTTGGCAATCAGCGCTTTGAGTAACGCAAGCGGCTTTTTGGGAACCTTGCCGACAAATTCCACGAGCTTGTCGTTCACGTAAAGTCCGAACGCTCCCAATGAGTACATTTTGACCTGCCAAGGCCAGGATTCCATCGCAGGATCGGGCGATTTCACCTTCAAGCGCCGTAGCAGTTCTGCCACGTAGATTGATTCCGCTCCGCATTGGATTGCCTCCATTCCCAATCGTCCCAAAATGCGATGGTTGTGGCGCAAAATATGCAAGAGTTCATAACGTCTACGGGCATCTGCAAGACCACGGTTGAGGCGTTCCATTCCAATCGTGCGTTCGCCGCGGGCGAAGTATGAATAAGCCTCGATAAGATCCAGCTCTGTTTCATAGTGCACGTGGCAAGTGTTGCGAACGATCTGCCGTACTTCTGCCGATACTGCGAGTAGCTCCTCGTGGCGACCCGACTCCGCAAGCGCCTGACATAGAAATACGCGAGCCATGGCCTGGATATACGGCATGCCAGCGGCGTTCGCTGCCTCGATCGCGGCGCGAGCGTGACCTTCAAACTGATTGAGATCTCCCGCCGCGCCAAGGAGATAACAAAACGGATCATGCATATGATAGCGATCCATCGGGCGAGACGGATCTGCGAACGCCACCACCCGATTGCACCGATCCCGGGCCAAATCAAAGCTTCGCATCCCGACAAGAGTGGTGCACCAGTAGCTGTCGATCAGGCGTCCAGCGGAGCGCAGGCCCTTGAGGCCGTGGTACTCCACCATGGCCTCTGCATGCGTCAACGCGGCGCATGCTTCTTCATACCGGCCGAGCTGGTACAAGTAGTAACCCATTCGCGTGTGGATCCATACCTGATTCAACGGGCTTAACTCAACGTGGTGGAGTAACGGCTGGACCAACGCCAGGGTCCGCGCTCCGACGTCGATGTCGCGGGCCAGCACGGCATAGCTGAAAAGATAGATTGCCCCGGTAACACGGCGATTGAGATCGATATCTGTCCCAAGGAAGAACAAGACTCGCTCCACGCTGGCCGACAACAGCGGATGGCCGGGTCGGCGGTAAAGCGTCGCGAGAAGCAAGCTGGAATAGACGTCGAATTCAATTTCCGCAGACGTGTAATCCGGCCGGCCGGAAATCAGTGCTTCAAGCAGCTCGATCCAGCGGTCGAGAGGCTTGAAGTAAGACCATTCAAAGTAATAAGTCGAGATCACCCGGGCAATGGTTTCGAGCTGACCGACAATATTTCCGGCCTTCTGAAATTCGTCAAACGCCAGTTCCAGTTGTTGGCGCGAGCTCACCTGATCGATGGGAATCAGGGATGTCCCAAACCAATATCGCAATCTCGGGTTGGATTGCAGGAATTGCGCTGGTAACGCAACGATCCAGTCGCGGAATGTCTGCCCGCGCCCCTCGGCCAGGAGGTCCGACGCGCGCGCTTCCGTCAGCCGCGTAGCCGCTGGTAAATCGCCAGTCTCGATGTAAAGCTGGAATGCATCATCGAATTCAGCATGTGCCTCCAGTATTGTCGCCGCCCGTCGCATTGCCTCCTGACATCCCTTACGGCCCAGCACTGCCGAAGCCCGGGTCTTCAGAAAATCGCGGAACAACGCGTGATACCAATAGACGGGCTCAGCCCCGGAGCGCTTGTGGGTGAACAGATGACGCCGATAAAGATCCTCCAGGATCGTCTCGGTGTCATTGTTGCCGGTTAGCTCCAGGGCAATCGACACCGGAACCTGGGGCAGATAGGCGGTCGCGGCCAGAAATTCCTGCGTCATGCGGGGCAGCCTGGCAAAAATCTGCGCGGCGAAGTAATCAAAGAGCGCATCGCGGCCTGCGCCAGCGCCCGGGGTTGCCCCCTCCTCCCGGCGCGATCCCTCCAGCAGCAGGGTGAAGCCCGCCGCCCAGCCGCCGCTGGATTCATAGAGTCGACCGAGCTCGGCGTCATTCGGGCGCGCCCGCGCGTCGGCAATCGCCTGCGCTTCCTGCAGCGTCAGCTTCAACGCATCCCATTCGACCAGCTTCACATTCTCGTTCACGACCAGCCTGGCATAGACATCGGGCGGGTCGCGACGGCTGATGGCGACCAGCGCCACGCCCTCAGGGACTTCATCTACCGCTTGCGCAAGGAGACGATGAAACTGCTGCTCGGGTGCGACCTCCTGATAGTTATCGAGTACTAGGACTGCTCCCCTGGGGAGCCGCGCAAAGAGGTCCCGGAAGAAGCGCCGCGCAAACCCTTCAACATCGTGCAGATATTCCGGCGTCAGGACCTTGAGCGGCCGCTGCCCTTTGCGCGTGAAGGGCTTGGCGGCCAGACCGAGATAATAGAAAAAGGTGGCGAGATCGGCATCGCCCGGATCGACCTGGTACCAGATGCCCTTGATATTGCGGGCGTCGAGCCATGAGGCGACAAGCGTGGTCTTGCCCGCGCCGGGCGGACCGACGACGCAGATGGCTGGTTTATGCTTGCGTGCTTCGTCGAGGAGCTTGAACAGGCGCTCGCGAGCCACCGCCTTGTGCAGGCGTGGCCGGGTGAGCTTGGCAAGCTGATGCCGCTTGTGGGCCATTCTCCCCTCCCCGGAGAACCAGGTGGTGCGACTATAGCAAGCGCCTCTGCCGGATGCCTCAGGAAGGCTCGATCTGCGCGGGATTTTCTCGCTGAAGTGCGCGGGCCATCTCCTGGGTCGATTCCGAAGGGGCGATCCCGAGGACGACGGACAGCAGTTGCCGCAACCGGCGGAAGGCGTTCAGCGCCTCGGCGTGGCGACCGAGGCTTCGGTGGCAGCGCATCAGGCCCTGGTAGAAAGGCTCGACCAGATCATCGGCTTCCAGACCTTTCAGGTAGAGCGCTATCGCCGGCTCCCAACGCCCGGCCTCTTCATCCGCCAGTGCAATTGCCTCCACCAGGCGCACGATCCTGGCTCGCAGGCGCTCCCGGGTCTTTGCCGTCCATGGCTCGCCGGTATCGGTCGGAAGGAAGGTGCCGTGGTACAGACGAAGTGCCTCGGTGGCGGCGCCTTCCTGTCTTTCGCTGGCCTCGAATTCTTCGATGCGCCGTTCGAAACCCCATACGTCGGTCCAGCACGACTGCGGGTTCAAACTGATCAGTTCGTCGCTCACCAGGATGGCCTCCTGGATGCCGAGGAGCCTGCGCAGCCGGAGCACCGTGATGTCGAGCGATTTTCTCGCGGCGTCCGCCTCTTCGTCGGGCCACAGTGCGTCCATCAGACGCTCTTCCGGGACGTTGCGCCCGCCGAATGCGATCAGCGCCTTCAGAAGCATCAGCGGCTTCTTCGGCACTTTGCCGGAGAATTCCAGTCGCTCTCCGTCGCGGTACACTTCGAAGCGGCCCAACGCATAAACCTTCGTGCGCCAGGGCCAGGCCTCGCCCGCAACCAGCGGGGGTTCGAGCCGAAATCGGCGAACAAGCGAGTTCACGTACGCCACTTCGATTCCCGCATCGAGCGCTTCCGCGCACATCGCGGCCATCACGCGTCCGGACAGGCCCGCGTTGGCCCAGTTCGGATTCAGGCGGGCCGCCTGCGAAAAGCCTTCCCGGAGCAGCGACCGGCAGCGCTCTGAATTGCCCTCTTGCCGCTCGGCGTAGGCTTCGATGATCCGGATCTCGCCTGCCCAGTATTCGAAGCAGGTTCCGCGAACGAGTTCATACGCGACCGCGGCCTGCGCCCGAGCTTCCGCATGCAGGCCCGCTTCTGCATACACTTCCACCAAACTGGCCAGGCGCATGACGTGCTGGTAACTCATCCCCACGGTGCTCGCGGTCTCCAGTACGCGAGGCGCATCACGCAGGGCCAGGGCAAGATCTCCCCGGCACATTGCGAGGCGAAGCC
>JBKJUC010000268.1:0-8944 GCA_046590325.1 Burkholderiales bacterium | reverse complement strand
GGCGGCACCCGGCCGCCTTGCCGTTACGTGGCGCCCAGGCGTCCCGTGAAATCGGGGCCGGCGGGAGCGTTGACGAGCGTCACCGGAACCGGCGCGAGCTGCAGCACCTTTGCGGATGCCGAACCAAGCAACGCGCCCGCGCTGCAATACACCTTGCCGGCGAATCCGTTGCGCACCAGCAGCGGCAGGTAGCCGCTGTGGTCGATGTGCGCGTGGGTCAGGACCACCGCATCGATCGAACCCGAATCGACTGGCAGCGGCTCACGGTTTTTCAGGCGAAGCTGCTTGAGTCCCTGGAATAGGCCGCAATCCACCAGCATGTTGCGCCCGCCGGCGGAAACCGGTGTTTTCGATCCAGTCACGGTGCCGGTGGCACCCAGGAATGTAAGCTTCAACTCGTCCCGCCCCCGCAATCGGCGGGCGGAGGCCCCCTCCGCTCATCCGCCCTGTGGTGCCCACTCCACCCGCCGCCGTGATCCGCTGTCAACGACCGTACTCCATTTCCTGCTCGGCACGCTCATGTTCCAGCATTTGTTCCATCATCTGCTGCAGCATGTCCAGGCGCGCCTCCACCTTCTTGTGCTGTTTCATCATCATGCCGCCTTTCATCATGCCATCTTTCTGTTTTTCGCCCTCCGCGCCCTCCTTGCAGTCGCCCATCGCCTTGTGCTCCTGGGCTTTTCCGCCGTCCGCGCCCGGCGCATCCATGTGCCGCATGTTCTTCATCATGGATTGCATATGATCGCGCATCAGCTTCTTGCGCTCCTCGGGATCACTCGTGGAATGGATTTTCTCCATCTGCTCCCGCATTTTCTTCATCCTCTCCTGCATGGCGCCTCGCGGGGTGCCCGCGCCCCCTTCATCGGGCTCTGACACACCCTGCACCTGGTCCCCGGCTGGATGGTGAGCCGTGTGATCCTCCTCATCCGCAGCCTGGGCCAACGGCATTGCAAGCAAACACGCGAAGCCTATCGAAATCGTCAATAACTTCATCTAGTCTCTCCTCTGCAAGGGTTCCAGTCCACGGACGCGAAGCGCGCGGCGATCGCTGGCAACCAGGCCCTGGCGGCGATTACAACCCGGCCCTCGTACAACATAGGCCCGCTTCGCCGGTGCCGCATTGACGAACATCAAGGCTGCTGTCCGGAATACGGGACATCCAGGGGACTACACGGTCCGGGCCGCCGGGCGCCCTGGTCGCGAGTCAGCCACGCGTAGACCGGACACCACCCGGCCAATCCGCTGGCCAGCGGCAGGACACCGGCCAATCCCAGCCAGCGCCATTCGCCGGAAAATGCGAACACGGCCGCGAGAAGGCCCGCGCCGACCGCAATTCGCAGGAAACGGTCCAACGGCTCGACGTTACGTGGCCGGGTGAGGGTGCGCCGCGATGCGTACCTCGTCGCTCCCGTCGACGGCGGATGCGAATCCAGGCGCATCCGCCCTGTTCCCGTTTCGGACAGCCTTGCGGCCGCTGCCTGCGCTGCCACGGTCAGCGATTGATCTCGGTTGCCGTGCGCTGGAAGTAACACGTCAGCATGCTGCTCGCACCGGCGACCAGCCAGAATCCGAAAAACCCGATCGAATAGACGGCGGTGCGGCCAAGCTCCACAGGCTCTCCGAAAACCACAAGTTCGGCCGGATCGAACAGCGTGAAGAAAATTCCGGTGGCGGCGCCCGCCGCCAGGAACGACGGCCACAGGATCCACATCGCCCCGCGAGGACTCATCGGCGCACCTCGCCCGGCTTGCCCGCGTCGAGGATCGAACTCATCCCGGCGTCGGCAGCCCATTCGCCAGTGAGCCGCCAGTCTCCCGAACCGTCTTCGATCATCAGGTGCCATCGTCCACTCGCGGGCACCGCCATCGGACCTTCGTACCATCCCGCGGCGCCCGCCGGCAATTGCGCGAGGCGGTCGAGCCCGGCGCGCGTGGGGTGCACGAGCTGCAGCGTGAGTTTCGGTGGTGCGGCGCCGGTCAGGTGCAGCCGAACCCGGCCTTCCCCGAACAGGACGCGCGCCTGGAGTCCCAGCGTTGCGGCTTCCGACTCCCTGCGGATCACCTTGTTGATGGCAAGGCCCTGCTTGTAGTAGTCGTCGGCAACCAGGCCGTCTTCGTGCACCACCGCGAGCCAGAACGTGAAGGCCCCGGCGATGATTGCGCCGCCAGGTCCGATCATGAGCAGCCAGGGCCAGGGCTCCCGGTACCAAGGTGTGGGGGAATGCGTCATCACGCCCATGTTCCGTTTCTCCTTCACTCAACCATGAAACTGGCTTTTTCCGTTATCACGATCGCTTCATCGTCACCCACGGTCCGGACCGTGAACACGATCGGGTTCGCGCCTTTTTTCGCATTCCTGCGCGGAGCCTCCAGCCTTACGGGGATCATGCGCGAAGTGGCCGGACCGATTTCCACTTCCGCGGCATAGCCTTCGATCTCCAGACCGGTCAGTCCGCTGGCGGTAATCCGGAAGCGCCGCGGCACCTCGGATGTGTTCATGATCTGGAGGCGGTAGACGTTCTCGATTTCCTCATCGTCCTGGGCGCTGGCGACCCGGTCGCGAATGACGTCGACCTTGACCGGCACCCGCTGATACAAGGTGATGGCGGCGGCAATGATGATCGACCACAGGATGGCTGTGTACAGGAGCACGCGCGGCCGCAGGATCCGTCGCACCATTCCCGTGAATGTCAGATGTTCCTTGAGGGCGTTCTCGCTCGAATAGCGGATCAGTCCGCTTGGATAGCCAACCTTGTCCATGACCTGATTGCAGCCGTCGATGCAGGCCGCGCAGCCGATGCATTCGTACTGCAGGCCGTTGCGGATGTCGATTCCGGTGGGGCACACCTGCACGCAGATGCCGCAGTCCACGCAGTCGCCCAAACCCTTTGCCTTGTAGTCTGCGCCCCGGCTGCGCGATCCGCGCTTCTCGCCGCGTTCGGCGTCGTAGGTGATGACCAGCGTGTCGCGGTCGAACATCACGCTCTGGAAGCGCGCGTAGGGGCACATGTACTTGCAGACCTGCTCGCGCATCCAGCCGGCGTTGCCGTAGGTGGCGAAGCCGTAGAACAGGACCCAGAAAGTTTCCCAGGGACCGAGCGCGAAAGCGAAAACCTCCGCGCCCAGCGACTGGATGGGCGTGAAATAGCCGACGAAGGTCAATCCGGTCCACAGGGCGAGCGCGATCCATACTGCATGCTTGGCCGCCTTCAGGCCGACCTTGCGCGGCGAAAGCAGGGACTGGTCCAACTTCATGCGTTTGGGCCGGTCGCCTTCGATGACCTTCTCGATCCACATGAAGATCTCGGTGTAGACCGTCTGCGGACAGGCAAAGCCGCACCACAGGCGGCCGGCGACCGCGGTGAACAGGAACAGGGAGAAAGCCGAGATGATCAGCAAGACCGTGAGATAGACGATGTCCTGCGGCCAGAACACCAGCCCCAGGATGTAGAACTTGCGATGCACGAGATCGAACAGCACGGCTTGGCGTTCGTTCCAGGACAGCCAGGGCAGGCCGTAGAAAACGAGCTGGGTCGCCCAGACAAAAAACCAGCGCGACACCGCGAATTTTCCAGTCACCGCCCGTGGATAGATCTTGCGGCGGATTTCGTAGAGCGCCTGCTCGACCGGTTCGCTCTGCGCCGCAAGGCGCGGCCCGGGACTGGTTTCCACGTCAGCGCCGGCCGGGAAGCATGCGGCTCAGCGTGTTGTCCCGCAGGACGTAGTGGTGGAACGGTGCCGCCACGGCGTGCAGGGCGGCATCCCCTTTCCCGTTACTTTGCATTCGACAGACCCCATACGTACGAAGCGAGGACATGCGTTTTCGCTTCGCCGAGAAATTCTCCCCAGGCCGGCATCTGGTTGTTGCGGCCATTGCGTATGGTCGCGGCGATCGTTTCTTCGCTGCCGCCGTGCAGCCAGGTATCATCGGTAAGGTTCGGTGCGCCGAAGGCCGGATTTCCCCGAGCGTCCGCGCCGTGACAGGCCACGCAATAGGTTGCGAATGCTTCCTTGCCTTTGGCGGCGAGCGCCGCGTCATGTGATTCTCCGGACAACGATCTCACATAATTTGTGGCACTCTTCACCCCGTCCTCGCCAAGGACCGGGCCGAACGGCGGCATGATTCCATTGCGTCCGGTCGTGATGGTGGCCTTGATGGTGGCCGGATCGCCACCGTAGAGCCAGTCGTTGTCCGAGAGGTTCGGGAAACCCCGACCGCCCCGGGCATCCGACGCGTGGCATTGCGAGCAATAGTTAAGAAACAGGCGCTGGCCGATCTCTTGTGCCTGCGAATCAGCAGCGACGGCGGGAATGTCCATCGCTGCATACTTCGCAAACAGCGGACCGTAGTTCTCCGCCGCCTTCGCCTGCTCGCCTTCGTATTGCCCGCCCGAGGTCCACTTGAATGTCCCGGCGAAACGGCCGAGTCCGGGATAGAGGACCAGGTAGGCGATGCCGAAAACGATGGTGATATAGAACATCCAGCGCCACCAGTTAGGCAGCGGATTATTGTATTCCGCCAGGGTTTCATCCCATACGTGGCCCATGGTTTCCACTTTCTGTCCCGGCGTGCGCGAGCTCAGCGCCCACAGCAGAATCGCGCAGGCCGCGATGCTTACCAGCGTGATGATGGCAACGTAGTAACCCCAGAAGTCACTCGTAAAGTCGCTCACTCGCCATTTCCTTTCCGCTGTGCGGGTTGATCATCGTCGAGCGCCATGCGGGATGCTTCTTCGTAGTGGAGCTTGCGCCGCGCGCTGTAGGCCCACGCCACGATGCCTATGAATGTCAGGAACGCGGCCACCGTCATCAAGGTGCGAAGAACATTCAGATCCATGTTTTACCTCACTGTCTTTATCGCGGTGCCCAGTCCCTGCAGGTAGGCGACCAGAGCGTCCATTTCGGTCTTACCCTTGACGGCTTCCGACGCACCGGCGATGTCCTCATCGGTGTAGGGCACGCCGATCCTGCGCAATGCCCGCATCTTGGCCGGGGTCACCACCGCGTCGATCGTGCCCGACGCCAGCCACGAATACGACGGCATGTTGGATTCGGGCACCACATCGCGCGGCTGCATCAGGTGCAGCCGGTGCCAGTCGTCGCTGTAGCGGCCGCCGACGCGGGCGAGGTCCGGGCCGGTGCGTTTGCTGCCCCACTGGAATGGATGGTCGTAAACGTATTCGCCGGCGACCGAGTAATGGCCGTATCGCTCCGTTTCCGCCCGGAAAGGACGGATCATCTGGGAATGGCAGTTGTAGCAGCCTTCGCGGATGTAGACGTCGCGGCCCTCAAGCGCCAGCGCGCTGTAGGGCTTCAGTCCGGCCACGGGTTCGGTGGTCGAGCGCTGGTAGAACAGCGGCACGATTTCCACCAGGCCGCCCACGGCAACCACAAGGATGGACAACACGATCAGCAGGCCGACGTTTTTTTCGATCTTTTCCTGGAATGTGCCTTGGCTCATGGTCATTTCCTCAGGCGTGGGCGGCCGCGGGCAGCGGAATCGCGGCATCGACCGGTTTGCTGCCCGCAACCGTTCTCCACGTGTTGTAGGCCATCAGCAGCATCCCGGCGAGGAACAGGATGCCGCCGAGCAGGCGTATGGCGTAGAAGGGATACGTCGCCTTGACGCTCTCGACGAACGTGTAGGTGAGCGTGCCGTCCGGATTCACCGCGCGCCACATCAGCCCCTGCATCACGCCCGCGATCCACATGGCGGAGATATAAAGGACGACGCCGATCGTCGCAATCCAGAAATGCACCGTGATCAGCCGTACGCTGAACATCTCGGCACGGCCAAACAGCCGGGGAATCAGGTAATAGAGACTACCGATCGAAATGAATGCCACCCAGCCGAGCGCGCCGGAATGCACGTGGCCGATGGTCCAGTCGGTGTAGTGCGACAGCGAATTCACCGTCTTGATCGACATCATCGGCCCCTCGAAGGTCGACATGCCGTAGAAGGACAGCGAAACGATAAGGAATTTCAGGATCGGATCGGTACGCAGTTTGTGCCACGCACCGGACAGGGTCATGATGCCGTTGATCATGCCGCCCCAGGACGGCGCCAGGAGGATCAGCGAGAACACCATGCCCAGCGACTGGGTCCAGTCGGGCAGCGCCGTGTAATGCAGGTGATGGGGCCCCGCCCACATGTAGGTGAATATCAGGGCCCAGAAGTGCACCACGGACAGGCGATAGGAATAGACCGGCCGGTCGGCCTGCTTCGGCACGAAGTAATACATCATCCCGAGGAAACCCGCAGTCAGGAAAAAGCCCACGGCATTGTGCCCGTACCACCACTGCACCATCGCATCCTGGACGCCAGCGTAGACGGAGTAGGACTTCCAGAACGTGACCGGCATCGCGGCGCTGTTCACCAAGTGCAGCAAGGCCACGGTCAGAATGAACGAGCCGTAGAACCAATTGGCCACGTAGATGTGCTTGATCCTGCGCTTTGCGAGCGTGCCGAAAAACACCACCGCATACGAAACCCAGACCAGGGTGATCAGCACATCGATGGGCCATTCGAGCTCGGCGTACTCCTTGCTGGAGGTGATGCCCAGCGGCAACGTGATTGCCGCCAGGACAATCACGGCCTGCCAGCCCCAAAACGTGAAGGCGGCCAGAGGGCCGCAGAACAACCGTACGTGGGAGGTGCGCTGAACAACGTAATAGGAGGTCGCAAACAATGCACAACCCCCGAATGCGAATATCACGGCGTTGGTATGCAGCGGACGCAATCGCCCGTACGACAGCCACGCAATTCCCTCGGTAAGGTCAGGGAACATCAGCTGGGCGGCGAGCAATACGCCCACGGCCATGCCGACGATTCCCCAGACCACGGTCATGATCGCGAACTGCCGCACTACTGTGTAGTTGTAAACCGATTCCTGTTGCATTAGTGCCCCTTTATCTCAAGTCAGCAATCGCCCGAAAGCGCACTGTCCATTGCCGACCCGTACCCTTGTCCAGTTCCGGTCCGCACAAATG
This sequence comes from Burkholderiales bacterium, assembly GCA_046590325.1. GTDB lineage: Bacteria > Pseudomonadota > Gammaproteobacteria > Burkholderiales > JACQAP01 > JACQAP01. The sequence continues at coordinate 1,955 of JBKJUC010000268.1, read as the reverse complement.
CTAGCGACATCGACCGCGAAAGCTGTTGATCTGGATCAACAGGCGTGCCGGCACGAATACCGGGGGCATAGTTGATTTCACCGCGGCAACGCGCAGCAGGAACATCGGCTCGCGCAACACCGCCAGGAATATCGCAAGGGTCTGGCGGTGCGTGGCGGGCGGAATCTGGTTGGGCCCATGGACCTTGAGGAGCCGGAGCGCGTCGCTCTCGCCGAGCCCGTCAGCGGGCAAAGGAATAGCCGCCGGCGAACTCACTTAACCAGCGTGACGGGTATTTCCGACAGATGGATGACCTGCAGGGCCGACGAGCCGACGAGAATATTCGCGATCGCGCCGTGGCCGCGCGTGCCCATCACGATGCGGGTGCATCCCGACTGCATCGCTTCTTTCACGATGGTCCGCGCGACATGGCCGATCACAACCAGTTCGTCGCCATACAGGCCGGCCGCCTGCAATGCCTTTCTCGCCGGGGCGAGTGCGGTTTCGCCTTCGGTCTGGCAATACGCATCAATGTCCTCCTGGGAGATGAAGCGCCGCACGTTTGCGGAAGCCATGAAGATCTGCACATTGAGAAGGCGAACCTGAACCGGAACCGCTGACTGGCGCAGGGCGCAAACGTATTCGACTGCCCTTGCCGACGATTCCGAGCCGTCGACCGCCAGCAGGATCCGGTGTACGTCCTCCCCGTCCTCGAGGTCGAGCGCCGCGGCGCCGAACGGGTTCGGCACCACGGTGACGGGTACCGTTGAGAGATGCACGATTTTGTAGGCCACTGATCCGAGCGCTAGATTCCCCAGTGCGCCCATTCCGCGGCTGCCCACCACCACTTCCTGGCAGGCCCCGGAGTGAACCCGTTCGAGAATGCGATTCGCCGGATCCCCGGACTCCGGGCAAAACTGGTAGGCGATTCCCGCGGCGTCGAGCAAGCGGCGTGCAACCGCCGTTTCCCCACCGGCCGCGGCCAGCAGATCCCGGTGATCCACTGCGCCCGGAACCAGCACGGCATGGACGACCACCAAATCTACCTGGCACGGCCCCAGTCTCGCGGCGCGGCGCGTCACGTACTCGGCGGCACGATTGGCGTGTACCGAACCATCAATGGCGAGCAGGTAATGGCGTAGACCGGGCGCGGGCATGGCGAAGGGTTCCGGTGTCAGTTGTTTCTGCGTCCCATTTTCCACCGAAAGCACCGGGCTACATTGACCTGCATCAAGCAGCCCTGGTCGTGAACCGGAGAAGCGGCAGAATTACTTTCCCGTTTCGTCGTCATCCCGAAGAATGCGGTACGAGGGCCCCTCGAGGTCGTCGAACTGGCCGTTGCTCACACTCCACCAGAATGCCGCACCGATGGCGAACACCAGTACGACAGACAGGGGAATCAGGAGGTAGAGGATTTCCATAGACAGGGGCTAGAGTCTGGAGAAGTCCATGCTCTTCCCTCGCCCCTCTCCCACCTTGCCACTGGCCCTGTCTCGTGCCAAATGCCCATCGCGAACGCGCAGCGCGTTCAGTACCACCAGCAACGAACTCGCGGACATGCCGACCCCGGCCATCCAGGGTGTGAGCCACCCGCCCATGGCCAGCGGCAGCGCAACGATGTTGTAAGCGAACGCCCAGGCCAGGTTTTGGCGGACGATGCGCAGCGTCTTGCGGGACAACCGGAAACCGCGCGCAAGATCGGAAAGCCTCGGGGACACCAGCACCATGTCCGCCGCACCCTGCGCCAGCGCCGCGCCGGTGCCCATTGCGATCGACACCTGCGCCTGCGCCAGCACGGGGACATCATTGACCCCGTCTCCGATCATCGCCACTACCGCACCCTTTTCCTGCATCTCCCGCACCGCGAACTGCTTCTGTTCCGGCAGCATCTGCGCCCGGTAGTAGAGGATGTCCGCATGCGCCGCGGCGTCCTGCACCGCTTGCATGCCGTCCCCCGAAAGCAGCATGACCAGCCG
>JBKJUC010000162.1:0-101887 GCA_046590325.1 Burkholderiales bacterium | reverse complement strand
ACGATGAAGGTGCTCCAGCCGGCACGCGTGAGCAGCGGACCTTTGGAAGGCAACGCGACATAGGCTGCGCCTGTGCGCGCAACGGCCGCCTGGTCCTGCAAAGCTTGCGCGGGCGATGCTGCAGGCGCAACGTCGACAGGCCCGGCCCGGACGGGAACGTGTTCGGCGCCCGGCTCTGCTGCCAGCGACGTATGGAGGGGGGGAATCGTGGAAGTGGTCATGTCATGCCTCAGCGGAGCGCCCTTTCATGGCGAAGATGCCTTGCGGCCGCTTCTGGATGAAGATGATGATGAACACCAGCACCGCAATTTTGGCCAGCACCGCACCGGTCCAGCCTTCGAGAAATTTGTTCAAAATACCCAGGCCCATGGCGGCATACACCGTGCCGGCCAGTTGGCCCACGCCGCCCAGCACCACCACCATGAAGGAATCCACGATGTAGCCCTGGCCCAGGTCCGGCCCGACATTGCCCACCTGGCTCAGCGCGCAACCGGCCAGGCCCGCAATGCCCGAGCCCAGCGCAAACGCATAGGTGTCCACACGCGCAGTGTTCACGCCCATACACGAGGCAATCGGCCGATTTTGCGTGACGCCGCGCACAAACAGGCCCAGCCGCGTCTTGCTGATCAGCCAGGCCATGCCTAACAACACGGCAATTGCAAACCCAATGATCACCAGCCGGTTGTAAGGCAGCGACAGATTGCCCAACACCTGCACGCCGCCACTCATCCACACCGGGTTTTCGACGCCCACGTTTTGCGCGCCGAAAATCGAGCGCACCAGTTGCTGCAACATCAGGCTGATGCCCCAGGTGGCCAGCAAGGTCTCCAGCGGCCGGCCGTAGAGGAAACGAATCACGCCGCGCTCCAGCGCCGCGCCCATCAAGGCCGACGCCAGAAAAGCCACCGGCACCGCCGCCAGCAGATACCAGTCGAACAAACCGGGCAGGTATTTTTGAAACAGGCCCTGCACCACATAGGTGGCGTAAGCGCCAATCATCATCAACTCGCCATGCGCCATGTTGATGACACCCATCAGGCCGTAGGTGATGGCCAAGCCCAGCGCCACCAACAGCAAGATGCTGCCCAGGCTGATGCCGCTGAAGACGGCGCCCAGCTTGTCACCCCAGGCCAGCGCGGCCTCGACCTGGCGCAACGAAACCTGCAGCGCGTTTTTGACATCGGCGTCTTCTTCCGTGGCCAGGCGTGCGATCAGCGCGGTTTTGCTCACCGGGTGGTTGCTGCCAGACAGGCGCGCGGCGGCCTCCAGGCGTGTGCTTCTATCGCTGCTGTCCAGCAGGATGGTGGCGCGCAGCAAGTCCAGCTGGGTTTTCAGCGCGGGAATCGTCTCGGCGGCATAGGCTTTTTCAATCAGCGGCAGGCGTGACTCGTCGCTGCCGCTGGACAAGGTCTTGATCGCCTCACGCCGCACCTTGACGTCTTTGGAAAACAGCTTGAGCGCGGCCAGCGCATTGTCCAGCTCACCGCGCATCAGGTTGTTGTTGATCACGTCTTCCGCATCGTCGGGCACTTTCAGCGCCGCGCCGCTGATCGGATCGAACCCCTTGTCGTCCTTGATCACAAACACCTGCTCGCCAGCGGTTTTGACGGCGTCGTCCGCCAGCGCCTGGATAAAGGCCGTGGTTTTTTCGTCAGGTTTGGCGGCAGCCTTGTTCAAGGCCTCCACCCGCGCCTCGGTCTCGCCCAGTGCCATGCCTTTGACCTCTTCCGGGCTCAAGGCATAGGCGCTGGCGGCTATCAAAAGCGTAGCGAATAGAAATAATGTGCGCATCATCATGAGAAGAACCTGTAGGGTGGGCACAGCCGCCAGCCACGGCTGGCGTGTTGTGATGCCCAGGCTGCAACTTCCCTAAAAAAACCATGCACCGGACGTGCACCGAAGCAGTGCAAGAAGCGAGCCAGACCACAAAAAAGCCGCACCGGTTTTCTGCAACCCAGGCGCGGCTTGCACCGCCCGGCCTTGACGGGCCTGGCGGCGGCAACCCTGTTTATTTGGTTGCGACGGTCGCGCCCTTGGCGGGTTCGTCAGGCTTTTTGTCGTTGCCTTCGATGTAAGGGCTCCAGGGTTTGGCTTTCACCGGGCCAGGCGTTTTCCACACCACGTTGAACTGGCCATCGGCCTTGATCTCGCCGATAAACACCGACTTGTGCAGGTGGTGGTTTTTCTCGTCCATCTTCGAAACAATGCCCGAGGGTGCGTTGAAGGTCTGGCCGGCCATGGCGGCAATGACTTTGTCGGTGTCGGTGGACTGGGCTTTTTCAACCGCCTGTTTCCACATGTTGATGCCGATGTAAGTCGCTTCCATCGGGTCGTTGGTCAGCGGTTTGTCAGCGCCAGGGAGCTTTTTGGCCTTGGCGTAGGCCGACCATTTTTTGATGAACTCGGTGTTGGCCGGACTCTTGATCGACTGGAAGTAGTTCCACGCCGCCAGGTGGCCCACGAGCGGCTTGGCGTCCACGCCGCGCAGTTCTTCTTCACCCACGGAGAACGCCACCACCGGCACGTCGGTCGCCTTCAGGCCGGCGTTGCCGAGTTCCTTGTAGAAGGGCACGTTGGAGTCGCCGTTGATGGTCGACACCACCGCGGTCTTGCCGCCGGCGGCGAACTTCTTGACGTTGGCGACGATCGTTTGGTAGTCGCTGTGACCGAACGGGGTGTAGACCTCGTCGATGTCCTTCTCGGCCACGCCTTTCGACTTCAGGAACGAGCGCAGGATCTTGTTGGTCGTGCGCGGGTAGACGTAGTCGGTGCCGAGCAAGACCCAGCGCTTGGCGCCGCCACCTTCCTTGGACATCAGGTATTCCACCGCAGGGATCGCCTGCTGGTTGGGCGCAGCGCCGGTGTAGAACACGTTCTTCTCGAGTTCTTCACCTTCGTACTGCACCGGGTAGAACAGCAGGCCGTTCAGTTCCTTGAACACCGGCAGCACGGACTTGCGCGACACCGAGGTCCAGCAACCGAACACGACCGAGACTTTGTCCTGGGACAGCAGGCCACGCGCCTTTTCCGCGAACAGCGGCCAGTTGGAGGCGGGATCGACAACGACGGCTTCGAGTTGCTTGCCCATGACGCCGCCGGAGGCGTTGATCTCGTCGATGGTCATCAGCGCCACGTCCTTCAGCGACGTTTCCGAGATGGCCATCGTTCCCGACAGCGAATGCAGGATGCCCACCTTGATGGTGTCGGCAGCCGAAGCGGTCGCCGCTGTAACGGCGAATGCCAGGCCGACCAATGAATTGAGTAAACGACTACGTTTCATAAAACTCCCCTAAGCGGTTGTTGATGGAATGGCTGCCTGACTTCATTGCCGGGCTTCAATTAATGCATGCGGCAGTTCTGCAGAATGCGCGTGACGCCAATGAACGCGCACACACTTCTGCAACAACCATGCCGATGTCGATATGAAGAATGAATGCCGTTGCGTTTCATGCGTTTGCATCAAGACACATGGCACCAGGAGAGCTTTTGCAGTGGTCGCACATGAACGCGCGACGAGTGCGCGCACCGGCTTTGTGCGTCGTAACGAGGTCATGCACAAACATCTTGCGGCGATTTTCAGGCGATGACCTCATTTGCCCGGATTCCGTGCACATCGTCCGTTTCAACAAGGATTGCCTTTCCGGAGATACTGTATATAATCACAGTCAAGGAGGTTTTCCATGGATGAACTGACCGCACGCCAGGCCGAAGTGCTGCGCCTGATATCCGATTTCACCCAGTCCACCGGCTTCCCGCCCACCCGGGCGGAAATCGCAAGGGTGCTGGGTTTTCGTTCCCCCAATGCCGCGGAAGACCACCTCAAGGCGCTCGCACGCAAAGGCTTCATCGAGCTGCTCGCTGGCGCCTCGCGCGGCATCCGGCTGATGGAACAACAGGGCCTGCCGCTGGTGGGCCGGGTCGCCGCCGGCAGCCCGATCCTCGCCGAGGAGCATGTCCAGGGGCGCTACCAGGTCGATCCCGGCCTGTTCACTCCCCGTGCGGATTACCTGCTGAAGGTGCGCGGGCTGAGCATGCGCGACGCTGGCATCCTCGAAGGTGACCTGCTGGCCGTGCACAAGGCGCAGGAAGCGCGCTCGGGCCAGATCGTGGTGGCACGCATCCACAACGAAGTCACGGTCAAGCGCTTCAAGCGCCAGGGCAGCCAGGTCCAGCTGCTGCCGGAGAACCCGGACTTCTCACCTATATATGTAGACCTGAAGCACGACCTGTTCGCCATCGAAGGCATCGCGGTCGGCATCATCAGGAACGGCAGGTTGGGATAAAAATCCGTGACGACGTGACTGTCGTGACTACGTGACTCGCAACCCGGCCCTTCGGGTTTTTACGGCAGTCACGATAGTCACGCAGTCACGACAGTCACGGTCTTTGGCAAACCGCACAGGTGGACAAACCGCATTTCAACCCACTTGAGGAGAAGTTCATGGAAACGCAAAAGACCCTGCAGATTCTCAGGACCCTGGCCGACGGCATCGATCCGGCCACCGGCGAACCGTTTTCAGCCGGCAGCAGCTACCAGCATCCCGACACCGTGCGCGCGCTTTTCTCTGCAATCCGCATGCTCGAATCCCCTGCCTCGCCTGCGCAAAAACCCGCGCCGGCGAAAGACGCGGCCGCAGTGCCGCCAAGGCCGGGCCAGGAAAACGCGGGACGGCCCTGGTCGCAGGAAGAGGATGTCCGCCTTGGCGCCAACTACGACTCGGGCAAGTCCATCGAGGAACTCGCCGCCATCCACAAGAGAAGCAAATGGGCCGTGGAGTCGAGGCTGGCCCGGCTCGGCAAGATCCCCGAACCGCCGTCGCGCTTTCCTGCACGCAACGCCGCGAGTGCCGCAACGGCATGATGCAAAGGCCGTGAATGTCGTGCGCCGCAAGCGGCACAAGTGTTCCCTTGATATCGTGAATGTCGCAGGGTGGCGGTAAATCGGATACCACCGCATCAGTTACGGCACTCGCGCATCCACGTTTTTTACGACATTCACGAATTCACGACATTCACGCATTCACGGCCCTTATCCATGTCAACCCTCCAATCCATTCTGCAAAACCCCGCCATCTGGCGCGGCGACGAACATGCGCGCGTCGCGCTGCCCAGCATCCCCACCGGATTTACCGAACTCGATGATGAATTGCCGGGCGGAGGCTGGCCGCGAGGCATGGTCAGCGAACTGCTGACCGAACGCACGGGCATCGGTGAACTGTCGCTGCTGATGCCGGCACTGGCCCAACTGTCGCAACAGGACGGCTGGCTGATGCTGATCGCCCCGCCCTGGATTCCCTATGCGCCCGCGCTGGCCGCGCGCGGCATCCGGCTGTCCAGGGTCATCGTGGCGAATACCACTTCCGATAAGGATACGCTGTGGGCCGCGGAACAAAGCCTGCGGGCCGGCAATTGCCCGGTGGTACTGGCCTGGCCTGCCGCCATCAACGAACACGGGCTGCGCCGCCTGCAACTGGCCGCGGAGGAAGGCGGCAGCTTCGGCGTGGTGTTCCGGGAATCCATGCGTGCCGCGCTCCCCTCTCCCGCTCCGCTGCGCCTGCGGCTCGGCGTGCGCCAGGACAGGCTGTCCGTGAAAATCCTCAAGCGCCGCGGGAGCGGCCTCACGCCGACGCTCTGGCTGGACACGGAACAGAAAAAAACCGTCATGACGCCGCTCCTCGCCAAACCTCGGCATGCAACAGTATTCGCGCACGCATGATCAAGGGCCAGACCTCAACGCAAAACGCAAAGGAACGCGAAGGAAATCCAATCAAACCGGGGAATCTTTCACTTTTATGTTCCCTTTATCGGGTTTCCTTTGCGTCCTTTCCTGTTTTCCCTCCGCGCCCTTTGCGTCAACGCCTTTGATTTTTCATTTCGATTGAAAGAGCAATTCATGCTGTGGGCCGCGCTGCGTTTTCCCGATCTGTCGCTGCAACTGTATTTACGCGGCGGCGATTCCTGCGGGCCGGCGATCGTGCAGGAAACAGGCAATCCGGCCCGGGTGCTCTCATGCAACGAGCAAGCGGCCAAAACCGGCATCAAACCCGGCATGGCGGTGTCCGCGGCCCACGCGCTGACATCCGGATTGCAGGTCCGCACCCGGAATTCCGCAAAGGAAGCGAAAGCGCTGGCCGGTATCGCAGCATGGGCAACGCAATTCACCCCGACGGTCAGCCTCGCTTCGTCGAACGAAGTGCTGATGGAAATCAGCGGCTGCCTGCGCCTGTTCGGCGGGCTGCGTCCGCTGAGCGGCCGCATCCGCGCCGGGCTGGCGGAGCTGGGCTATCACGCCACTGTCGTACTGGCACCCAATCCGACGGCTGCGTTGCTGCTGGCTCGCGATGACGTCGGCACCTCGATCGGCAATCGCCTTGAACTGCGGCGAACTCTGGCGCGGCTGCGGCTGACCCGGCTCGACCAGCCCGCGCAGACCATTGCAATGCTCGCGAACCTTGGCGTGCATACCATTGGCGACTGGCTGTCTCTGCCGCGGGACGGCCTCGCCCGCCGTTTCGGACAGGGCATGCTCGACGAGATCGATCGCGCGCTGGGCCTGCTCCCGGATCCGCGCCCGCCTTTTTCTGCGCCCAACCGTTATTCGGCTTCGCTGGAACTCCCGGCGCCGGTGCAGGAAACCGAACCGCTGCTGTTTGCCGCCAAGCGGCTGGTGCTCGAACTCACCGGTCACCTGGCGATGCGGCAGATTGGCGTCACCCGCCTGAAGCTGGAGCTGCAGCATGCGCATCATGCCGCGACGCCGGTTGTTCTCGGGTTGTCGGCGCCGAGCCGCGAGGCCGGCCATCTGGTGGCGCTGCTACGCGAGAAACTTGCCACGATCGAACTCCCCGAAGCGGTGGAAAGCCTCGCGCTCATCGCCGGCGAAGTGCGTCCGCTCGGCTCGTGCAATCGCACTCTGTTCAGTGATGGCCGCCCTCCCCGCGAGGAGCGCTGGCGCATCGTTGAGCATTTGCGCGCGCGGCTGGGGGTGGAAGCTGTGCACGGAGTGGAGGTTTTTCCCGACCATCGTCCGGAGCGGGCCTATCGCAGGACGCTGCCGGGACATGCTGCCGACGGCCAGTGCGAACTGCAGCGGCCGCTGTGGCTGCTGCCCCGGCCGCGCCGCCTCCATGCCGAGGGCAGCCTGCCCGCGATGGACCGGCCGCTCACCCTGCTGGACGGCCCCGAGCGTGTCGAATCCGGCTGGTGGGATGACTTCGACGTGAAGCGCGACTACTTCGTCGCGCGCGACAGCACGGGTGCGAAGGTCTGGCTTTACCGGGAAAGGCCCGACGGGCGCGAATGGTTCGTCCACGGCATCTTCGCCTGACGATGCGGCACCTTCCGTGGCCTATGCAGAGCTTCACTGCCTGACCAACTTCAGTTTCCTGCGCGGGGCATCGCATGCGCAGGAACTGGTCGGCACTGCGGTCAGGCGTGGTTACAAGGCGCTGGCAATCACCGACGAGTGCTCGCTTGCCGGCGTGGTGCGCGCACATGCGGCAGCCAAAGACCATATAGACACCTTCAAACTGATCATCGGCTCCGAGTTCCGGCTCGAGGATGGCCTACGCCTGGTGCTGCTGGCAACCAACCGCGAAGGCTATGGCAATCTTTCTGAATTGATCACGCGCGGCCGGCGCAATGCCCCCAAAGGCGAATATCGCCTCTCGCGCGATCATCTCGAGGCAGGCATTCCGCATTGCCTCGCACTCTGGCTGCCGCCGGCGCAGCCGCAGGCCGGCGATGCGCTGTGGCTTGCGCGACGTTTCCCCGGCTGTTTCTGGATCGCGGTCGAACTGCTGGCGCGAGGTGGCGACCGCGAACGTCTTGCCGCACTTCAGGAACTCGCCCGCCAGGTGGAACTGCCTTGCGTGGCCAGCGGCGACGTGCACATGCATGCGCGCGGACGCCGGGCGTTGCAGGACACGCTCACGGCGATCCGCCTCGGCGTGCCGGTCGCGAAAGCCGGACTCGATTTGCAGGCCAGCGGTGAACGGCATCTGCGTCCGTTCAACCGGCTGGAAAAAATTTATCCGCCGGCACTGCTTGAGGAAACGTTGCGCGTCGCCGAACGCTGCCATTTTTCCCTCGATGAACTGCAGTACGAGTATCCGGAGGAAATCGTTCCGGACGGCAAGACGCCGGCGCAGTACCTGGCCGAACTGACTGAAGGCGGATTGAAGAATCGCTACCCCCGCGGCGTTCCGCCCGCAGTGAGTGAAAATGCAGGCAAAGAACTCGAACTGATCGCCGAACTGCGCTACGAGGCTTTTTTCCTGACCGTCTACGACATCGTCCAGTACGCCCGCGCGCAGAACATCCTTTGTCAGGGCCGCGGCTCGGCTGCCAATTCCGTGGTCTGCTTTGCGCTGGGGATCACTTCTGTGGATCCCGACCGGACCCGGCTGCTGTTCGGGCGCTTTCTCTCGAAAGAACGCAACGAGCCGCCCGACATCGACGTGGATTTCGAGCACGAGCGCCGCGAAGAAGTCATCCAGTACATTTATCGCAAATACGGCAGGCATCGTGCGGCATTGGCCGCCACCGTGATCTGCTACCGGACGCGCAGCGCCTTTCGTGACGTCGGCAAAGCCCTGGGCTTAGATGCAATACAGCTGGATCGCATCGCGGGCAGCTTCGTCTGGTGGGATCATCCAGGAGAACGCGCCACCCGGCTGCTCGAAGCCGGGTTCGATCCTGACTCGCCGGTCATTCACAAGCTGATCACGCTGACCGGCACGCTTTCGGGGTTTCCCCGTCACCTGTCACAGCACGTCGGCGGCTTCGTCATTTCGCGAGGGCCACTATCCCGGCTTGTGCCGACTGAAAATGCTGCCATGCGTGGCGATCCTTCGCGATATGCCGAAGATGGGGTCAGGCCTGCGTCGCAAGGCATTGCGAACACGTTTCCCCCGGATCCCCTGCGCACCAATATCCAATGGGACAAGGATGATCTCGACGAACTCGGCCTGCTGAAAGTGGATGTCCTGGCTCTGGGCATGCTGACCGCGATCCGGCTGGCGCTGGACATGGTCAACCGCCAACGTGGCAGTTCGCTGTCCATGGCCGATATCCTCGCCACCGAAAACCGCGATGAAGGCAGGCCTGTGTACGAGATGCTCTGCAAGGCGGACAGCATCGGCGTATTCCAGGTTGAATCACGTGCCCAGATGTCGATGCTGCCGCGGCTGCGGCCCCAATGCTTTTACGACCTGGTGATCGAGGTCGCGATCGTGCGCCCCGGACCGATCCAGGGCGGCATGGTGCACCCTTACCTGCGCAACCGGAAAAAAGATGCCGAGGCCATCGAGTACCCCTCCGCCCAGCTCAAGGAAGTCCTGAAGCGAACGCTGGGGGTGCCCATCTTCCAGGAGCAGGTGATGGAGATCGCGATGGTGGCCGCCGATTTTTCAGTGGGCGAAGCAGACCAGTTGCGACGCGCCATGGCAGCCTGGAAGAAGAAAGGCGGACTGGGGCCGTTCAAGGACCGGCTGGTCGGTGGAATGCTGAAGAAGGGCTACGACGGGAAATTCGCGCTGCGGATCTTCGAGCAGATCCAGGGATTCGGCGAATACGGATTTCCGGAATCGCACTCGGCGAGTTTCGCGCTGCTGGTTTATGTGTCCGCATGGCTCAAGCACTACGAACCCGCCGCCTTCACTTGCGCATTGCTCAACAGCCAGCCGATGGGCTTCTATGCACCGGCGCAACTGGTGCAGGACGCGCAACGGCATGGCGTCGAGGTCAGACCGGTGGATGTACTCGCGAGCAGTTGGGACTGCACGCTGGAGCGCGGAACAGGGGCCCCATCTGAATGGGGATGTGACCGCGGAAGCGTGCAGATGCCCGCAGCAATGGCCCGCGTGCCGTTGCCCACTCCGGGGTCGCACCTACCGGAAGAACCGGCAGGCACTGCTCCGCCCTCCGCGGGCACGATCGAGCCGCATAGCGGCTCAGGGACGAGGAGTGAGGGGCGAGGGGCGAGGGAAAATCAGCCCGCCATCCGGCTGGGCCTGCGCATGGTCAAGGGTTTATCCAAAGACGGCGCGCAGCGTGTGATTCATATCCGGGAGGAACTCTTCCCGGCCTCAGGCTTTCTTCCTCGTTCCTCGCCCCTCGCCCCTCTCCCCTGGCATAGATTCGAAGAACTTTTGCTCGCCGCCAAGTTGTCGCGCAGGGACATGAATGCCCTGGCAGCCGCAGGCGCACTCGAATCCCTGGCCGGACATCGGCGGAATGCGGCCTGGCTGGTTTCTGGAATCGAAAAGCGCCCGCTCCTCCTCGAAGCCGCCACCATCACCGAAACGCCCATCTGCCTGCCTGCTCCAGCCGAAGGACAGGACATCCTCGCTGATTACACCAGCACAGGATTGACGCTCCGGCGCCATCCGCTGGCCCTGTTGCGCCCAAGGCTGAACAAACGCTCTTTCGTCACCGCAGAACAGTTGCGTGACATGGACACCCATACGCCGGTCCGTGTCGCCGGCCTGGTCACCTGCCGCCAGCATCCGGGCACGGCCAAGGGCGTGATCTTCGTCACGCTCGAGGACGAAACCGGCCAGATCAACGTCATCGTGTGGGAAAGACTGTCGCGCCAGCAGCGGCGTCCGCTGCTGGCCTCAAGGTTGTTGCGGGTCGACGGGATGCTGGAGCGCGAAGGCAATGTCATCCATCTGATCGCGGAACATCTCACCGACTATTCGTCGCTGATCGGAAACCTGGATATCGGTTCGCGGGATTTTCACTGACGGGCCTGCGTCTTCGGATCCTGCGACTTCGGCAACCCGTGCGCGGCCACTTCAGCGCCCAGAAGGAATACGCCAGCCGAGAAAAACAGCCACATCATGAGAACTGCGAGCGAGCCCGCGGCGCCGAAGGCGCTGGCCGTGCCGGCGTGGGCAAGGTAGATCGCCAGCAAATGCTTGCCGAAACTGAACAGCACCGTGGCGACGAGCGCCCCAAGCGCCGCATCCTTCCAGCGGACCTCCACATCCGGAAGCACTTTGAGCAGCACGCTGAACGCGCCGAGCAGCACCACAAATGCCAGCACCTGCTGGGTCACTTCTATCAACGGTCTGGCGATCTCCCGATCGGCCATCAGCGCATTGCCGGCAAAAGCCAGGGCCGCATCCAGAACAAGCATCACGATCAGCAGAAAGCCGGTGCCCAGCACCAGGCCGAAGGAAAGCAAGCGCACCTTGATGAGCGTGGCAACCGCGCCCTTTCGGGCGGGTGCGCGCCAGATCCAGTTCAAGGCATTGGTGAGCTGCGCAAAGGTGGCCGATGCGCCAATGATCACGCCGAATACCGATACCACGCCGATCCAGCCGGACACACCGGTCTTCCATGCGCTGGCAACCATCGCCTGCACCGCCACCGCTCCCTCCCTGCCGATCATCGATTCGATCTCCGAGAAAAGCCGGCCCTGCACCGCATCGGCACCAAAAAAATATCCCGCCACAGCGATGACAACCAGCAGCATGGGAGCGATCGAGAAGGCCGCGAAGAACCCCACGGCGGCCGACTCCGACACGCAGCGGTCGTCCGACCAGCCTCGCAGCACTTTCAGTACGCGCTGCAACACGATCGGCGGAGCAGCGAGGCCCGCGCGCAGACGCTCAAGCACGCTGCCTCCTGTCCTGTGCATCGTGGAAAAAACTGCCGATCGCATGTAAATATTTCCGGTAAATGCTGCTCTACCCGGGCAAAAACGGGTGCATGCCGAGAGCTTGCAACTACCGTACCCGCCATGCCGCTCCGGCAGCCTGCCGTCGCCCCTGTGGTTAAATACGGCCATAATGAAAAAACCCACCGAGTTCGACTTCGACACAACGGTCAACCGGCGCGGGACGGCAGCGGTCAAGTGGGACAAATACCGCGATCACGGGGTCATCCCCATGTGGGTGGCCGATATGGACTTTGCCTGTGCGCCCCCGATCATCGAAGCCCTGCACCGCAGGGTCGATCACGGCATATTCGGGTACAGCAATCCCCCGGAAAGCCTGACCGAAGCAACCCTGGCTTATCTGCAGAACGAGTACGGCTGGAGCATCCAGCCCGAATGGATTGTTTGGCTGCCCGGTCTGGTGGTAGGTCTCAATGTCGTCAGCCGCGCTTTCGGCAGCGAAGGGGATGACGTGGTGACGGCGGTGCCGATATATCCCCCGTTTCTTTCCGCCCCCGCGAATGCCTCGCGTAATGTCATTCGGGTGCAGATGACGGAATCTGGAGGAGTCTGGCGCTGGGACATCGATGCGCTGGAACGTGCCATCACCCCGCGCTCGCGCCTGCTTCTGCTCTGCAATCCGCATAATCCGGTGGGACGGGTATTCACCCGTGATGAACTCGGGCAGATCGCCGAAGTCTGCCGCAAGCATGGCCTGATTTTGTGCGCGGATGAAATCCATGCCGGACTCATCCTCGACCAGGACAAACGCCATATTCCTATCGCGTCCCTTGGCGGCGAAATCTCGGATCGCACCGTGACGCTGCTGTCGGCCAGCAAGACGTTCAACCTGCCCGCGCTCGGCTGTGCCTATGCAGTGGCTTCCAATCCGCGAATGCGGGAACAACTGCGCGCGGCCATGTCCGGCATCGTTCATCACGTCGGCCTCATGGGCTATGTGGCAACCGAAGCCGCCTACCGGGAGGGCAAGAACTGGCACCGCGCGTTGCTCGATTACCTTCGTGCAAACCGCGACCTCGTGGAGAAATCTGTCGGCGCGATGCCGGGACTGAAAATCTCGCACGCGGAGGCCACCTATCTGTCATGGATAGACGCCCGCGCGCTGCCGGTCAGGGATCCGCTCCGATTTTTTCTGGACGCGGGCGTGGGCCTGTATGACGGCGCGCTGTTCGGCGCGCCTGGATTCCTGCGCCTGAACTTTGCCTGTCCGCGCACGCTGGTCGAGCAGGCGCTCGCGCGCATGGCGACAGCCGTGAAGAAACTTTAGAGCAGGCAGACGAGCGAAATGCGGACGTTACGCGGCTCAATCGTGCCCACCAGGTGCGATCCGGAAGCCCCTCCGCGGCCGTAGACATCGAACACATCCAGGGTTGCGGGCGGCTGGCTCGGCAAACGTTTTTTACCGGCGATAGGATGTTGTTCCTTTTAATCATAAATTTAGCGAGGGCTCTGCTAAAAATAACCGACTGCATGTGCTGCTCTTTTCTCCGGCTGCGCGTCACTTCCTATCTTTTTAGGTAACATCTCACGGGTTATCTCCGGATAGGGCTCACCGGACCTGGCTGACTCCAAGGACTGCATATGGACCGTTTCACCATTTCCCTGAATGAAGACCTGGCGGAGCAATTCGACGAACTCATCCGCCAAAAGGGCTACCAGAACCGTTCGGAAGCGGTGCGTGACATGCTGCGGACGGAACTGGAATCCGCCCGTCTTGAAAGGCACGAAGCGCCCAATTGCGTGGCCTCCCTGTCGTACGTTTTCAACCACCACGCCCGCGACCTGACCGAGCGATTGACCAACCTGCAGCATGAACACCACCATCTCGTACTGTCGTCGATGCACGTGCACCTGGATCACGACAACTGCATGGAAACGGTCATTCTTCGAGGGCCAACCGGAGAGGTCAGCGCATTCGCAAATTCGCTGATGGCCGAGCGGGAAGTCAGGCACGGCAGGCTCAATATCGTGCCGGTCGAGGTCGATGAACCGCGATACCACGTCCATACCCACGTTCATACGCGGCCGCGGACGTAATGCCGCTTCAGAATCGCTGGTATGCTGCGGGCCGCTTGGCCTTTGCGGCAGCGGCAAGGTAAATTCCCGGTTCTGCGGCCATCAGGCCGCCGTACCGACGCACGCTTCAGAAAGGGAATCCATGTCATCCGTACCTCTGCTCTTCTCGCCGCTCCGGCTGCGAGGAGTAACGCTCAAGAACCGCGTCGTCATTTCCCCCATGTGCCAATACTCGGCCACGGACGGCCTTGCCGGCGACTGGCACTTCGTTCATCTGGGCAAGATGGCGGCCGGTGGCGCCGGACTGGTGTTTACCGAGGCTGCAGCCGTGGAGGCCCATGGCCGCATCACGCATGGCGACCTGGGTATCTGGTCCGATGCGCACGTCGCCCCCTTGAAGCGCATCACCGATTTCATCAAGTCCCAGAACTCGGTTCCCGCCATCCAGCTGGCACACGCGGGGCGCAAGGCATCAATGCAGCGTCCGTGGCATGGCAACGGTCCGATCAACGACACCGACCGCGCCCGCGGCGAAGGCGCCTGGCGCACTGTGGCGCCCAGCCCGATCGCGATGGATACCGGCTGGCTGGTCCCGCATGAACTTTCGATTGCCGATATCAAAGCACTGCATGATCAGTGGCGCCTGGCCGCATTGCGCTCCCTGGCTGCCGGATTCGAAGTCATCGAAATGCACTCGGCTCACGGCTACCTGAGCCACTCCTTCCTTTCTCCTCTTTCCAACAAACGCACCGACCACTACGGCGGCGACCTCAAGGGGCGCATGCGCTTCACCCTCGAACTCGCCGAGGTATTGCGCGCTGCATGGCCGCAGGACAAGCCGCTGTTCGTGCGGGTTTCCTCCGTGGATGGTCTTGAAGGTGGATGGACGCTGGACGACACGGTGACGCTGGCGAAGGAACTCGCTTTGCGTGGCGTGGACGTGCTCGATTGCTCATCCGGGGGGCTGCTGGGATCCGCAACGGCGGCGCGCATCAAGCGCGGACCCGGTTTCCAGGTTCCTTTCGCGGAGCGCGTGAAAAAAGAAACTTCGCTCAAGACCATGGCGGTCGGCCTGATCCTTGACGGCAAGCAGGCGGAACAGATCCTGCTGGACGACCAATGCGATCTCATCGCCATCGGCCGCCAGTCGTTATACAACCCGAACTGGGCACTCCACGCGCAAGTCGCCCTTGGTGCGCAGGGCGAATATGAGGCCTGGCCAAAGCAATACGGCTGGTGGCTGGACAAGCGCCAGCACATTCTCAACGACGAAGCGAAGCAGAAGATCGCGTAACTGCCGCAACAACCGTGAATACCGTGAATGTCGTGAATGTCGTAACACCCATCAGCGGTAGGCGCTTCGCTTCTGACTTGATCCGGAGGCAGTAGTCTCGATTGACGGCATTCACGGCATTCACGATATTCACGGCATTCACGGCACTCACGGCACTCACGACATTCACGGCACTCACGATATTCACGTATTCACGGATCTCTTATGGCCATAGACGGAATGAACCATTTCACCGTGCTCACCGCTGATCTCGACGCGACGAGGAAGTTTTATATCGACGTGCTGGGATTGAAGGAAGGGCTCCGTCCGCCGCTCGGATTTCCGGGGGCATGGCTTTACGCCGGCGGCAAGCCGATCCTGCACGTGGTTGCCGGGCGTCCGCTACCTGCGCAACCAGCTGGAGTGCTGGACCACATGGCCTTCTCGGCGTCGAACCTGGCAGCTACGGTCGCAATGCTTAAGGGCCAGGGCATCAAGTACGACTTGCGCAAGCAACCCGACTCCGGCATCTGGCAGCTGTTCTGCTTCGACCCCAGCGGCGCCAGGGTCGAACTGGATTTCGCGCCAGGCGAGCCGGCACCCACCTGAAGATGTCCGGGCTCAGCCTGAACGCGTGTTCTTCCGCGGCTTAAGGCGTGTAACTTTGGCGCCTGGATGGGTCGCGGCAAGCTGATCCAGCCAGAAGCGCATCTGCTGGCGGGCATCAAGTTCCGCGACAGGGTCCATAGCTTTCCCCGCGCGCTGCGCTGTTTTCACGTAGGAGATAAGTCGTTCCCGGCGCTCTAGCTCGCGCTCGACGGCATCGAGCATCCAGCGTTCAGGCGTTCTTCCTTGTTGCCTCGCCTCCCTGACAATGCGGGCTTTGAGCTTGGGCGGCAGTTTGAGGGTTACGGATTTGAGCACGTTGTATCGCACGCCACTGTGGGGAACGGATTTCACGCTAGCCCAGTGAAAATCCGTCGTCAAATCTACCAAATGTCAGATTCGACCGATTCCGAAACCAAATCATGTGCTTGAAACATGCTGCCCAATTCGGAAAATTTCGACGCGCGGCCTTTCGACCGCCATCTCCCGGGCCGCGGCCCGTTCCAGCCGTACGGTAGAATCATCGGTTCCACACTCGTCCAGCACAACCGCAGGTTTCCGCGGCCAATCCAAACCGATGGAACTCCGGCAACTCGAATACTTCATCGCCATCGCGGAGACAGGTGCTTTTTCCCGGGCCGCGATTCGGCTCTGCGTCGCGCAACCGATCCTCAGCCGCCAGATCAAGGCGCTCGAGCAGGAGCTCGGCGCGGAACTCTACTATCGCACCGGACGCGGCATCGTCCTCAGCGAAGCGGGCAAAGTGTTCGAGCAGCATGCCCGCGGCGTACTGGAAACTACTGCGGGCGCCAAACGCGCGATTCACTCGCTGGGCTCCGTGCCCAGCGGCCGGGTGGTGATCGGATTGCCGCCGTCGGTTGGCGCCGTTCTCACCGCACCCATCGTGCGCCAATTCCGGGCCGAGTTTCCAAAGGTATCCCTGGGCGTGATGGAGGGGTTCAGCGGCCACGTACTGGAATGGCTGACCACCGGAAGGATCGACGTGGCGGTGCTCTACAACGCACCGCGCACCAGCGCGCTGGTGACCGATCCCCTGCTGACCGACGAACTGTTTCTGCTTGGCCCGGTGAACGATCCCGCTGGCGCAGGATCCGGGGATCTGGCGGCTGCCCGGCTTGCGGACATACCGCTGATTCTCCCCAGCCGGCCGCATGGGCTGCGTGTACTGGTGGACGATTTCCTGGCTGGAATAGGCGTGACACCGAACGTCCAGGTCGAGATCGATGCGATGCCTTCGACACTCTCGCTGGTCGAAAGTGGAATCGGCTATACCATCCTGTCGTACTCCTCCGCGCACCACCTGCTCGAGGCAGGACGCATCCGCAAATGGTCGATCGTTCAACCAACCATGACACGCTCGCTGGTGGTCGCCACCTCCACTCAGCGGCCGGTCACGAAAGCCGCGCGCGCCCTTGTTGGTTTCGTCCGCAAACAGGTCGATACACTGGTCGCCGAAGGCCGCTGGTCACCCAAGCGGTAAGGCGATACAAGGTCTTGAACCACGGAGGGCACGGAGAAAAGCAGGAGGAAAACCTGCAGATGTCCTTCGCAGCCTGCGAAAATTATTCACCCCTCTCGTTCGTGTTCTCTTCCGTGCCCTAAAAGGGTACTCCACGCTTCGCGAGGGTATCCGTGTCCTCCGTGGTTCAAGATCTATGTCTTGATGGGTTCGGCGTCGAGCCTGACGATCCAGTCTTCCATTCCCGGCTTTGCAGCCGGGTAACGCGCCATCACCAGCGGGTCGTGACCCGGAACGATGTGTGAAGGCGACGAGGCCAGCTTGCGCAGGGTCCTGAAGCCTTCCAGCATGTCGCCGACGTTGTAGACGATCGGAAACAACCGGTCCTGTTCCATGTGGGCATAAAAATGGCTGGCATCGGAAGCCAGTACCACCCATCCCCTGCGCGTGCGCACGCGCACAGCCTGCAGTCCCCTGGTATGCCCGCCGATGTGGTGCACCTCGATGCCAGGGGCGATTTCCGCAGAACCATCGTGGAACTGGACACGCTGGTCGAAGACGCAGCGGACCATATGGACCACATCATCGGCTTCATAACCGTGGCTCATCATCCGGTGGCACATGCAGCGGCCGGTGGCGAAATCCATCTCCTTGTCCTGCAGGTGATAGCGCGCGTTGGCGAACAACGGCAGGTTGCCGGCATGGTCATAGTGCATGTGGGTGATGATCACGTCCTTCACGCTCTCCGGGGAGATGCCCAGGGCCTTGACACCCTCGGCGACCGGTCGGACGATCTGCCTGCCGCGTTTTTTCGCCATCTCTTCGCCGAAGCCGGTATCCACCACGATGCTGCGTGCCGCGTTCGAAATCACCCAGACGTAGTAATTCAGCGGCATCTCCGAATCGTGCTCGTCGCCGCCAATGAAATTCTCCGGCGAACGGCGCGACAGGCGCGCGTACTTGATTGCATGGACTTCGTAGGTGTCTTCGGTCATGGCCCGGCTCTCCGCATCTGATCGTTGCAGGCGCTACTTCTTTTCGTTCTTCTCGAATTCCGCAATGGCTTCCTTCGCAACCCGGAAGGCATCGACGCCCGCCGGAATGCCGCAGTAGATCGCCACCTGCAGCAGCACTTCCCGGATCTCGGCCTTGGTCAGGCCATTGCGCAAGGCACCACCGATGTGCATTTTCAGTTCATGCGGCCGGTTCAGCGCGGACAGCATGGCGAGATTGAGCATGCTGCGGGTTTTCTTCGGCAATCCCTCTTCCCGGCCCCATACCGCACCCCAGCAGTATTCGGTCGTCAGCCTTTGCATCGGCATATTGAAATCGTCGGCGGCGGCGAGGGACTTCTCCACGAATTCAGCGCCCAGCACGGATTTGCGGATTTCGAGCCCGCGCTTGAATAGCTCGTCGTTCATTGCTTTCTCCTTTGCAGTCTGATGAATGAAAATGCGTCGAACCTACTGTTGTTTAGGCCAAATCGGCGGCGATATCGCGTCCCTGGCCGGATAAATGGTGATCGGCACGCCCTTCTGCCATTGCACGATCAGCAGGCTGGCGTCCTCGCGGTGTCCGCTGTCATCGAATTTGAGCTTTCCGTTCCCCGGAAAGAATGCCGCAGGGCCTCCTGTGATGTTCATGGCATGGAGGGCCTTCGCCACCGCTTCCCGATCGGCCTTGCCGGCGGCTTCGAGAGCCGCCCTGAAAATCAGGATGTCGCCATAGGTGGTGACAAAATGCTGGGTCGGCCAGGGTTCGCTGGTTTTCCTTTTCACTTCCGCGACGAACTCCTTTTGCGCACTGGTCGTCCAGTTTGCCACCACGGCCATCACGCCCTCGAGCTGTTCGATGTTCATGTTGTTGCGCAGGTCAGGATCGAGGATCGCGGCGCCATTGGATATCGTGGGCAGCTTGCCGCGCCCGAGCCCGAATTCGTTCATTTTCTCCAGCAGGAGCTTGGCGTCGGGAATGGCAGTAGGTAGCAGCAGCAACAGGTCGGGTTTTGCCGAACGCACCTTCTGGATCAGGGGTGTCGCATTGGCAAGGGGCGGCGTGAAGGTTTCGTCCACCACCAGCCTGAGGCCGAGTTTGGCCAGTTGGTGGTCACGCATGGGTTTCACGAATGCCACCGACGCCGCGGTGTTGTCCATCACGATCCCGATGGTCTGTGGGCGTTTTCCGGATGCCTTTTCCGCCATCTCCAGCAGCGCCGGGAGCGATCCCTCGGCCTGCTGTACGCCGGTGGCCGATGTCTGGAAGACATACTTGAACCCGCGCGAGGTGATGAGATCCGAGTAGGAGAACGTGACGACGGGCAATTGCGCGCGCTCGGTGACCTCGGTCACAGCCAGCGTAAATGAACTCAGATACGCACCGGTTGCCACCACGAGATTGGGCGAGTCCGCAACCATGCGTTGCGCGGCATTCTTGGCCTTCTCGACGCTGTCTCCCGCGTCGAAAACCACCAGCTTCATCTTCGCCCCGCCCAGGGATTTGATCCCGCCCTGTTTGTTGACCGATTCGATGGCCATGTCGGCGGCCAGCTTCATCACCTGGCCCTGGCGCGCCCAGGGACCGGACATCGGCGCAATCAAGCCGACCTCCACTTCCTTCGTTTGCGCCATCGCGCCGGCTGTTATGGCCGCGAATACGACCGCGCCAAGGATGCCTGCCAGTCTTTTCCCAGCCCCTGAATGCAATGCGCTCATTGCGTATCTCCTCGTTTTTCGATTGCCGCTTTGTGCTACATCCCCAGGTAGGCCTGGCGGATGCGATCGTTGCTTTTCAGTTCCTCGTGCGTTCCCTCGAGCGCTATCCGCCCCGCTTCCAGCACGTAGCCGCGGCTGGCGTAATGCAAGGCCTCGGCCACGCGCTGCTCCACCAGGAGAATCGTCAGTCCTGCGCTGCCATGAATCGAAACAATGCGCTCGAAGATCTCGTCGGCGATTGCGGGGGCGAGCCCCATGGACGGTTCGTCGAGCATCAGCAGCTTCGGCGCCGACGCCAGCCCGCGGGCAATGGCCAGCATCTGCTGCTGCCCGCCGGACAGGGAGCCTGCGAGTGCGGTGGCGCGCTGGGCCAGTACGGGAAACCACGCATGGATCTTTTCCAGATTGTCTTTCCACGCAAGGCGGCCGGCCTCGGTACGCGCTCCCATCTCCAGGTTTTCACGCACAGTCAGCGACGGGAACACCTGCCGGCCCTCCGGAACATGCGCGATACCAAGATGAGGCCGGGACGATGGCGTAATGGCCAGCAGGTCACGATCCTCGAATCGAATCGCGCCACCGGTCGGCTGCACGATTCCCGAGATGGTCTTGAACAATGTGGTCTTGCCTGCGCCGTTCGGTCCGACGATCGCCGCGAACTCGCCGGCCCCCACCCGCAACGTCACGCCATGGAGCACCTGCAGCCCGCCATAGCCCGCACTGAGGCCCTGGACTTCAAGCATTCGCCATCCTCCACTTGCGTCCCAGGTAGGCGTCGATCACGGCTTCGTTGCGGGTAATTTCGGCCGGCTGGCCTTCCGCCAGCACCGCGCCCTCGTTCAGCACCACAAAGCGGTCGACCAGCCGCACCATGGCCTGCATGGTGTGTTCGATGATGACAATGGTCATGCCTTCGGCTGCAAGCTGCCGCACCAGGGCGATGACCTCCTCGACCTCCGTGCCGCCCAGGCCAGCCAGGGTTTCGTCCAGCAGCAGGATTTTCGGACGACCCGCCAGGGCGCGCGCAATTTCGAGCAGTCGCAACTGCTTGTTGGTCAGCTCGCCGGCGGCCCTGAGCGCATCGCGCTCCAGTCCGGCGCGCTTCATTGCGGCCTCCGCCACCTCTCGTGCTTCCTGACCGGAGACCGCGTTTACATAGGCGCCAACGATCACGTTCTCGAACACCGTCATGCGCCGGAATGGCCTGACGACCTGGAAGGTGCGCCCCACTCCGGCGGCGCAGATTTTATAGGGTGCCCGTCCCGCCACGTCCTTGCCTTCGAGCAATACACGGCCCTGGTCGGGACGGATGAACCCATTGAGCAGATTGAACAGCGTGGTCTTGCCGGCGCCATTGGGGCCAATGATGCCGAGGATCTCGCCGCGCGTGACGGCGAGACTCACATCGCGGACCGCCTGCAGGCCGCCGAATGATTTCGATACATGGGCCACTTGCAGCACGATTTCACTTTTGGCTGCCATTCTGCGAACGGGCAAATCAACGATGGTTGCGGAGATCTGGCCGGGCGAAGCTTCCCGACGCAAGTCCTTCGCACTGCCGTTGCGCTTGCGGATCATGTCCTTCACCTTCCAGAACACGCCTTCAGGCGCAAGCAGGATGACGGCGACGATTGCGGTCCCGTACACCACGCCCTGGATACCCGGAATCACGTTGCCCAACTTCGCATGGAGGACTTCGCTCAACGGCACCAGGACCACCGCGCCGATCACGGGTCCCCACACGGTGCCGACCCCGCCGAACATGGCGACGATCAGGGCCTGCGCCGAAACCAGCATGCCGAACACCGCTGGCGGCGTGACCACCAGCAGCACGACCGCATACAGTCCCCCGGCAACACCGGCCATCGCACCGCTGAGGGTGATCGCCTTGAGTTTCCAGGAAAGCGTACGGATGCCGGCGGCTTCCGCCGCCGCTTCATCTTCCTTGATCGCGACCAGGGACATGCCGAAGCGCGAGCGTTCCACCCAGACAGTGAGGAACATCGACCCCATCAGCAATGCCAGTGCGAGCCATGCATAAATACGGTGGTCGGTAAACTGCATGTAAAGCAGCGGCGCCTCGCGCTGCATCGGCAGCGCCAGTTCCTGGTAACCCAGCCACTCGAAGACATACAGCAGCGCCAGCGGGTAAGCGAGCATGGCCAGGGCAAAGTAATGCCCGCGCAGCCGGAACGTGGGAATGCCGACCGCCAATCCGGCGATGCCGCCGACGACGCCCGCACAGGGAATGCCCAGCCATGGCGAAAGGCCCCAGTGGATCTGGGAGAGCGCCACGAAATAAGCCCCAAGTCCAAAAAACGCGGCATGACCGAAGGATACGAATCCGCTGTAGCCGCTGAGTATGTTCCAGGCCAGGCCCATCACCGCCCAGATGGGCACCACGGTGAGAATCAACTGGTAGTACGAATGATGGGCGAACAGGACAACCAGCGCATAGATCAGTCCGAATGCGCCGATGAACACGATTTGGCGGCGGCTATCGCGTCCCATGCTCAGGTTCTCCGCAGCGCCTTGCCGAACAGCCCCTGCGGCCGCAGCAGGACGATGGCCAGGAAGACCACGAAGATCGCCGTGTTCTGCAACTGATTCGGCAGGAACAGAGTTGAAAGCTGTTGCACAAGACCGATGGTCAGTCCGCCGAAGAACGCGCCAGAGACGCTGCCCAGGCCTCCAAGCACGACACCCGCGTACATCACGATGACGTATTCCAGCCCGACATAGGGCTGGAAGGAACTGCCGGAAGCCAGCAAGCCTCCGCCGATCGCGGTCACTGCCACGCCCAGTCCGAACGCCAGCCGGTGCGCCCGGCCCACATCGATTCCCATATAAGTGGCCGCCTCCGGATTGTCGGCAGCCGCGCGCAGGGATTTTCCCAATTGGGATCGGCCCATGAACAGGACAAAGGCACCCACGACTGCCACGGCAATGATCGCCGAGACCGTCTGGCCCTGGTTGACGAATATCGAGACGGCATCGCCGTACAGCGGACCCAGTTCCCAGGCGCTCGAGGCTAGCGGCGTCGGAATGGAAACCGGCGCGGAACCGAACAGGTAAAGGCCGCCATTCTGCAGGATCAGCGCAATGCCCAGCGTCAGAATCAGTTGCGCGTAGTGACCGTCCGCCGACAGCGTGCTGCCGCGCATGCCGGTGACCCTGCTCACGAGGAATTTATGGACGAGCAATCCGGCAAGGAAAATCACCGGTCCAGCCAGCACCGCCGCCACGTAGGGCGCGGAAGACGCGCCGAAGATCGCCTGCAGGCCGAACGAGCCGAATGCATAGTAGGCCGCGTACATGCCCAGCATCATGAAATCGCCGTGGGCGAAATTGATGACCCGCATGACGCCGAAGATGACGCTGAGGCCCACGCACATGAGTCCGTAAATCGCCCCGGTGAGCAGCCCCGCGGTCAAGGCCTGCAGGAAGTTCTCCAGGATTTGGGGTGCGCTCATCGGCATCCGCCCGCGAGGCCGGTGCTCCTCATTTTTGCCACTATCCGCCGCCCTTCTCTTTTAAGGATTCGAACTGCCCTGCAACAACAGGCCCAGCGCCCCGGCGTTGTCGCTGCGATCCAGCGCATCGATGAAACGTTCGATCTCGTCCGTGCGTCCGACGCCGACCACGCCCGCAGCAGCCACCCGGAACCGGCCGCGCACGTCTTCCGCCGTTGCATTGACCACGTTTTCGAGCCGCATGCGGCATACCGCGCCGCTGGTTTCCGTGACTTCCACTTCACCGCCCTGCAGCGCCGGATAAGCGCGCGTCATCTCGTCGTCCACTTCCAGCTTCATCAGGCCGATGAGACGGTGCAGCAGCGGATCGTTCAGCAAGGTGAAATTCTTTTCCGAGACGCCGCCAAGGATCAATGCGGCCGCAACGTTGTACTGGATGCTCATTTTCGCCTGCAGGACATGGGCGAAGGGCCCTGTGTAATCACACCCGGGGTACAACGCTCCTGCGCGGGGCACCCGCACCCGGATGGAGGCGATGCGTCCCGAAGCGACCTGCTGGGCGATGCGCAATGCCGCCTGGCAGGCCGTCTGGGCGAAATTGCAGGCCGGAACCGGCTTGTGATAGACCGACAGCATCTCCGGCGCGCCTCTGAACAACTCCACCTTTGACGCAGCAGAGCGTTTTTTCAGTGAGGCGAATAGTCCGGCTTCACCATCGAGCGCCGAGGGAGAGGCAAATGCTCCCGATTCGGCCAGGCGAACAGCTGTGAGCGCATTGCGTGCGGCGAACCCGGCATGAAAGAACATCTCGCTGCCGCCGGTATGCGCCCACTGGTTGAATCCGAGAGTGGTGTTCGCACCCAGCGCGATCGCGCTGGTCGTTTCCTCCACGCCCAGCGCAAGCATCCGCGCCCCTGCCGCTGCCGCGGCAACCGGGCCGGTGATACCGGTCGGCCGGTGGATTCTCGCCACTTCCGCATCCATGACCGCGCGCCCGACCTGCCCGCCGACCTCATAGCCAACCGCAGCGGCAACGATGAAATCGCGGCCGGAGACCCGGCGATACTGCGCCAGGGCCAGCAGCGCCGGCAACACGACGATGCCCAGATGGCTGATGCTGCCGGAATGCATGTCCTCACGCACCAGGCCATGGCCCATGACGGCATTGGCGAAGGCCGCATCGCCATATCCGGCGAGTTGCGGCGAACCGATTACCGCTGCGCCTTTTCCGTCGGCCGCGGACTGCACCAGCCCGACCGCCTGGCGGCTCCACGGCAGGTCGCGCGACTCGAAGGCGCAGCCGATAAGATCGAGAAGACAAAGCTTGGCCTTGTCGATCACCTCGCCGGGCAGCGCATCCAGTGACGTCGCAACCGCGGCCCGGGCGATCCGCGCAGCAAGCGGTTCATGCGCTTCGAGCAACGTCGGGTTGCTCATTGATCGCGTTGCCGTGGACATTCGGTCGTCTCCTTGTCAGCGGGAAATTCTGGATTCAGATAGCGGGCCGCCCGATCAGCCCCGCACTTCCACGCCTGCCCAGGATTCGACGACCCGGCACATGGAAGTGAAATCCGAGTCCGCGCCGTACATCGCGTTGGTGACGGCGAGCATCTGCCGCACGGCGGCGCCGCAAATCATCGGCACGCCCATCGCCTCCGCTTCGTCGATGCAGAGCTTGACGTCCTTGTAGGACAGGCCCGTGGCGAAACCGAAATCGAAAGTGCCGGGGAGGATCGAGCGCGGGAACTTGTCCTGGGTGGCGCTGTTGCGGCCGGTGCTGATGTTGAGCACGTCCAGCATCACCCTGGGATTGAGGCCGGCCTTCACACCCATCACCATCGCCTCGGACGAAAGCGCAATGGCCGCAGCGGCGAGAAGATTGTTGGCGAGCTTCATGGTCTGCGCCTGGCCCGCCACTTCACCGAGGTGGAACGGCTTGCCGAAGATTTTCAGCACCGGCTCCATCTCGGCATAAACCGCTTTGGGACACGCGATCATCACCGCAAGCGTCCCCTCTCGCGCACCTTTAAGTCCGCCGCTGACCGGCGCATCCACGTAGACCACGTCCCGCGTCGCGAGGGCCCTGGCGACGATTCCCGCCATGCGCGGACCTATGGTCGAAAAATCCACCACGCGCTTTACACGCCCTCCCTCTATCAG
Organism: Burkholderiales bacterium; assembly: GCA_046590325.1. Lineage (GTDB taxonomy): Bacteria > Pseudomonadota > Gammaproteobacteria > Burkholderiales > JACQAP01 > JACQAP01. The sequence continues at coordinate 76,482 of JBKJUC010000162.1, read as the reverse complement.
GCCGTCCTTGCCGAGGGACGCGCTGTTCACGATTTCCGGATTCGGCAGGCTGAGGAAAACCGTATTGGCCTTGTTGCCCAATTCGGCCATTGACGCGGCGCGCGTCGCGCCGAGCTTTTCCATGGCGTCCACCGCATCCCGGCTGACGTCGAAGACCACGACCCTATGTCCGGCAGCCAGAAGCCGCGGGGCCATCAACGAACCCATGCGGCCGACTCCCGCGAAGCCAAAAATCTGCTGTTCCATGCACATCCTCCCGGAGTTTCAATCGCGCGACTTCCGCAGCTATCCAGACATGGTAGCGGCTGGTGTGCGGGGATGCATCCTCGCAGGGGACATATCAGACTCAGCGTTCGCGACATAACCCGTTGCGCCGCAACATTCCAGCACGACAGGCGCGCGGATGCGCTGTTGCGAAAACTACGGAAACCTAGAGGCGGAGGACTTCGCGGCCGGTGGCCGCGTCAAGAACAGGAACGGCGGACAGCAATGCCTGCGTATAGGAATGCCTGGGATTGCCCAGGACTTCGTCCGCGCTGCCGTGCTCGACAATGCGTCCCTGGTACATCACCGCAACTTCGTGGGCCAGGAATTCCACGACCGACATGTTATGGGTGATGAACAGGTAGGCGATGCCGAGCCGCCGTTGCAGGTCCTGCAGCAGATTCAGGATCTGGGCCTGCACCGAAACATCCAGCGCGCTGGTCGGCTCGTCGCAGACGATCAGTTTCGGCTCCACGGCAATCACCCGGGCAATGGCGATGCGCTGGCGCTGGCCGCCCGAGAATTCATGCGGATAGCGGTATTTCATTTCAACACCGAGGCCGACCTGTGCAAGGACCGCATCGACTCTGGCGGCCCGCGACTGCCTGTCGCCGCCGACACCGAGCGCCGTCATCCCTTCTTCGACAATGTCCAGAACGCGCATGCGCGGGTTCAGGGAGCTGTAGGGATCCTGGAAAATCACCTGGAAATCCCGCCGGCGCGCACGCAATTCGCGAGATGTGATCGCGGAAAGGTCGATGCCCTCGAAGCGTACGCAACCCTCGGTCGGCGGCAACAACCGCACGATGGCCTTGCCGACCGTGGTCTTGCCCGAACCGGATTCCCCCACCAGGGCGAGCGTGCGGCCGGCCGCCACCGAGAGCGAGACGCCGTCCACGGCTTTCACATGGCCGACCACGCGCTTGAGGATTCCCTTGCGGATCGGGAAGTGGATCTTGAGGTCGCTGACCTCAAGGAGGGGCGAGAGACCAGAGGCGAGGGACCAGGGAACTGCCCCGCTCAATATTTCCTTCGCACCTTCACCAGGCTGTTCCCTCTCCCCTCGCCCCTTATGGGCGAAGCCCGGTATCCAGCGAAGTCGGGCGTCCCCCGTCCCTTCCGCATACAGGTGACAGCGCGCGCCTTGCTCCGGTCCGATCACAGTCCATGCAGGTGCTGCCTCGCGGCAACGCTCCCAGGCGTAATCGCAGCGCTCGGTGAAGCGGCAGCCGTGGAATTCCTGCGCGAGTGACGGAACGCGTCCGCGAATGACCGCCAGGGACTTGTCCCTGGCCTGCCGGCTCGGCAGGGAAGCGAAAAGCTTGCGCGAATAAGGGTGCGCGGGATTGCGGAAAAACTCGTCCCGCTGTGCGGTCTCCACGATCTCGCCGGCGTACATCACGGCGACATGATGGGCCATCTCCGAGACCACTCCGAGGTCGTGGGTGATCAGCAGAATCGACATGCCCATGCGGTCCTGCAGCTCCCGCAGCAATGCGAGAACCTGCGCCTGGATGGTCACGTCCAGTGCTGTAGTGGGCTCGTCGGCAATCAGGAGCGCGGGCTCGCAGGCGATGGCGATCGCGATCATGACCCGCTGCTTCATGCCGCCGGAAAGCTGGAAGGGGTATTCGTCCACCCGGCTCTTCGGATCAGGAAGTCCGACGGCCTCCAGCAGTTCGATCACCCTCCTGCCGATGGCATCGCCGCGCAACGCGGTGTGCCGCGCCAGAACTTCCGCAATCTGGGAGCCGACGGTCATCACCGGATTGAGGCTGGTGCCGGGCTCCTGAAAGATCATGCCGATGCGCCCACCGCGTACGTCACGCATCGACGATTCCGGCAACTGCAGCAGGTCCTGACCGTCCAGGCACACCGTGCCCGAAACAACCCTGGCGGCGTCCGGCAGCAGCCGCGCGATCGACAGGGCCGTCATCGACTTGCCGCAACCGGATTCGCCAAGCAGGACGAAGGTCTCGCCGCGATCCACGCTGAAGGACAGGCCGTCGACCGCGCGCACCACGCCTTCGCTTCCTTCCACCCAGGTGCGCAGGTTATCGACTTCCAGAAGTTTCTTGCCCATGAGCGCTGTCAGCTCCGAGCCGCGCGAAGATACTTGGAGAGGAACGCCGACGACGCCATGCGGCCGCGTATGCGCGGATCGAAGGCATCCCGCACCGCATCGGCAAACAGGTTCGCCGACAGCACCAGCATGAGCATGAAACCAAAGGCGGCGGCCAGTGACCACCACACCATCGGCTCCCGCGCCATCTCCAGTCGGGCGGCATTGATCATCGTGCCGAAACTGTTCATGGTTGGATCGACGCCGACGCCGACATACGACAAGACCGCCTCGGCGAGTACCAGGCCGCTGAAGTCCATGACGACCGCGATCAGCACGATATGCATGACATTCGGCAGGATGTGGCGCGTCATGATGCGGAAATGGGCAACACCGAACGCCCTTGCAGCCTGCACGTATTCCAGTTCACGCAGTTTCATGGACTCGCCGCGCAGCAGCCTGCACAACCCCGTCCAACTGGTCACGCCCAGTATCAGACACAGGAACAGCAACCGCAGATCGGCACGCTGCTGAACGGTTTCGAACAGCTCCGGGTGGCTGTCCATGTACGCCTGGGTCATAAGCACTGAAGCTGCGATCAGCAGCACGCCGGGGATCGAGTTAAGAGTCGTATAGACGTACTGGATGACGTCGTCCACCCATCCCCTGACGTAACCCGCCATGATGCCCAGCAGCAAAGCGAACGGCAGCATCACCAGCGTGGTCAACGTGCCAATAACCAGGCCGGTGCGGATGCTTTTCAAAGATAGATAAAGCACATCCTGGCCGACCTTGTCGGTGCCGAGGACGTGGTACTTCGCCGCCAGAATTGCAATGGGCACAAACACCGTCAGAAGCAAACCGATCGTGACCAGCATCTCCCGCCAGGGCGTTTCCGTTTCTCCGTGCCATAGGCGGCGCCAGGTTTCCTGCATTCTTACCTGTTCCCGGTGCGCCAGGCCAGCGACGGCAATAAGGAGCAGCGTATTCCAGGCCAGCACGGCGATGGCAACACCGGTGATCACGCGCCGTGTAATGTCGCCGGCCCGGTCAGTGTCGGGATTGGCGAGATGCCTGCCACCGTGAACCAGCCGGGGGAATACCCGGGCCTGGGTTCCATCCGGAAGCTGGACGGTTTCCTTGGCAAAAAGATGGGTTGCCAGCGGCGCCGAATAAGTCTTTTCGCTGCGGGTTCTCAGCGGAGCGAGTGCAACGTCGAGGACGGAGGTAACGTCTATTGCATAGCCGGCCCTGCCCGAAGTATCGGCGGCCAGGCGCGGGCGAAAATGCATCGAGTCCAGCAGACCGACGATCACAAAGCCTGCGAGGACCACCGCAGCCACCATGCCCCTGCGGTCGCGGGCAACTTTTTTCCAGGGCGCGCGCAGGTGCTCGTGCCGGCGGATGTACCAGACGAAGAACAGGATCACGGCGACCAGAAGAAAGATCAGCGCGTCGGTCGAAAGCAGGACAGGCTTGAACGGCATGTTCATTGCAACCGTATCCTGGGATCCGCCAGCGTGTAGGAAATGTCGGTCAGGATCAGTCCGACGATATAAAGCACCGACCCCAGGAACACCATGGCGCGGACCACGGCAAAGTCCTGATTGTTGATGGCATCAATCGTATAGCTTCCAAGGCCCGGGATGGCAAAGAATGACTCGGTGATCAGGCTGCCCAGAAACAACAGGGGAATCACCACCACCGCGCCGGTCAGGATCGGGATCATCGCATTGCGCAGCACGTGGCTGAACAGCACGCGCATTTCCGATAGGCCCTTGGCGCGTGCGGTACGCACATAGTCCCGGTTGATCTCTTCCAGGAAAATGGTGCGATACCACCGGGTGCTGGCACCTACGCCGCCAATGATGCCTATCAGCGCCGGAAGCAGCAGAAATTTCCAGGCGCTCAGGCCGTCGGCGTAACCCGATATCGGCACCAGATTCCAGAGCTTGCTGACCACGAACTGGCCGCCAATGATGTAGAACAGCCCGGAAATGGACATCGCCAGGACGCACAGCAGGACACCCGCGGTGTCGATGTAGGTCCCTCTGAACAAGGCCATCAGAAGCGCGAACGTGATATAGGCGAGCATTCCTGCCACGAAAACCGGCAGGGCAATGGCGAGGCTCGGTCCCATGCGCGCGCGGATTTCATGGGCGATATCGCGGCCGTCCTCGGCGTGGCCGAAATCGAACCAGAACAACGGCACGGATTTGGCGTAGAAAATCGTACTGGTGACCTTATCCGCGCCTTGCGCCGACGGATTGTAGAACAGCGGCTTGTCGTAGCCGCGCTCCTGCTTCCACTTCTGCACCGCTTCGTCGGTGACGCGCTTCTGGCCCAGTTGCATGCGCGCCATGTCGTCGGGTGCATTCACCACGAAGAACAAGAGGAACGTGAGCAGGTTCACGCCGATCAGGATCGGGATGGCGTAGAGGATGCGGCGGACAAGGTATTGGATCATTGGCGCCCCCTCATGCCGCTGCCAGCCTGCCTCGGGCGCGCTCGCGCCTGTGGTACGAGGCCACAGCCGGCGCCGCCGCCAGGACGAGAATCACTACCAGCACCGCGACCGGCCAGAGCACCGGATGATTCCAGGCCGCCCGCATCTTCTCCCGGGCCTGCGGATCGATGCGCTGATACTTGAGTCCGTTGTTCGCCATCTTGTTCGGCTTGCGGTTGTACACCCACGAGTGCGCGAGGGTGAAATCCTTGGGATGAAACACATAGATCCACGGTGCGTCGTGGCGGAGGATTTCCACCATCTGGTCGATCAGCGCCTGCCTTTCCGGGCCGTTATCCATGACTTGCATCCGCTCGAACAAGCGATCGTAATGGGGATTCTGGTAGTTCGCGGCATTCTCCCCGTTTTTCAGCGTGCGGCTCTGCGGTCCATGGAACAGGAACAGGAAATTCTCGGGGTCGGGATAATCCGCATTCCAGCCGAAGAAGAACAACTGCGCCGTTCCCTTGCGAACCTTGTCCTGGAAGCGGTTGAAGTCGCTGCTGCGCACCACCAGCTGCAGGTCTATCTTCTGGAATTGCTTGGTCAGCCAGTCGATGCGGGACTTCCCTCCCACGCCGCTCGCCGTGGTGTCGAAATAGATGATCAGCGGTTTGCCGTTCACTTTGTCGATGCCATCCCGATAGCCGGCCTCCGCGAGCAGCTTCTTCGCATAGTCAACGGACTTGCGCTTGGGCTCACCATTCACCCAGTCGTACAAGTAGCGATTGATTCCCTCCCCGCCTTCACGATACCCAAAAATTTCCGGGGGAATCGGCCCCTGTCCGGGGATGCCGCGCCCGTTGGTAAATATGGACACATACTCTTCCTGGTCCAGGGCGATGGAGATGGCCTGGCGCAGCTTGCGGGCGCGCTCCGACTCACCGCCAACTACCGGATCGAGCATATTGAATCCCATGTACATGATTGAAGTCGCGACCGACGTCTGCAACTGGATGTCCTGCTCGCGCATGCTGTCCGTCAGGACCACATCTCCGCCCGCGTTCATCTGGACGGTCTGGTCGAACGCATCGGAAGTTATGCCCGATGCATCGTAGTAGCCTTGCAGGAATTTGTTCCAGTAGGGAATGCTTTCCTTCTCCAGGCTGAACACCACCTTGTCGATGAAGGGCATCGGCTTGCCTGCGTCCTGGAGCAATCCCGCCTGCGCGTCGCCCGGTTCGCCCTCGGAAGGATAAGGCTCACTGGCGAAGTTCGGATTGCGCTCCAGAACCATCATCCGGTTCGGGTCATGCAAGGTCAGCATGTATGGGCCGGTTCCGACCGGATACCAGTCGAGCGAAAGATTCTTGCCGTCGGTCATGCCAGGCTGCGAATAGAAGCGCTCCGCCTCCCACGGCACCGGCGCGAAAAACGGCATAGCCAGCCAGTAGACGAACTGCGGATACTTGCCTTTCACCTTGATCCGGTAGGTATGGCTGTCGACGACTTCCACGCCCTCGAACGGAACGCTGCTCAGGTCGAGGTAGCCGTCGGCAGGCAGATTTTTCGCCGCCTCCTGAAGCTTCGCCGCATAGTCCTTCAGGCCGACGATGTATTCGCCCATCAGGCCGAAGATCGGCGAATGCAGGCGGGGATGGGCGAGCCGGCGGATCTCGAACGCGAAATCATCCGCGACCAGTTCCCTCGTGCCGGTGTGTTTGAAGTCGCGCAACTCGTAGACCTGCTTCAGATCATCAGGCTTCAGGTTGTGGTAACGATAACGCCCGTTTTCATCTTTCGCGAATGCCGGATGTGGCTGGTAGAGCACGCCCGGCCGCACGTGGACTTCATAGATGCTGTAGGCGACACGCTCCGCCGGCGCGCTGTCCGGCAACCGGCGGCCGGCTGCGTCATGGTAGACGGGATGCGGAACCTCCGTTGCGGCAAGGGGAACGAGTTCATACGGGCGCTTGAGGTAGTGATACTGGAGCGGCGGCGTATAAATCTGGGCGGTGAATACCGCTTCGTTCTCGGCGTAAGACTGCACCGGATCAAGGTGCTTCGGCCGTTCAGTAAATGCCGAGTAAAGGATGTTCTCGCCGCTTTCCCGGGCGGGATAGGGATTGTTCCATGGTCCGCCGCAGGCCCCGACTACAACCGGAAGCATCAACGCCACGAGTCTTGTTTTCAGCCCTTTCATTCCGGGCAAGTGTAGCCGAATCGCCGCACCGGGTTTACCGCACCGGGTTTACGTCTCCGCTGCGGCGTTGCGGCACGGCGTGGGCCGCAGGCCCGGACGCGTCGACACATTGCGCACGGCTATAATGTCGCCTTTCGCGACGCGAGGACTGTCATGGGCTTTCTCGACAACAAGAAGATCCTGATCACCGGCCTGCTGAGCAGCCGCTCCATTGCCTACGGCATTGCCAAGGCAATGAAGCGGGAAGGCGCGCAACTCGCTTTCAGCTACCAGGGCGATCGCATCAGGGAGCGCGTAGAGGAACTTGCTGGCGAATTCGGCAGCCGGCTGGTGCTTCCCTGCGACGTCGGCGTCGATGCGGAAATCGACGCCTTGTTCGCCGGACTGGGCAAGCATTGGGACGGTCTCGACGGCATCATCCATTCGATCGCATTCGCGCCGCGCGAAGCCCTGGCCGGCGACTACCTGGATTCGGTCACCCGCGAGGCATTCCGCATTTCCCACGACATCAGCTCATACAGCTTTGCCGCTCTGGCCAAGGCAGGCTTGCCCATGATGCAGGGGCGCAATGCGGCCCTGCTTACCCTGACCTACCTGGGCGCGGAAAGGTCTTTTCCCAGCTACAACGTGATGGGGCTGGCCAAGGCCAGCCTCGAGGCGAACGTGCGCTACATGGCGCAGAGCCTGGGCCCGAGGGGCATCCGCGTCAATGCGATTTCCGCAGGTCCCATAAAAACTTTGGCGGCCGCAGGCATAGGCAACTTTGGCAAGTTGCTCTCCTTCGCGGAACGGCAGTCGCCCCTGCGGCGCAATGTCACCATCGAGGAAGTCGGCAACGTGGCGGCTTTCATGTGCAGCGATCTGGCGAGCGGCATGACCGGCGAGATTACCTATGTTGATGCTGGATTTAACGTGACGGGTATCGGTCAGATCGAGTAAGCCCGGAACGAATAGGCCCGGAACCAGGCAGGCAAAAGCGCAGGCGCGAAAACAAGAAAGCCCGCAGGAAGCTCCCTGCGGGCTTTTGCTTATGTGCAACCGGATCAGGAACCCTGATCGAGCTTTTTCTTGTCGATCTTCACGTTAGCCTGTTCGCGCAGGCTGGCAATGTAAGCCTGGTACTGTTCCTGCCCCGCCATTTGGCCCAATTGCTTGGCCAACGCTTTTTTCTGCGCCGGGTCGATCTGCGTCACATCCTTGACCTTGCTGATGCGATAGACGACGAATTTTCCCTGGGGTGCCGGCACCCCCACATACACCGGCAACTTGGCCGTATCGGCACCGAATACGGCCTTGGCGCCTTCCGCATGCAATCCCTGGCGCTTTTGCAGCGACACGTTTTGCGGTGTCGACCAGGCCAGTTTCGAACTCGGTTCCTGGCCCTTCAGCAGGCTCTCGAGGGCAGCCTTGCCACCGGTTTCGGCCTGCTTCATGGCGGTTTCGCCTTCCAGATAGCGCTGAATATCCTCGCGCACTTCATCGATGGGCAAGGGTGCGGCCGGCTGATGTTCGGTCACGCGGGCAGCCAAAAGCGTGTTGGGCTGCACTTCGATCGCGGCGGTATTGTGCTTGTTCTTCAGGACTTCGTCGGAGAACAGGGCCGCCATCAGCTTTTCGTTGTTCAGCAGCGGATTCATATTGCCACCCGCGCGGCTGACCCAATCGCTCTTCTGCACGGCCAGCTTGAACGCATCCGCCGCCGGCTGCAGGCTATCGAACTGCTCATAGACCATGTCGTTGAACTTCTCCGCCGCTTCGGAGTAGGCCTTGCCCGCCTTCGCCTTGCGCGCCTCGTCGGCGATCTGGGCCTTGACCTTCTCGAACGGCGTCACCTGTCCGCCCGTGATGCCGTCCAGACGGATGATGTGGTAGCCGTACTGGGTCTCTATCGGGGCGGCAATGTCGCCTTTCTTCATGGAGAACACGGCGGCGTCGAACGGCTTGACCATGAGGCCACGTCCGAAGCTGCCGAGTTCGCCGCCCTTTTCCGCCGATCCCGGATCCTGGGAATGCTTGCGCGCCAGCTCACCGAATTTGGCCGGGTCGGCCTTGACCTGCTTGTAAAGGTCTTCGACCAGGACTTTGGCTTTCGCTTTGTCGGCGGCGCTGGCGGTCGCCGGCGCTGCAATCAGGATATGGCTGGCGTGACGTTCTTCCGGCGTCGCAAAGCGCGCTTCCTTGCTCTCTTCGTAAATCTTCTTCAGTTCTTCATCGGTCAATTGCACTGAGCGTTCTGCGGCATCCATGGACAGCAGCACGAATTCTATTTTCACGCGCTCCGGAATCTGGAACTCGCTCTTGTGGTCGCCGTAATACTTCTCCACGTCGGCTGCAGAAATTTTCACCTGCCTGAGATAGTCCGCAGGACTGAACACGATCTGACTGACCTCACGTTCCTGCTCGCGGATTCTCAGCAACCGCTCGACGACGGAATCGGGCAGAAAACCCGAACCAGAGTAAACGTTCTGCACCTGCCCCAGCATCACGCCGTTACTGATGTCTTCCTCGAACGCTTTCTCGGACATGCCCTGACTTTTCAGCATCTGCCGATAGCGGTCCACTGAGAAGCGCCCGGAAGCGTCGCGGAATACCTCAAACTGGGTAATGATCTTCTGCAGGTCCGGCGCCGAAACCGCCATCCCGGATCTGCGGGCGTGGTTCAGCGCCACTCTGCGTTCGACCAGTTCGTTCAGCACCGATTCCTTGAACTGCGGGCTGTTCAGCGCCGACGGGTCGGGATTGTTGCGCATCATTTCGCGCATTTTCTCCTGCTGCTGGCGCAACGCCTGCGTGTACTCCAGCTCGGAGATGCTGGAATTGCCGACCTTGGCGACCGCGCCGCCGGTACCGCTGTTATTGAAGTAGGCGTCGATTCCGAACAGCGCGAAGGACGGCACGATGACGACCAGCAGGGCGGCCTGCATCCAGCGCTTATTTTTATTGACGAATTCAAACATGGTCCAACGGATCTCCAGATGCGGGAAAAGCCCAGAGTATGCCTTAATCGGAAGGGCAAATGCGCGCGCCGGCATGCCGGCGCGGCCCCTCCGGGCGACATTGAAAGGCCGGGTGGAAAATAAAAAAGGCGAACTTTACGTTCGCCTTTTCTGGATCTGGCGGAGTGGACGGGACTCGAACCCGCGACCCCCGGCGTGACAGGCCGGTATTCTAACCAACTGAACTACCACTCCTTATCCCACGTGAGTTCCGCTGGTGGGTGCTGAGGGGATCGAACCCCCGACATTCGCCTTGTAAGGGCGACGCTCTACCAGCTGAGCTAAGCACCCTGCATTCAGCCGCAGTAAAGTCTGCTGCGGGACTGCCTGTCCTTTGCCTGTAAGAGCTTGAGAAACCTGAACAACTAGCGGGCTTACGGAAGCGCGCTAGTTTAGCGCATCCTTTAGCGCTTTTCCAGCGCGAAACTTCGGCACTTTTGCTGCCTTGATCTTGATGGCTGCGCCGGTGCGGGGATTGCGTCCGCTGCGGGCAGCACGCTTGCCGACGTAGAAGGTACCGAAACCGACCAGCGTCACCATGCCGCCCTTCTTCAGCGATGCCTGGATTGCAGCGACCGCGCCATCCAGGGCGCGCCCGGCCGCCGCCTTGGATATGTCGGCCGACTTCGCAACGGCCTCGATAAGTTCGAACTTGTTCACTGATGTCCCCTTTCAGTTTTGATTTAGAACTGGAAACTGCTTTCGACAGCGGGCGAAGACAGAATAATTTTTATGGTCGGATGAGTGATGCCCGCACGCGCTTTATAACAAGCTGAAAATCCTTGTGTCAAGCGCGTTTCCGCCTGCTCGCCTGGCCGCACACCGCATGAATGCATCGGGCAAAAAAAACGGGAATGCATCCGCATTCCCGTTATTTTGCCTTCCGCTACTTTAGTGCTTGACCACGCTCGCCGTTTCCGTTGGTTCGACCGCCGGAATGGCGGCAACCGCCGCGGTCTTCTCCGGCAGCGGTTCCGGCTTGCGCTCGAGTGCGAGTTCCAGCACTTCATCGATCCACTTCACTGGATGGATATCGAGCCGATTCTTGACGTTGTCCGGAATTTCGGCGAGATCCTTGACGTTCTCTTCCGGGATCAACACCGTTTTGATCCCGCCACGATGTGCGGCCAGCAATTTCTCTTTGAGGCCGCCGATCGCAAGGACTTCGCCGCGCAACGTGATTTCACCGGTCATCGCCACATCAGCCCGCACCGGAATCCCGGTCAGCGCCGACACGAGTGCAGTCGTCATCGCTGCCCCCGCGGATGGGCCATCCTTCGGCGTCGCGCCCTCGGGAACGTGCACATGGATGTCGCTTTTCTCGAACGCGTCGTCCCTCACGCCAAGCCGCGCAGCCCGCGAACGCACGACTGAGCGGGCCGCTTCAACCGATTCCTTCATCACGTCGCCAAGCGAACCGGTGCGCTGTATGTTGCCCTTGCCGGGCATTACCACTGCTTCGATCGTCAGCAGCTCACCGCCGACTTCCGTCCATGCCAGCCCGGTGACCTGTCCCACCTGGTTGTTCTTCTCCGCCAGGCCGTACGTATACCGGCGCACACCCAGATAGTGGTCGAGGTTGCGGGCGGAAACGATGACCTTGCTCTCGCGCTTCTTCACCAGCAGCGACTTCACCACTTTGCGGCAGATCTTGGAGATTTCGCGCTCCAGGCTGCGGACGCCGGCTTCGCGCGTGTAGTAGCGCACGATGTCGCGGATCGCGCTCTCGGATATCGCGAGTTCGCCTTCTTTCACGCCGTTGTTCTTCATTTGCTTCGGCGCCAGGTAGCGCATCGCGATATTGATCTTCTCGTCCTCGGTGTAGCCGGAAAGGCGGATCACCTCCATGCGGTCCAGCAGAGGCGCGGGGATGTTCATCGTATTGGCAGTGGCCACGAACATCACATCGGACAGGTCATACTCGACCTCGACGTAATGGTCGACGAACTTGTCGTTCTGCTCCGGATCCAGCACTTCCAGCAATGCCGAGGCGGGGTCGCCACGGAAGTCTTGACCCATCTTGTCCACTTCGTCGAGAAGGAACAGCGGATTGCGCACGCCGATCTTGGACATGTTCTGCAGCAGCTTGCCGGGCATGGAGCCGATGTAGGTGCGGCGGTGCCCGCGGATTTCCGCTTCGTCACGCACGCCACCCAGCGACATGCGCACGAATTTCCGGTTGGTCGAGCGCGCGATCGACTGACCCAGCGAGGTCTTGCCCACGCCGGGCGGCCCGACCAGGCACAGGATCGGCGCCTTTAGCTTGTCCACCCGTTGCTGCACCGCGAGGTACTCGACAATGCGCTCCTTGACCTTGTCCAGGCCGTAGTGGTCCGCGTCGAGGATTTCCTGAGCCTTGGTCAGGTCATTGCTGATCTTGCTTTTCTTTTTCCAGGGCAGGCCAACCAGCGTCTCAATGTAGTTGCGCACCACGGTCGCTTCTGCCGACATGGGGGACATCAGGCGCAGTTTCTTGAGTTCCGCCTCGGCCTTGGTGCGCGCCTCCTTGGGCATATGCGCCGTCTTGATGCGTTTCTCCATCTCGTCCAGGTCGGCGCCCTCTTCCATGTCGCCCAATTCCTTCTGGATCGCCTTGACCTGTTCGTTCAGGTAATACTCGCGCTGGCTTTTTTCCATCTGGCGCTTGACCCGACCGCGGATGCGCCGCTCGACCTGGAGGATGTCGAGTTCGGCCTCCATCAGCGACAACAGGTGCTCGAGGCGTTTCTTCACCTCGAACATTTCCAGCACGGCCTGCTTCTGCTCGAGTTTCAGGGGCAGATGGGCTGCCACGGTATCCGCCAGGCGGCCCGGCTCATCGATTCCCGACAACGACGTCAGGATCTCCGGGGGGATTTTCTTGTTCAGTTTCACGTACTGGTCGAACTGCGTGAGCATCGCCCGGCGCATGGCTTCGACCTCGGTGGACTCCACCGTATCAGCCGCAACCGGCACAGCCTCGGCGGCATAGTGCGTTTTCTCGTCACTGACCGACAGAACGCGCGCCCGTTGCACGCCTTCGACCAGAACTTTGACGGTGCCGTCCGGCAATTTCAGCATCTGCAGGATGTTGGCGATACTGCCGATGTCGTAGAGGTCCTCGGGGGAGGGTTCGTCCTTCGCCGCCGATTTCTGTGCTACCAGAAGGATGCTTTTGCCGGATTCCATCGCGGTTTCCAGCGCCTTGATGGACTTGGGCCGGCCGACGAACAGCGGTATCACCATGTGCGGGAACACCACCACGTCCCGCAATGGCAGAAGCGGGTAAGCGACAGCATTTTCGACCGGATCAGCGGGATAAGTCATTAATTGGCACCTAGTGAGACGAGATTGCTTCCAAGTTTGGGGAGCCACCCGCACATTTCAACGCAGCGGGCCATTCCCTTACAATTTCCGCGACAGGTGGCCGCAACCGGACCTCCCCCTCACCGGAAATCCAGCGGCAGCCCAAGCCGGCCCTGCCCCGTCACGCGGACCCGGCAACTTTCGGCTGGTCCGAGTAGAGCAATATGGGCTGGGCGTTGCCAGTGATCATGCCCTCGTCTACGACCACTTTCTCAACGTTGTTTAACGAAGGCAGGTCGTACATGATGTCCAGCAAAACGTGTTCCAGAATCGAACGCAGGCCGCGTGCCCCGGTCCGCCGCGCAAGTGCCTTTGCCGAAACCGCCTTGAGCGCGTCGGAACGGACCTCCAGTTCGACGCCTTCCATGCTGAACATACGCTGATACTGCTTCAACAGCGCATTTTTCGGCTCTGTCAGTATTTGGATCAGCGCAGCCTCGTCAAGTTCATCCAACGTGGCGACGACCGGCAGGCGGCCGACGAATTCCGGTATCAGGCCGTACTTGATGAGGTCTTCCGGCTCCACTTCACGCAGTACCAGGCCGATGTCCCTGCGGTTGTCCTTGCTTTTGACTTCCGCGCCGAAACCGATGCCGCCCTTGTCTGAACGCGAACGGATGAGCTTGTCGAGGCCATCGAAGGCGCCTCCGCAGATGAACAGGATGTTGGTGGTGTCGACCTGGACGAATTCCTGGTTCGGATGCTTGCGACCTCCCTGGGGCGGCACCGAAGCTATGGTCCCCTCGATCAGCTTCAGGAGCGCCTGCTGCACGCCCTCCCCGGATACGTCACGGGTGATTGACGGGTTGTCGGACTTGCGTGAAATTTTGTCGATTTCGTCGATATAGACGATGCCGCGCTGCGCTTTCTCGACGTCGTAGTCGCACTTCTGCAGCAGCTTCTGGATGATGTTCTCGACGTCCTCGCCGACGTAGCCGGCTTCGGTCAGGGTCGTTGCATCCGCCATCACGAACGGCACGTTGAGCAGGCGTGCGAGCGTCTGGGCGAGCAGCGTCTTACCCGATCCGGTCGGGCCTATCAGCAGGATGTTGCTCTTTGCCAGTTCGACGTCGTCTTTCTTCTGCACGGTCTTCAACCGCTTGTAATGGTTGTAGACCGCGACGGAAAGGATTTTCTTGGCGATGTCCTGGCCGATCACATACTGGTCGAGGATCTCGCGGATTTCGTGCGGAACCGGCAGGTCGGACTTGACGCCCTTGCCCGTCGTTTCAGCATGGCTTTCTTCGCGGATGATGTCGTTGCATAGTTCGATGCACTCATCGCAGATGAACACCGAGGGGCCAGCGATCAGCTTGCGAACCTCGTGCTGGCTCTTGCCGCAGAAGGAGCAGTAAAGAAGCTTTTCGCCGCCAGGTTTTTCAGACATAACGTCCTTTCGTATTAGCTACCAACGCAGCGCACCCGGCCGCCGCTGACACCGACTTCGCAGGCCCGTGCTGCCGTCAGCCGGCCGCACTCGTCTCCGCCCGGCTCAACAGCACACGATCCACCAGGCCGTACTTTACCGACTCTTCGGCACTGAAAAAATAGTCGCGATCCGTGTCGCGCTCGATGGTTTCCACCTTCTGCTTCGTATGCTTTGCCATCAGCTCGTTCAGCTTCTGGCGCAGATAGAGGATCTCCCGGGCATGGATTTCGATGTCCGAAGCCTGGCCCTGAAAACCACCCATCGGCTGGTGGATCATCACGCGCGAATTCGGCAGCGCAAAACGCTTGCCCTCGCTGCCCGCCGCGAGCAGGAAAGCCCCCATGCTGGCTGCCTGCCCAATGCACAAGGTGCTGACATCCGGCTTGATGAACTGCATGGTGTCGTAAATGGCCAGTCCCGCGGAAACCGATCCCCCGGGCGAATTGATGTAGAAGGAAATATCCTTCTCGGGATTCTCCGATTCCAGGAACAGCAACTGCGCCACGACAAGATTGGCGCTCATCTCGTTGACCGGTCCGACCAGGAACACCACCCGCTCCTTGAGCAGGCGTGAATAAATGTCGTAGGCCCTCTCGCCGCGACCGCTTTGCTCAATGACCATGGGGATGAGGCCAAGGCCCTGCGGTTCGTGATTCCGATCCTGCATCATGATCATTGCGCGTTCCCCATCAGGTCATCAAAGGGTGTCGGCTTGTCGTCCACCTTGGCCTTCGCCAGCACCCATTGCACAACGTTGTCTTCCAGAACCACGGATTCAATCTCCCGCAGGCGCTCGGGCTGCTGGTAGTACCAGCGCATCACCTCCTCCGGTTTCTCGTAGCTTTGTGCATGTTCGCTCACAACCGCCTTGATCTGTTCGGGTTTTGCCTCCAGCTTGTGCAGAGTGGTGAGCTCCGCGAGGATCAGGCCCAGGCTTACGCGGCGCTTCGCTTCCGGCTCGAACGCCTCCTTCGGCATGGGAATCTGATCGGCTTTCATGCCGCGGGACTCCAGATCCTGACGCATCTGGTGCATCAGGCGCTCGACCTCCATGTCGACCAGCGCCTTGGGCAGTTCCACCGTCGTCGAATCGAGCAGCGACTTCATCACCTGATCCTTGAGCCGGGCCGTGGCGCGACGCTTGACCTCGCGATCGAGGTTGGCCTTGATTTCCGTTCGCATCTTGCCGACTGCGCCGTCACTAACACCCAGGCTCCTGGCGAAGTCCTCATCGACCTCAGGGACATGAGGTTCCCGCACTTCCTTCAGAGTCACTTCAAACCGTGCGTTCTTTCCAGCCACTTCCTTGCCATGATAGTCGTCCGGGAAGCGCATATCGAAAGTCTTGCTTTCGCCCGCTTGCATTCCGACCACGTTTTTCTCGAAATCCGCCAGCAACTGGCCGCCACCGAGCTGGACGTACTGATCTTCGGCAGTGCCGCCCTCGAAGGCGGTGCCGTCGATGCTGCCTCGGTAATCTATTCGCGCCTGGTCGCCGTTCGCAGCGGGCCGCTTCGTTTCATGGAAGTGGGTCCGCTGCTTGCGCAGGATTTCGATGGTCTTGTCGACCTCGGCATCGCCGATTTCGACCACGGGACGGTCAATCCTGGCGTTTTCCACCGATCCCACCACGATTTCCGGGTAGATTTCGAAGGTCGCGGTGTACTCGAACTTGGCGCCATCTTCCGTGGGTTTCACTTCGATCTGCGGATAGCCCGCGACACGAAGCTGCTTCTCCCTGACGGCTTCGCCGAAGCTCCGCTGCACGGCGTCGCCGAGGACCTCCTGGCGGACTTGCCCACCGAACTGCTGTTCCACGATCTTGAGGGGCACCTTGCCGGGCCGGAAGCCATGCAGCTTCACGGTGCGCGCCAGTCGCTTCAGGCGGGATTCGATTTCCGTATTGACCTGATCGAGCGGCAGGCTCACAGAGAGACGGCGCTCGAGGGTTCCGAGATTTTCCAGGTTTGCTTGCATCTAGTTCTTTTCCAGTTTTGTCGTGGCGGGACGCCCAGAACGCTGTTATTCAGGCGCTCTGGTGCGAAAGGAGAGACTCGAACTCTCACGCCTTTCGGCGCCAGAACCTAAATCTGGTGCGTCTACCAATTCCGCCACTTTCGCGCTGGACGCATTCTAATATAATCCCCCCCGCCGCCGCCACCCGACTGACCCGTCGTCCACCTGCCCCTGCACCGGCTAACTCCCTGTCACAAAACGTCAAAAACGATGGCGGTCGATCACTATGAGAACTTTCCCGTGGCTTCGGTTCTGCTGCCCCGGGAACTGCGCCGTCCGGTCGAATTGATCTACGCATTTGCGCGCCAGGCGGATGACTTCGCCGATGAGGGTGACGTGCCGGCCAGCGAGAGGCTTGCGCGGCTGAAGGAATTCAGCGATGAACTTGACCGTATCGAGCGTGGCGTCGCACCCGAACGGACGCTTTTCGCGAACCTGGCGCCTGTCATCAAATTGCACGACCTGCCGATCGGACTGTTTCGTGACCTGCTTTCGGCCTTCTCACAGGACGTGGTGAAGACAAGATATGCGGACTTCGGCGAGGTGATGGACTATTGCCGGCGCTCCGCCAACCCGGTCGGCAGGCTGCTACTGCACCTGTACCGGGCGACCGGATCTCGCAACCTCGCCTGCGCGGACGACATCTGTTCGAGCCTGCAACTGATCAATTTCTGGCAGGATGTGGACATCGACTTCCGCAACAATCGCATCTATCTGCCGCAGGACGAGATGGCAGAATACGGCGTTTCCGAGTCCCAAATCGCAAACCGGGAAGCCAATGAAGCGTGGCGGGCACTGATGCTGTTCCAGATCGACAGAACGCGGGCGATGATGCAGGCGGGCGCTCCGCTGGGCCACCGCCTGCCGGGACGCATTGGACTGGAGTTGCGCATGATCGTCGCGGGCGGCTCCAGAATCCTGCAAAAGCTGAGTCACTGCGAGGGCGATGTTTTCCGCAGCAGGCCGGTACTCGGCCCCGTGGACTGGATCTGGATGTTCTGCCGCTCGCTTGCCCGCCAATGACACCCGATCAGTATTGCCAGGACAGAGCCGCCAAAAGCGGATCGAGCTTCTACTACAGCTTCTTGTTCCTGCCGGCGGAGCGCCGACGGGCGATCATCGCCCTCTACGCTTTCTGCCGTGAGGTTGACGACGTCGTCGACGAATGCAGCGACGCCGACGTGGCCCGCACCAAGCTGGCGTGGTGGCGCAAGGAAATCGCCGGCGTTTTCGAAGGCACCGGGGCCGCCCAGCATCCCGTAGCCCAGGCGTTGATCCCGGTCGTCAGACGGTTCGATCTGCCGCACCGTCATTTCGAGGAAATCATCGACGGGATGGAAATGGACCTGAGCTACAACCGTTATCCCGATTTTCCGACGCTGCAGTCCTACTGCTATCGCGTAGCGGGTGCCGTCGGCCTGATGGCCGCCGCGATCTTCGGCTACCGCGATCCGTCCACCCTGACTTACGCGGAAAATCTGGGCACGGCATTCCAGCTCACCAACATCATCCGCGACGTGGGCGAGGATGCGCGCCGCAATCGCGTCTACCTGCCGCTCGATGAACTGTCGCGATTCGGTCTTTCCGCAGCCGACGTGGCGCAGTTGCGGGAGACCGACGCGTTCCGTAAGTTGATCGAGTTCCAGATCGACCGCGCCCAGGATTTCTACAATCGCGCCTTTGCCGCCCTGCCCGCAACTGACCGCAAATCACAACGCCCCGGCCTGGTCATGGCCGCCATCTATCGGACGTTGCTCCAGGAAATCCGGACGGACGGAAATCGGGTTCTCAATCAGAGGACGTCGCTTACCCCGTTGCGCAAGCTCTGGATCGCATGGCGGACGTGGCTCACTGCGTAAGCCGGTGACAGGTGGCAAGTGACGAGACAACAACAAAAGCGCCGATCGTGACGAGATCGGGCTTGTCAACGGTCACCCGTCCCACTTTACCCGTCAACGCGCACCCGCGCGTTGCCATTGTTGGCGGCGGCTACGCCGGCATGGCAGCCGCCGTGGAACTGGCGAATCACGGCGCAGCAGTGACGGTGTTCGAAGCGGGCAAAATTCTGGGCGGCCGTGCGCGGCGCGTCGAGGTCGACGGTATCGCGCTGGACAACGGCCTGCACATCCTGATCGGCGCCTACTCGGAGACGTTACGGCTCATCGACCTGACCCGTGAAGGCGGCGAAAGCCGCGGCCTGATCCGCATGCCGTTGGAACTGTCGATGTATCCCGAATTCATGTTGCGGGTGCCGGGACTTCCTGCGCCGCTGCATCTGGGAGTGGCGCTGCTCGCCGCGCGCGGTTTGAACCTGGGCGAAAAGTTGCGCGCCGCCCGCTTCATGCTGACGATGCGCAGGAAGCGCTTCCGACTGCACGCCGACACCAACGTATCGGCTCTGCTGGCTTCTTTCGGGCAGCCGGAGCGGGTTTCGCGGTTGCTCTGGAATCCGCTTTGCGTATCCGCGCTCAACACCCGGCCCGAAGAAGCCTCCGCCCAGGTATTCCTCAACGTCCTGCGCGACAGCCTCGACGGACAGCGCTCAGACAGCGACCTGCTGCTGCCTGCTGTGGATTTCTCTGCGCTGTTTCCCGAACGCGCCGCCCGTTATCTCGGAAGGAAGAACGGCGATGTCAGGCTAAGCTCGACAATCGAAGGCGTGCAGCCCACCGAAAAGGGGTTTGAACTCCGTCCCGACGGCGGGCACTTTGATCGGGTGATCCTGGCGGTTTCACCCCATCGGCTCGGCGCGCTGATCGCCACGCAAGCCCGGCTGGACCGGATACGAGTCATGATCGAGGCGTTCTCCTATCAGCCGATCTACTCGGTATACCTGCAGTACCCGAGAGGCACCCGCCTGCCCTTCAGAATGGGTGGGCTCGATGCGATTTACTCGCAATGGCTGTTCGACCGCGGCCGGCTCTGCGGGCAAGATGGTTTGATCGGCGTGGTGATTTCCGCTGCCGGCGCACATCGGGACTTGCCCCAGAACGAACTGGCGCTGAAGGTGCATGGAGAACTGCGTGCCGTGATCCCGGGATTGCAGCCACCCCTATGGCACCGCGTCATCGCCGAGAAACGCGCGACCTTTGCCTGCACTCCCGGACTGACGCGTCCGGACAACGCGACGCTCGTCCCCGGGCTTTTTCTTGCCGGCGACTACACGGCCTCCAACTATCCCGCGACCCTCGAAGCCGCCGTGCGCAGCGGCGTGCGGGCGGCGCATCTGGCAATGAAAAATGACTGATCCACGGACCTACCCGGCGCCGCCGGACTTGCTGCGCGATCGCGTGATACTGGTGACCGGTGCCTCGCGCGGGATCGGGCGCATTGCAGCGCTGACATTCGCCAGGCATGGCGCCACGGTGGTTCTGCACGGGCGCGACCAAGCCGCGCTCGAATCGGTGTACGACGAAATCGAATCGAGCGGCCATGCCCAGCCTGCGGCCATTCCGCTGGACCTGCTCAGCGCCACGGTACGGGACTACGACGCCCTCTCCTATGCGATCGAATCCCGCATCGGCCGGCTGGATGGCATCCTTCACAATGCAGCCCATCTTGAGAAGCTCTCCGCGCTCGATCACCTGTCCATCGGCGAATGGACGAGCACGCTGCATGTCAATCTGATAGCGCCGGCAGCACTGAACCAAGCGTGCACCCGCCTGCTCCGCGCGTCAGCCGACGCTTCGGTCATTTTCACTTCGGAGACGCACGGCCATACCCCCGCCGCTTTCTGGGGGGCCTACGGCGTGTCTAAGGCCGGACTGGAAGCGCTCATGAAAATTCAGGCGGCGGAGTGGTCGGATGCGCCCAATCTGCGGGTGAACGCCATCGTTCCTGGGCCCGTGGCAGCGCCTTCGCGCGCGAAAACGCATCCGGGTGAAGTGGCCGCATCCCAGCGCCAGCCTGCGAGCCTGATGCCTGCCTATCTCTACCTGATGGGGCAGGATTCGCGCGGCGTAACCGGAAACCTGATTGAGTGTTGAAAGACTCGCTCTCTACTTGTGCAGAGGGCGGGGGCTGAGGCGATCCCGCATCCAGTCAGGCAGCGGACGCGATTTGCCTTGCGAAATGTCGATCCAGACCATCACCGCCTCAGCCTGCGCGAACATCACCGACGGATCGCCCGCCAGGAACATTTCGTGGAACATGCCGAAGCTGCTGCGGCCCGGGTTGCCGACGTAGGTCGTGACTTCGATATCGGCCGGATAGATCGCGGGTTTGACATAGCGGCAGCTCAGGGTGCCAAGGATCGGCCCTTCGGATCCCGGACGGTAGTCGATTTTCAGGTCGTCGAACCAGGAGATGCGCGCCTGCTCGAAATAACGGAAGTAGGAAACGTTATTCATGTGGCCAAGGGCGTCCATTTCGCCCCAGCGCATCGGCACGCGATCGGTACGGACCAGCCGGCCTTCTTCTTTATTCATCTCTACGCTGCCTGTAATCCGGATTCTGCGGGGTTGCGAAAAGCGTTTATCATTCGTGGGAGTGACGGATTTTAGCAGACGCCCTGTGCAGCTCGTCAGCGAGGAGAATAATTTGGCAGAACGTGAATCCATGCAGTACGACGTCGTGGTCGTCGGCGCCGGCCCCGCGGGACTTGCCGCGGCCGTCCGGCTGAAGCAGCTTTGCGTCGAGCGCGGAAACGACGTGTCCGTCTGCGTCATCGAGAAAGGATCGGAGGTCGGTGCGCACATCCTCTCCGGCGCCGTAATGGATCCACGCGCCATTGCCGAACTGTTCCCGAACTGGCAGGAACTGGACGCGCCTCTGAATACGCCGGTAAGCGAAGACCGCTTCCTGTTTCTCACCGAAGGCGGTTCGTTCAAGCTGCCCAACTTCATGCTGCCCGGATGTTTCCAGAATCACGGCAACTATGTCGTCAGTCTCGGCAACGTCTGTCGCTGGCTGGGAATGCAGGCAGAAGCCCTGGGAATCGAGATCTTTCCGGGATTCGCAGCAGCCGAAATCCTCTACCGGGAGGACGGCAGCGTCAGGGGTGTGGCGACCGGCAACATGGGTGTTTCGCGCAGCGGCGAGAGAACGCAGGCTTACCAGCCCGGCATCGAACTGCACGCCAAGTACACTTTTTTTGCGGAAGGCTGCCGCGGCCACCTTGGCAGGCAACTGGAGAGCAAGTTCGGCTTGCGCGAAGGGATCGGTCCTCAAGTCTACGGCATCGGTCTCAAGGAACTGTGGGAGATCAGGCCGGAGAAACATCAGCCGGGGCTGGTAGTCCATACCGCAGGCTGGCCGCTGGATACGGACACCTATGGCGGGTCATTCCTCTACCATCAGGACAACAATCAGGTTGCGGTCGGTTTTGTCGTCGGACTGGGCTACAGCAATCCCTACCTGAATCCCTACGAGGAGTTCCAGCGCTACAAGACCCATTTGTCCATCCGCGGATTCTTCGAAGGCGGCAAGCGGATTTCCTATGGCGCGCGCGCCATTGCCGCCGGCGGCATCCAGTCGTTGCCGAAGCTCGTGTTCCCCGGCGGCTGCCTGATCGGCGATGACGCGGGTTTCCTCAACGCCTCCCGGATCAAGGGCAGCCATTGCGCGATCAAATCAGGCATGCTCGCCGCGGAAGCCGCGTTCGAAGCCGTGACAGGCGGACGCGAGCATGACGAGTTGTCCGCTTACCCCACGGCTTTCCGGAATTCGTGGCTCTACCAGGAACTGCATAAGGCGCGCAATTTCAAGCCCTGGATGTCGAAGGGGCTGTATGCCGGCACCGTGATGGTGGGCATCGACCAGATCGTGTTCGGCGGCAAGGCACCCTGGACCCTGCAGCACGACCATGCCGACAACGAGACCCTCGAACCGAAAACGCAGGCCCAGCCGATTGCCTATCCAAAGCCCGATGGTGTTCTGACCTTCGACCGGCTGTCTTCGGTCTTCATCTCGAATACCAACCACAGCGAAGACCAGCCGGTGCATCTCACGCTCAAGGATCCTGCCGTCCCGGTGCAGGTGAACCTCGAACTCTACGACGCCCCGGAGCAGCGCTACTGTCCGGCGGGCGTCTATGAAATCGTGCGGGAAGCGGCGGGGCCGCGGCTGCAAATCAATGCGCAGAACTGCGTGCACTGCAAGACCTGCGACATCAAGGATCCGACTCAGAACATCGTCTGGGTCACGCCAGAGGGCGGCGGCGGACCGAACTACCCGAACATGTAGAAAGAGCGGGATTGAGGATTGCGGAATGGGGATTGGGAAGAGTGGGTTAACCCATTCCCAAATCCCCGATCCTCAATCCGATGGCTTTTCCGCCATCACTGTTCCCTCAACCAGGTCTGGGTGCGGCCGATCAGCGAAATGCCGATGAAGCCGCGCACATCCAGGCTTTTGCCGTCGTTCGAAGGTGTGATTTTCGCCTTGTAGACGCGTCCATTCTTGGGATCGAGAATCTCACCGCCGGTCCAAGCCGCGCCATCCTTTTTCAGGCCCCGCAGGATCTTCATGCCGACGATGGGCTTGTCCTTCAGGTCACCCTTGCATTCCTTGCAAAGGTGGGCCGGATCGTCGCCTGGCTGGTCATAGATCTTCTCGACCACGCCCTCCAGTTGGCCGTTGACCTCCGAGATGCGGATGATCGATCGCTCTTTTTTGGTCTTGTCGTCGATGCTTCGCCATACGCCCACCGGCGATGACTCCTGCGCCCAGGCGTTTGCTCCGAGCAGGGCAAGCACCGTGAAACCCGCTACCACCGTTCCCGATATACGCATTGCTTTCCTCCTTCGTTGTGTTCCGGCGCGCGGCAATCCTTGACGGCAAGACTCAGCGCAGCGACTCGAAAATTCCGGCTGCGCCCATGCCGGTACCGATGCACATGGTGACCATGCCGTACTTTTGCCCCCGCCGGCGCATGCCGTGCACGAGGGTGGCCGTGCGGACCGCGCCGGTGGCGCCCAGCGGATGCCCGAGGGCAATCGCGCCACCCAGCGGATTGACTTTACCGCGGTCCAGGCCCAGGTCACCGATAACCGCAAGCGACTGGGCGGCGAAGGCCTCGTTTAGCTCGATCCAGTCCAGGTCCTCCAGCTTCAGGCCCGCCTGCTTGAGTAACTTGGGTATTGCGAACTTGGGACCGATGCCCATGATTTCCGGCGGCACACCGGCGACCGCAAAACCCACGAACCGGGCGAGCGGAGTCAGGTTGAACCGCTTCAACGCCGCTTCGCTGGCCAAGATGACAGAACCGGCACCGTCGGAAGTCTGCGAACTGTTGCCGGCGGTGACCGAACCGTTCGCTGCGAATGCAGGACGCAGTTTCGCCAGGACTTCCGGGGTTGTTCCCGCTCGCGGCCCTTCGTCGACGCTCACCGTTTTGCTCTTTGACTGCACCTGGTGATGCTCAAAGTCCGGCACACGCTCGTTGACCACATACGGCGTAATCTCATCCCGGAACTCCCCCTTCTCGATACCGGCCAGCGCGCGGCGATGGGATTCCGTGGCGAATTCGTCCTGCGCCTCGCGGCTTACCTTCCATTGCTCGGCGACTTTCTCCGCGGTAATGCCCATGCCGTAAGCGATGCCGATGTTTTCATCCCGGGTGAAAAACTGCTCGTTGGCCACGATCTTGTTTCCGCCCATCGGGATCATGCTCATGCTCTCCGTTCCCGCACCGATCATGACCTCGGCCTCGCCCAGGCGTATGCGGTCCGCAGCCACCGCAACCGCCTGCAATCCCGAGGAGCAGAAGCGGTTGATTGTCATGCCGGAGACGTTGTTGGGAAATCCCGCCAACAGCAAACCGATGCGGGCTACGTTCATGCCCTGCTCCGCCTCCGGCATAGCGCAACCGACCACCACGTCGTCGATCACCGCCGGATCGAGACCGGGCACCTGCGCCAGCGAACTCCTGAGCACATGCGCCAGCATGTCGTCCGGACGCACATTCCGGAACACGCCGCGGGGCGCCTTGCCAACCGGCGTCCGGGTCGCGGCGACGATGTAGGCATCCTGCACTTGCTTGCTCATCTTTTGATCTCCTGATTCAACCTTGTGCCACAGAGGACACAGAGAAATACCAATAGCCGCGGATTAGCGCATGGCAGTGGACAGCAGCGCCAATGGCAAAGTGGCACTCGACCTTCAGTTTCAATGTCAAAGCACTTGGCCTGCCTTGCCTTTCCTCTGTGTCCTCTGTGTCCTCTGTGGCAAAAATTCAGTTCCTTAGGGGTTTACCAGTCTTGAGCATCTGCTCGATGCGCGCCTGGGTCTTTTCGGTAGCGATCAGTTCCATGAACGCCTGGCGTTCCAGGTTCAGGTACCAGTCTTCGGTCAGCAGCGTGCCCGGCTCGACGTCACCCCCGCACAGCACGTAAGCGATCTTGCTGCCGATGAGAAAATCGTGCTCGGAGATCTGTCTTCCCGCCAGCATGTTCGCCATCGCCATCTTGAAGGTGGCGATCGCACTGCGGCCCGCGGCGGGAATGTTGCGCTGCCTGAGCGGCGGCCGGTAGCCGGCCTCGGCCATGGCGTTCAGTTCGGCCTTGGCCGTATGCAGCAGTTCGAAGCGGTTCACTACCACGCGATCGTGAGCCCGCAGGAATCCCAGCTCGCGCGAGTGTTCCGCGCTCTTGCCGACTTGCGCGGTGGCGATGTTCTGGAAATAATTTTTCAGGAAGGGAAAGACATCCCCGCCCTTTGCATCCGCGGCGGCCCGCATGGCGAACTCCTTGCATCCCCCACCCGCGGGCAGCAATCCGACACCCGCTTCCACCAAACCAATGTAGCTTTCCAGAGAAGCGACCGCGCGATCCGAATGCATGACAAACTCGCAACCGCCCCCGAGGGCCATACCGTCCACTGCTGCCACGGTCGGAATCATCGAATAGCGCAGGGCCTGGGACGTGGCCTGGAACTGCTCGACGACGCTTTCGACTTTCTCCAGGCGGCCGGCCATCAGGGCATCGGCAACATTGAGTGTGCGCGCGGCTTTCAAAACCGCCGCCTCCGCCTCGCGCTTGAACTTCTTCATCATCGAACCGAAAACCGACGGTTTCTGTTCGCTCTTGCGCCCGCTTCCACCGGAGAGATTCGCCCCAACTGAGAACGGCGGTTCGGTCTGCCAGATGATCAGGCCCTTGAAATTGCGTTCCGCTTCGTCGATCGACTGCATGACGCCGTCCAGCACGTCCTCGCCGATCGCGTGCATTTTCGACTTGAAGCTGACGATGCCGATGTCGTCTCCGGTGGTCCACATGCGGGCGGCATCGGTTTCGAATACCGTCTGACCGTGGGCCGCATTCTCACTGATCAGCCGGTCCGGGAACGGCTGGCGGCCGTAGACCGGCAACGCCGGTCGCGGCTTGTAGCTCCGCTCCACCGGTGTCCAGGAGCCCTGCGCGGCATGGACACCCGTGCGACCCGGTTCGGTCACCCAGGCCGGCAACGGCACTGCGGCCATCGTTTTTCCCGCAGCGATATCCTCCGCGATCCATTTCGCCATATCTTGCCATCCGGCCGCCTGCCAGATCTCGAACGGTCCCTGGTTCCAGCCGAAACCCCAGCGGATGGCCAGGTCGAGGTCGCGCGCATTGTCAGCGATCGACTCAAGATGCACTGCGCAGTAGTGCAGCATGTCGCGGAACGCGGACCACATGAACCGGGCCTGGGGGTGCGAACTGGCCCGCAGCTGCGAAAAACGCTCGGCCAGGTTCCTGTTCTTGAGAATTGCGGCAACCGCCTCGTCGGCCTTGCCCGCGGAAGGACGATAGTCGCTCTTCGACGCATCCAGCACCTGGATTTCCTTGCCGGCCTTGCGATAGACGCCCCGGCCGGATTTCTGGCCGAGCGCCTTTTGTTCCAGCAGGCCCTGCAGCCAGTCCGGAGCCTGGTAGTACTTGTGCCAGGGATCGTCCGGCAAGGTCTCCTTCATCGTGTTGATGACGTGGGTGAGCGTGTCGAGGCCGACCACGTCAGCCGTGCGATAAGTTGCGCTTTTCGGGCGACCGATCAGCGAGCCCGTCAGGGCATCCACTTCGTCGAAACCCAGGCCGAACTGCCGGGTATGGTGGAACGTCGCAAGGATGGAAAAGACCCCGACGCGGTTGGCGATGAAATTGGGCGTGTCCTTGGCGCGGATCACGCCCTTGCCCAGGGTGGTGACGAGGAATTCTTCCAGCTGGTCAAGGATGGCGGGCCTGGTTTCGCTGCAGGCAATCAGTTCCACCAGGTGCATGTAGCGCGGCGGATTGAAGAAATGAACGCCGCAGAAGCGTGATCGGACTTGCGCGGGCATCGCGTCCGCAAGCGAATTGATCGACAGCCCGGAGGTATTACTGGCAAAAATGGTGTTTTCGCCAAGATGCGGCGCCACTTTCTCGTACAAGTCCTTCTTCCAGTCCATGCGCTCGGAAATCGCCTCGATGACGACGTCGCATTCCTTAAGCAGATGCAGGTGCTGTTCGTAATTCGCTGCCTGGATGTATTCAGTTTTTGCTGCAACCGAAAGCGGACTGGGTTCCAGCTTTTTCAGGCCGTCGATCGCCTTGCGTACGTTGCCGTTGGGGTCACCCTCCTTTGCGGGCAACTCGAACAGAACGGTCTCGACGTTGGCATTGACCAGGTGCGCCGCGATCTGCGCGCCCATCACGCCAGCACCGAGAACCGCGACTTTGCGTACGAGAAATGGAGAGTGGCCTGCCATGGTGTTTCCCTGAATGAAACGGCGGCGGGCGAAGGGCTCGCCGGAAAAACCGGAGGCGGCGGACCTTCGCCCGCCGCCCGTTCAAAGCCTAGAAGCTGTGCGTGTACTGAACGCTGAAAATATCCACTGACCCCTCATAGCTGCCGGTTACCGTTGTCGCCGTTCCGGCAGACGCCGTTGGCGTAGTTTGCCTGGGTGCCTGCTGGCTCCGCGTATTGTTGATTTCGGCATCCTTGATGAAAAGATGGGAATAGCCAAAATCCAGGCGGCCGTTCTGCTTCACTTTCATCTGCGCGCCAAGCGACAACCAGGTCCGGTCGTTGTCAGGCAGCCGAACTGTCCGGCTGGATGCGCCTTTTACGGGGGTTTCATCGAAGGCAACGCCGGCCTTCAGCTTCCAGTCATCGTCGAGCTTATAGTTGACGCCGATTGAATAACGGTAAGTATCGTCGAAGTCGAGCACCAGGCTGTCGCGCAGCGTGCCGTTACCCGGATTGACGATATTGATCCGGTTGATTTCACTCCAGCGAGTGAATGTAACGTCGGCCAGCAGTTCGACCTGGCCGTTCAGGGCTTGCGCGAGACTCAGCGAAAAACTGTCTGGCATGGTGACGTCGGCGGTCGCGGATCCGGTGGAAAAGTTTGCTGCCGCCACCGCTGCCGGCGCGCCCGAATCGCTGGTTACGGTGGTGGTTCCATCGAGCTTGTACTCGATTTTCGATCGGTAGCTAAACCCAACTTTAGTCGAGGCCGCCGGTTGGAACAGAATTCCTGCGTTCCATCCCCATCCATCGTCATCCGCCTCGAGTGTTGCCTTGCCCGTCTGGCCCGCGCCCAGTACCACGGCATTCGTCAATTCCGCATTGATGCGCTGATAGTTGATACCGGCGCCGATGGAGAACATTTCAGACACCTTGAACGAAATCGAGGGATTGATATTGACGGTCATCAATTCGGACTTGACACCCTGGAAGCGGCCGAGCCAGTCTTCGTCGTACTCGGTAGCCAGTCCGAATGGCACGTTGACCCCAACGCCGAATCGCATATTGTCGCCGATGGGCATCACGAAGTAGAAATTCGGCACGATGGCCGGGCCTCCGGCCTCGCCGCCTTGACCGCCCGTCGCTGCGCCGCCGCCTAACGCGAGCGGGCGGGTGCCCGTTCCGCTGAACTCGGCCTTGAGCCCAATGACGTGCCCACCCGCCGCGATCTGCGGTGATCCAATCAGGCTCATGGCCGCGGGGTTGAAGAACACGGTACCGGCGTCTTCGCCGGTTGCCGCCGCCCCGGCATAAGCATTGCCCATGCCGCTGCCGCTTTGTTCGATCAGGGCGAAGCCCGCGGCCGATGCCATTCCAGTTGCGCCTGCCAGCGCGGAAGCAATCGCCAGCACCATCACATTTTTACGAAACTGTTGCTGCATGTTCTTCTCCTTGTTGAAGTTATGCCATCAATTACCAAGCCCCGGTTCTGATTCAGCTTGAGTCGGAATTCACGGGACGCGGACGCCGGTTGTCGTCCACCGCCACGTAAGTCAAAGTCGCCTCGGTCACCTTCACCACTTCGCGCAAGCTGCGCCTGCGCGCGTAAACCTCCACATCAACCGTGATGGAGGTGCGCCCCACACGCACCACTTTCGCGTAGAAGCTCACTACATCGCCGATCATCACCGGCTGCTTGAACGTGAACGAATTGACCGCCACCGTCGCCACCCTGCCCTGCGCCAGCTCGATGGCGGGAATGGCGCCGGCAATGTCGACCTGCGACATGATCCAGCCGCCGAAGATGTCGCCGGTGTAGTTGGCGTCCGACGGCATGGGTACCACGCGCAATACTGGATCGCGATCCGGCAATCCCAGCGCCTGGCTTTCCCGCACCCTGGTTTCAGTGTCCGGCATACAGATGTTCGAATTCGCTCTTGTGGGTTTCCATGACCTTGTTGCGTTTGAGCTTCATGGTCGGCGTCAGCAGCCCGTTCTCGATGGTCCAGGGCTGCGCCAGGACGGCGGCGCGATAGATTTGCGCGTAGCCCGGGAAAGACTTGATCTGCCGCTGCACCCGCTCGAGCACGATCTTCTCAGCATCGGGGCCGAGCATCACCTTCTCGGAATCCGGATCCAGCCCTTGCGCGGCAGCGACCTTGGCCCACTGCTCCCGGTTCAGAACCAGGAATGCGGACAGAAACGGCCTGCCCTCGCCGAGCACCATCGCCTGTTCGAAGAGCGTGTCCTGCAGGATCGCCGCCTCCATGTCCACCGGCGGGATTTTCTCGCCATTCGACATGACGATGATTTCCTTCAGCCGTCCCGTGATGTACAAGCGGCCCTCCGCATCCACCCGCGCCGTGTCGCCGGTATTCAGCCAGCCATCCGCAGTGAACATCGCCCTGGTGGCATCGGGATTGTTCCAGTAGCCCATCATGACGTTCGGACCTTTGACCAGCAGTGCGTCCTTCTCGCCGAGCTTTACCTGCACACCGGGAACCGGCTTGCCGATGCTGGCGGGCACGTTATCCTCCAGTCGGTTGGTGGTGACCACAGGACTGGTCTCGGTCAGTCCGTAACCCTGCAGGATCGGCAATCCCAGTCCGACGAACAGCCGGGCGATCTCCGGCGACAACGCGGCCCCGCCACTGACTGCGGCGCGCAAGCGGCCGCCTAGTCGCGACATGACTTTATGTGCGACCAGCCGGTTCAGGATGGGCCATAGGAGAAAGGACGGCTTCCAGGGCCCGCGTCCCTGCGCGTGTTCGAATCGCGCCCAGCCCGTTTCGACCGCGAGCTCGAAAAGCTTGCGGCGCGCGGGAGGGCCTTCAGCCAGCCTGGTCTTGATGCTGCCGTAAACGCGCTCGTAGATGCGCGGCACGGAAATCATCATCGTCGGCTTGATGAAGACAAGGTCTTCCCCGAGCTGCGGAACGGAACGGGCGTAGGCCACCTGCGCGCCGGCCATCATCGTGAGGTAGTACCCGCCGGTGCGCTCGAGCGTGTGCGACATCGGCAGGAAGGACAGGAACAGGTCCTCCCGGGTCACACCGCAACACTGCAGGGCGGCGTAGGCGTTGGTCAGCATGTTGTTGTGCGAAAGCATGACGCCTTTGGGTTTGCCCGTAGTCCCCGACGTATAAATGATGCTCGTCAGCTTGCTGGCGTCGGCATTGATATGCTTGACCGGGCCGGCGCTCCGGGACGCCCAATCGTCCACGCCTTTCAGTCTGGGATCGGCGGCCGGCTGCGGCACCGGTTTCAGGCTCAGGATCCGCTTGAGCCCGGTCAGTTGATCCTGTACCCCGGCGAACTGATCCCATTGTTCCGGGCTTTCGAAAAGCAGCAGCTTCGCGCCAGAGTTCTGCAAGATGTAGGCGATGTTATCGGGACGATCGGAGGTATAAAGCGGCACCGTGACGAGGTCCAAGCCCATCGCGGCCTGGTCGAACACCACCCACTGCACACTGTTTCGCAGCATGATCGCAACACGGTCACCGGGTTGGAGCCCATCGGCTTCCATACCCGCCTGCCAGCGTGCGACCAGTTTCTCGACGTCGCTCCAGGTGTAATCCTTCCAGGTACCGCCGGCTTCGTCGAAACCGCAGTAGGCGCGCGCACCCGCAGAACGCCGCACCCGCTCCTGGAATAGTCCATCCAGGGTTTTTGCTGTCTCCGGCGGAATGACGTCTGTTGTTTGCGCCATTGTTGTCTCCTCCAGTTCAAGTCTTGTTTTGGCTTCCCGCTCAGTCCAGGAAGAGGTCATTGACAAGCCGCGTACCAGGCATCACGGCGTAAGGCTCGAAATCATGCACGCCCTCGCCGCGCATGACTTCCTCGTCTATGAAAAAGTTTCCCGTCGTCGATCGACTGTCGCGGACCACGATGGCGTGGGCGGCGTCCGCCATGATCGCCGGCTTGCGGCTGCCCGCCACCGCCTGCGGAAAAAATACCTCAACGGCAGCCGTGGCGATGGTCGTGCGCGGCCACAGTGAATTCACTGCGATACCCTGTGGCGCGAATTCGGCAGACATGCCGAGGGTGCACATGCTCATGCCGTACTTGGCCATCGTATAGGCTACATGATCCCTGAACCACTTCGGATTCATGTTCAGCGGTGGTGACAATGTGAGGATGTGCGGATTTGCTGCCTTGAGAAGGTGCGGAACGCAGGCCTGCGCGCATACGAATGTGCCGCGGGCGTCGACCTGATGCATGAGATCGTAGCGCTTTGGCGGCGTCGCCAGAGTCCCGGTCATGCTGATGGCGCTGGCATTGTTGACCAGCACGTCGATGCCACCGAATTTTTCGGCTGCGGTCCTCACTGCCGCGGCCACGGCGTTGTCGTCGCGGATATCCAGCTGCAAGGCCAGTGCGCGGCCGCCGGCCGCCTCGACCTCCTGCGCAGTCGAATGGATCGTGCCCGCAAGTTTTGGATTGGGCTCCGTGGTCTTGCCGGTCACCACGATATTTGCGCCATCGCGAGCGAAGCGCAACGCAATCTCGCGGCCGATGCCGCGCGTTGCGCCCGTAATAAATATCGTTTTATTCTTCAGATTCGACATTTTCCAGGAGCATTCGCCGCTCACGCTTCAAAGGAGCGAAGAGGAATGCGCAAATTTGGGATAAGGGCGGCCTGATGCTGGAGACAGTGTCTGACCAAGTTGGCTCCCGGTCAAGAGGCCTGCGAAGTATCGCGCCAAGACTGGTTTCTGGCGTTGACGCGCCGTGCCGTGCACGAAGAAGACTTTTCGCCAGGGTCAGAAGCCGCCGCAGCAACGCGCTTCTGCCCGCAATTGGACTTACTGGTGTGACCTGCGCCAGGCGTCGTCGCCTGTACTTAATTTATCCAACTCCGCGCAAGTACGCGACCGGTCATCGTTTCTGGGTCGGTGCTATCTGCGTCGAACTCAACAGCGCCAATTCCAGGAGTTCCAGGCTGCGCTTGGCCGCGAACATGACCTGTCGCTGCATACGCTCGGTAATGGCATAGTGCTTGACAATCTCCAAGGCGAATTTAGGGTGCTCGTCGTCGTAGTGACAATGCTCCCGGATCCACTTGTATGTTTTGGGATTCATGTCCACACCCGGTCGGTCTCGGTAGGACTCGAAACCGGTGGCGATTTTCCTCGCGAGCGCACCCGCAACGCCTTCGATGGCGAAGCTTGTTGCGGCCACGGCCTCGGCAAGAGACCCTTTGGCGTTCACTCGCCAAAGCCAGTCGGTGAGCGACTGCACGTCACGCAGGATGGGGGTATCGCCCTCGGCCAAATGCAACATTTGCTGCCGATTGAGACCGAATCCCTCGCCCATCCATATCCAATGTTCGGCGTGCGCCCTTTCGATACGTATGTTTTCAATCAGAAATGTTCGAGAAAAGTCGTCCTCTACCTTGATCAAGCCCTCGGCGAGAAACTTCGGGAAATCATAGATGAACGGGTAGATCTGAAGAATCCATCCTTGCATCTGTTCGACGCTTAGCCGCCCCGACGCGACCGACTGCGCCCATTGCCCATTGACCAGGTTATCCCAATGGGGAGCGACGAACTCGTACAACGAAGAAACCCACCGGGGGTGCGATGACATTTCCCGAACCACCTTGTCGTTCATGTTCATTTTCTTCTCTTTCATGTTGTGGAATTGAGAATTGCTTCACGGGAGGCAATCCGCACCTGTGGCAGAAGAGATATTTCTGTCCCGGTACGTACTACTGGAAGCGTTGCAACTGGCGGCTTTGCCGGGAACGGTTTAGGGGGAGATATCCAGTTTCCCTGTGCGAAGTTCACTCCAATTTCGCGCAATGTACGGAGCACGATCTCTCCGTCCACAAACTCGCCGATAGTTTTCTTGCCCATCACATGTCCCACATCGTTGATGGCCCGCACCATCGCGACTGCAACCGGATCATGCGCGACGTCTTTGACGAAACTGCCGTCGATCTTGATGAAATCCACGGGTAAGTGCTTGAGATATCCAAAAGAGGACATTCCGGCCCCGAAATCGTCAAGCGAGAACAGACAGCCAAGCGACTTCATTTCCCCAAAGAATCGCGCCGCCTTGTCAAAGTTCGCAATCGCGGCAGTCTCCGTAATTTCAAAACAGACGCTCCGCGGGGGCATGTGATAATTTCGGAACTGTTCCCGAACAAATTCAAGGAAGCGTTCATCACCGATTGATGTGCCCGAAATATTGATTGCATAGGTTCCGCAATCCGGGCCAAGGGAGCTGATCGCAGCGAACGCGTTTTGAACAACCCACTGGTCTATCATCGGCATGATGCTATAGCGTTCGGCGGCAGGGATGAACGCCATCGGGGGAACGACCTTGCCATACTCGTCAACCATGCGCACGAGCAGTTCGTGATGGCTCGCCTGAGGAGAGTGCTCCTCGATGGACAGGATCTGTTGAGAGTAAAGCACGAAGCGTCCTTGCTGGAGCGCTCGTTGCAGACGCGGCACCCATTCCAGTTCGCCCCGGCGCATGGAGACTTCACTGTCGTGCGGACGATAGATTTGAACACGATTGCGCCCCTTCTCCTTCGCCGTGTAGCAGGCGGCATCTGCTGCGCTGAGTATGTCGGTAAGGTTGAGCATCCCATCCGCGACCTGTACCACGCCAATGCTAGCGCCGATGCTGAACGCTTTGCCTTCGCTGACAAAGCGAAAGTCCGCTATGCACTGGCGCAGCTTGTCCGCAATGCCAATTGCTTCCTGCATCGGACAGTTTTCAAGCAATACGCCGAATTCGTCTCCGCCCAGACGGGCAAGAGAATCTCCTTCCCGCACTTGTTCTTTTAGCAATGCCCCCACCTGCCGCAACAATTGATCACCGGCCGCGTGCCCGCTGGTATCGTTGACGATTTTGAACTGATCGAGATCCAGGTACATGACGATATGCTGGCGATCCTGACTGACTGCGGTGTGTAAAGCCAGCGCGAGGCGCTTTTCGAATTCAAGGCGGTTAACCAGATTGGTGAGAGGGTCGTGGCTGGCGTGGTAGGCAAGCTTCACCGAGTATTCTTGCCCGAGCTTGAGCTCTTTGAGCTCGCGTTCCGCGCGATCGACTTGACTGACCATGCGCTGGGTAAGAAAAATACCGAATGGAATCAGAATTCCCGCGACCGTCAGGATCACGAGCAACAGCATGGACCGGATCCAGCGCGTGGCCTCACCCAAAGTGTTTGAAAATCGGTTCTGCCACGGCCTGAGTTCTTCGTTGATCTGGAAAATGCGGTGCAAGACCTTATCGCGCGCAGGGAGGTCCACGCCACCGGAAACCTGAAGCGCATGGAGATCTTCGGCTGCCACGGCAAGCCTCTCCATGAACTCATCGCCGGTTTTCCAGATATCGAGCACGTTCTTCATGTAGCTCACACGATGAAAGCGCTCGTACAGGCTGATAACGCCCGCAATGTCATCCGGGTGGGTTCCGCCTTGGATGAATCCGGCCTGCACGGTGGAGTCATTTGGATAGGGCTTTTCAAGCTCAAGGCGAGCGTTGCGGAAACCCATCGGCACCATGATCGCTTTGCGATAGCTGAGGAAATCCGATTCGGAGCCAGTCGCCGCGAATCGCACCAGGTGGAATACCGCTTCCTTCTGGTTCTTGGACCACAGGCTCTCGCCTTCGACATATGCGCGACCTGCAGCCAGGATGTCCATGCTGACAATGGCAAGCCACACGAGTACCGCGACAATCGCCAGGAATGGCGAAACGATCAGCAGCATGCGTTTGCTCATTACGAACCACTGAATGACTTTCGCAAACGCAGTCATTCCCGCTTTGAAATCAAAAAATGCCATTGCTGTGTCCGTTCTTCATAAATTTCGCAAATGCAGAGAACTCTTAAATCTATGTGTAATTCGTCCCACCCACGTCATGAGCAGGTTGCATGCCCGAAAGCAGGAACAATCTGCTCATGAAGCCAGAAAGTCTTGAAATTCAGTAATAAAGGTGAAATGGGTGTTTGTTTGGACGTGTCGCCCGGCGGCGACTCGCTAGCCGGAAACGAGGAGCCTCCGACACTTATCAGCACAAACAGGGGGGTGTGTAGAAATTTCGACAGGCTCGGCCGCCTGGATCATTTAGTTCAAAATTTTCTTTCTACTTCTAATTCCAAGCAAGTGCTGAAGCCCTTGTTCCTTTGGCTTGAAATTTTATTTCCCTTCGCATTCTCGACGGTCAATGCGTTTTCAATCGCCTTTGAAGACGGGCTTTCGTTTTTCCACGAACGCGGTCACACCCTCCTTCAAATCGCCGCCGCGCGCGCAGCGGGAAAAGGCCTCCAGTTCCTCTTCCATCTGCGCGCCAAGCCGATCGAGGGATTGATTGACCAGGCGCTTGCCTTCCGCGTAAGCACGCGTCGGCCCGGCGGCGAGACGCTGCGCGATGCGCGCGGTCTGGGCAGCGAGTTCCTCATTCGGTACCACCCAATTGACCAGTCCGTGCAGGCGCGCGGTCTCCGCATCAAAGCGATCCGGCAGCATGATCATTTCCATGGTTTTCTTGTACCCGACTAGCCGCGGCAGAAAATACGTGCTGCCGCCGTCCGGGCTGGCACCGATATTCGCATACGCCAGTGTGAACCGGGTGTCGGCAGCGGCGACCGCGAGATCGGCAGCGCACATCAGACTGAACCCGGCGCCAGCGACCGCGCCGTGCACGCTGGCCAGCACCGGCTTGCCCATACGCCGCAATGCCAGGAAAGCAGCATGCATTTCGCGGCCCCAAGTCACGATCAGTTCTGGTAGCTCAGCGAGATGCTGATGAAAGACGTCGACGTCACCGCCCGCCATGAAAGCGGCCCCTTCGCCGCGTAGGACTACCGCGCGAATGGAGGAATCGTTTTCCACCGATTCTGCAATGGGGCGCAGTTGTTGCATCATTACGCCATCCATCGCGTTCATAACGTGTGGCCGGTTCAGCACAATCGTGGCGACGCCACCTTCTGCGATGAGTTTTACGACTTCGTTCATGCCGCGGTCTTCTGCGAAACGATGTTTCCCACCTTGGGCACGCTGAAACTATCGGACTCGGCCTGGATACAACCGACGTCGTGGGGAAAATCATCCACCATGATGCAGGCTCGCCGCAAGGTCGTGAACCGGCGCCATTGCGCTGTTTCTTCGGCAGTCAGGATGCCTTTCTCAAGGGCAGCCGCCACCCGCGCCTCGTCG
Organism: Burkholderiales bacterium; assembly: GCA_046590325.1. GTDB lineage: Bacteria > Pseudomonadota > Gammaproteobacteria > Burkholderiales > JACQAP01 > JACQAP01. The sequence continues at coordinate 39,901 of JBKJUC010000162.1, read as the reverse complement.
GTCAATCCGGATATCTCGCCGGCCTTCTGGGCATTGCGGACTTTCACCTCCACGGCCTCTCCGGCGGGTGCTGCCTGCATTGCGAGTTCCAGGCGCCCGACCGGATCGTCTTCGTTCCTCTGCAGGAACATGTTCGCGGTCAGGCGATCGCGGGTCTGGGAGGGTTCCAGCATGGCGCGAGCAACCTTCTGGCCAAGCCAGTCCGAGGGCGGCGAGTAGGCCCGCCCCCAGGGGAAAACCAGGAAGCGCATTTTCCACGCAGCGATTCGACTGGGGAAGTTCTCGAACACGCCATAGAACGCCTCCTGGATGCGATGCAGGCAATCCTCGAGCGCCCATTGCGCAAAGGGCAAGTCGGCTTGCGGCCTGCCGTCATCCTCGAAGCGCTTCAGCACCGTCGAGGCGATATATAGCTGGCTCAGGATGTCGCCAAGCCGGCCGGACAGTTTTTCCTTGCGCTTCAGGTCGCCGCCCAGGAACAGCATGGCCACGTCCGAAGCGAGCGCGAACCCGGCGGCAAGGCGTGCGAGCTGTCGCGTGTAGCGCCGCAGTTCGATCGCGCCGGGGACGGACACCAGGCTGGCGCCCGTGATGCCCAGCCACAGCGACCGCGCCGCGTTGCAGAGCACGAAGCGCGCGTGATCCCAGAATGCTTCGTCGAATTTTTGTCCGGCCTCGGCGGCATTTTGCGTGCGGGTGGCTTCGATTTCCTTCAGCACATACGGATGGCAGCGGATCGCACCCTGGCCGAAGATCATCATGCTGCGCGTCAGGATGTTGGCCCCCTCGACCGTGATGCCGATGGGAATTTGCTGATAGGCCCGGCCCAGGTAATTGCTGGGCCCGAGGCAGATGCCCTTGCCGCCGTGCACGTCCATGGCATCGTTGATCACCTGGCGGGCGCGCTCGGTGCAGTGATACTTAACGATCGCGGAAATAACGGATGGCTTTTCGCCCAGGTCCACGGCTCCCGCGGTCATCGTGCGGGCCGCATCGATGGCATAGGTATTGCCGCCGATCCTGGCCAGCGCCTCCTCGATGCCTTCGAATTTTCCGATTGAAATCTTGAACTGGCTGCGCACCCGGCTGTAGGCGCTGGTCGTGCGCGCCGCGAGCTTCGCGGCGCCGGAGCTGGAAGACGGCAGGGAGATGGAACGGCCCGCGGCGAGGCACTCCATAAGCATGCGCCAGCCCTGGCCCGCGAACTCCTTGCCGCCGATAACCCACTCGAGCGGTATGAAGACGTCCTTGCCCGAATTCGGGCCGTTCATGAAAGAGGCATTCAGCGGGAGATGACGGCGGCCAATGTTGACGCCGGGATGCCGAGTCGGGATCAGCGCCAGGGTGATACCGATCTCTTCCTTGCCGCCAAGCAAATGTTCGGGATCGTGCAGCTTGAACGCGAGACCGAGGATGGTGGCAACCGGCCCGAGCGTGATGTAGCGCTTTTCCCAGGTCAGGCGGATGCCCAGGACTTCGCGCCCTTCATGCAGCCCCTTGCAGACCACGCCGAAATCCGGAATCGAGCCCGCATCGGAACCGGCATCGGGTCCAGTCAGCGCGAAGCACGGCATTTCCAGGCCTTTCGCAAGGCGCGGCAGGTAATGATTCTTCTGTTCGTCGGTGCCGTAATGAAGCAGCAGTTCGGCGGGCCCGAGGGAATTCGGCACCATGACCGAAACGCAGGCGGTCGAACTGCGCGTGGCCAGTTTCTGCACCACCTGCGAATGGGCGTAGGCCGAGAAACCCATCCCGCCGTACTGGCGCGGAATGATCATGCCCAGGAAGCCCTTGTCCTTGATGAACTGCCAGACTTCGGGTGGCAGGTCGTTCAGCTCATGGGAAATCCTCCACTCGTCGCACATCCGGCACAACTCTTCGGTCGGACCGTCGAGAAAGGCCTGCTCATCAGGCGTGAGCCGCGGCTTCGCCGTGGCGTACAGCTTGTTCCAGTCCGGATTGCCGCTGAACAATTCCCCGTCCCACCAGACCGTGCCGGCATCGAGCGCTTCCTGCTCGGTCTGCGAAACCTGCGGCAGCGCCTTGCGGAACCAGTTGAGCAACGGATCGCTGATCAGCCCGCGCCGCAGCGGCGGCACCGCCAGCATGGCCGTGACGACCAGGACTACCGTCCAAAGCAGCACCTTGCTCCCCGAATTCGCGTCGGACCACAGGGTGAATGCGCCGAGATAGACGGCAATGCCCATGATCCACGCCACCGTAGTGGCCCGGAAATAAGCCAGCCCCCAGAACACCGCCACCGCGGCGACAATCCACAAAAATACGTCCATGGTGCTGCTCCTTCTGTATCCGGTTATTTGTTCGGGATCACGCGGCCTTGCGGCCGGGCACGCTGCCGATCCTTCCTGGTTGCGCGCTGCGTTTGCCGTTCGCACCCGGCAGCGGCGCCTTCAGGCCCGATGCCAGGAAAGGAATCAGACGGCGGATGATCGACTCCGGTTCGTCGCCTCCCTCGAGGTTACAAGTGGCAACGAGTTTCAAGGCGTCATTGCCGGCCATGGTGTAGGACAACGCGCCGAACATGAAGTGCATGCGCCAGGTCAGTTCCTGATCCGGGACCTGCGGCAGCGCTTGCACCAGCGCCTCCTTGAAGCGCACGACGACCTGGCGGTACTGGGCCGGCAGGATGTCGCGCATGGTATCTCCGGGTTCGGAGAAGGCCCTGCCCAGCAGCCGCAGGAACACGGCACCTCCGGCGAGTGGATCGCGGGTGACCTGCAGGGCCGGAACAACGATCGCTTCGATGATCTGCTCGACGCTGAGCGCCCTGCCGCGTGCCTGTGCCTCCAGCCGGTCGAGATAGGCGATACGGGCCGAATTGAGCGGGCCAAGCCTGCGCTCGAACACCTCGCGGATCAGCGCTTCCTTGGTGCCGAAGTGATAGTTGACGGCGGCAAGATTGACCCTTGCCTTGGCCGTGATCATGCGCAACGAGGTGGCGGCATAGCCGCGTTCCATGAAAAGGGTTTCCGCAGTGAAAAGGATGCGGTCGCGGGTTTCGGCGGGCGCCTGCTTTTTGCGGATCATTGTTCTGGTTCCGGGCGTTGCGGAAACGCCCCTGGTCGATAGATATTCGAACCAACAGTAACAGGTGCTCAAACGAACGATTCAAACAAACGTTTGAATCATGAACAGCCACCGGAATCTTGTCAACGAAAAATCCCGGCGCAAATAAAAAACGCGGCCCGGGGCCGCGCTTTTCAGGATCGTGTGCCCACCGCTGCGGTCAGAACTGGGCTTCCTCCAGCGCCAGCACGCTGGTGGAGCCATCGACGACCTCATGCCTGTAAGCCTGTGCCAGGGGCAGGATGTGCTCGGCATAGAATCGGGCGGTTCCCAGCTTGGCCCGGTAAAAATCAAAGTCGTCCGTCTCCTCGTCGAGCCGCTTCTTGGCAATCAGCGCGGCCCGCGCCATCTGCCAGCCGCCGGCCACCGTGCCGAACAGCTTCAGGAAGGGAACAGCCCCCGCCGAGGCGGCCTTCATATTCGACGGATACGTCGCCAGCAGCCAGTCCGTCGCTTCGCCCAGCGCATCGATACCTTCGGTCAGGGATTTGTGGATGACCGCCAGCCCCGGATGCGAAACCTTGTTCAGTTCGTCCGCGCAGGAGCGCATCTGCGCGATCACGACCTTGATGGTGGCGCCTTTCTCGTAAGCCACCTTGCGCCCGACCAGGTCGTTTGCCTGAATGCCGGTCGTCCCTTCGTAAATAGTGGTAATGCGCGCATCGCGCAGGTACTGCGCCGCGCCGGTCTCCTCGACGAAGCCCATGCCGCCGTGCACCTGCACGCCCAGCGAAGCGATCTCGATGCTCTGCTCGGTGCACCAGCCCTTGACCACCGGCGTCAGCAAATCGAACAAGGCCTGGCTGTTCGCCCTTGCGCCCTTGTCCGGATGCAGCAGCGCCTTGTCCAGGTGTGCGGAAGCCAGGGTTGCGAGTGCACGCATGGCCTCAGTCTGCGCCTTCATGCTCATCAGCATGCGCCGCACGTCCGGGTGGTGGATAATGCTGACGCGGTCGCCGCTTTTGACACCGATCTCCCTGCCCTGCACGCGATTCCTGGCGAACTCCAACGCATGCTGGTAGGCGCGTTCGGCGATGGCCACGCCCTCGATGCCGACTTCCAGCCGCGCGAAGTTCATCATCGTGAACATGTATTCGAGGCCGCGGTTTTCTTCGCCAATCAGATACCCGACCGCCCCCTCCGCTTCGCCATAAGCCATGACACACGTGGGACTGCCGTGGATGCCCAGCTTATGCTCTATGGAAACGCAGTTCACGTCATTGCGCTTTCCCGGCGAACCGTCCTTGTTCAGCATGAATTTGGGCACCACGAACAGCGAAATGCCTTTTACGCCTTCGGGCGCATCGGGTGTGCGCGCCAGCACCATGTGGATGATGTTCTCCGCCATGTCGTGCTCGCCCCAGGTGATGAATATCTTGGTGCCATGCAGGCGGTAATGATCGCCCTCGGGCACGGCACGGGTGCGCACCGCTGACAGGTCGGAACCTGCCTGCGGCTCCGTCAGATTCATGGTGCCGGTCCACTTACCCGACACCAGGTTCGGCAGATACATGTTCTTCTGCTGGTCCGAACCATGCCGCATCAGCGCGGCGACCACGCCGGCCGTCAGCATCGGGCACAGGCAGAACGACATGTTGGCGGAATTCCACATTTCCGAGGTCTGCGCGGAAATGATGTGCGGCAGTCCCTGGCCGCCGTACTGCGGATCGCAGTTCAGCCCCGGCCAGCCTCCTGCGGAGAACTGTTTGAATGCGTCCTTGAAGCCGGGCGCGGCCGTGACGACGTTTTTCTCCAGTCTGGCGCCGATCCGGTCGCCCGGAATGTTGATCGGATCGAGGACGCCGGTGGCAAAATTGCCCGCCTCTTCCAGCACGGCATCGACAAGATCCGGCGTGACTTCCTCGCAGCCGGGCAGCGCAGTGATATCGTCGAGCCCAACCAACTCCTTGACGACGAATTTTATGTCCCGGATCGGGGCGGCGTATGTAGACATTTACTGCTCCTGGAAAAGTCTGCCTGAAAATCAACCACGGCGGCACAGAGGGCACAGAGAACAATTCAGTGTATCGGGACCGACATGGCACCCGGATTGGCGAGCCGTTGCTTCCCGGAAATGGAAGTTCTCTGCGTCCTCTGCGCCTCTGTGGTGAAAGGATTTTTGCTTCTAGAGCGCGTTTGTAAGTTCCGGCACCACCTGGAACAGGTCGGCCACCAGGCCGTAGTCAGCCACCTGGAAGATCGGCGCTTCGCCGTCCTTGTTGATGGCGACGATCACCTTGCTGTCTTTCATGCCCGCCAGGTGCTGGATCGCACCGGAAATGCCGATGGCGATATACAGATCGGGGGCTACGATCTTGCCCGTCTGCCCGACCTGATAGTCGTTGGGCACGAACCCGGAATCGACCGCCGCGCGGGAGGCGCCAACCGCCGCGCCAAGTTTGTCGGCGAGGGCTTCAAGGATCTTGAAGTTCTCGCCGTTGCCCATGCCTCGTCCGCCCGACACGATCACGCGCGCAGCCGTCAACTCGGGCCGTGCCGACTTCGTGAGTTCCTGGCCGATCAGCGACGACAAACCGGTGTCCGGACCGGCATTGATGTTCTCCACCGTGGCCGAGCCGCCCGCTGCAGGCGCCGCATCGAACCCGGTCGAGCGCACCGTGATCACTTTGATGGCATCAGCGGATTGCACGGTGGCAAGTGCATTACCCGCGTAGATCGGCCGCACGAAGGTGTCGGGAGACTCGACCTTGATGATCTCGGAAATCTGAGCCACGTCCAGGAACGCCGCCACCCGCGGCAGCACGTTCTTGCCGAAACTCGTGGCCGGGGCGAGGACGTGCGTGTAATTTTTGGCGATCGAAACAACCAGCGCGGAAAGGTTCTCGGCCAGAGAATGCGCATAGTGGGCAGCGTCGGCAACGAGGACTTTCTTCACCCCGGCGATTTGCGCCGCGGCCTGCGCCACGGAGGCACATTGGCTTCCGGCGACGAGGATGTCGATGTCACCGCCGATTTTCGTGGCGGCAGCGATTGCATTCAGGACCGCGGGCTTGAGCGCGGCATTGTCGTGTTCGGCTATTACCAGGATACGCATCGGGATAGTCTCTGCTCTATATGATCTTGGCTTCGTTCTTCAGTTTCTCGACCAGTTCCTGCACGCTTTTCACGAGCTTGCCGGCACTGCGCTTGGGCGGTTCCTCGACCTTCAGGGTCTTAAGCCTCGGTGCCGGGTCGACGCCCAGCGCCTCCGGTGTGAACGTTTCGAGCGCCTTCTTCTTGGCCTTCATGATGTTCGGCAGGGTCACGTAGCGCGGTTCATTCAGGCGCAGGTCCGTGGTCACTACCGCCGGCAATTTCACCGAGATCGTTTCCAGGCCGCCATCCACTTCACGCGTGACTTCGGCCGATCCGGATCCGGTTTTCACTTTCGATGCGAATGTTGCCTGCGACCAGTTCAGCAACGCGGCAAGCATCTGCCCGGTCTGGTTCGAATCGTCGTCGATGGCCTGCTTGCCCATGATGACCAGGCCCGGCTGCTCCTTGTCGACAATGGCCTTGAGAATCTTGGCGACAGCGAGCGGCTGGGTCTCGACCGCCGTTTCCACCAGGATGGCGCGATCCGCGCCGATCGCCAGCGCCGTGCGCAGCGTCTCCTGACACTGAACCGTGCCCACCGACACCGCGATGATTTCCGTCGCGGTTCCTGCTTCCTTGAGGCGTACGGCTTCCTCCACCGCGATCTCGTCGAACGGATTCATGGACATTTTGACGTTGGCGGTCTCCACGCCGGAGCCGTCGGATTTGACGCGCACCTTGACGTTGTAGTCCACCACCCGCTTGACCGGTACCAGTACCTTCATTTCAGGAGCCTCTTGCCGGATTGAAGAAAGCGGATTCTACCGCAGCGCGTCAGGGTATCTCGAATACCGAACGTTCAACCCTTAACCGCAAAGGCGCAAAGACGCGAAGGGAACGCGAAGGAAGGCAACAAGACGATTCTTGATGAAGTGAAGTAAGCCATGCCAGTGTATGCGACGGATGACAAATTCGATCCCCATATGCCAAGTTGAATTCCTTTGCGTGCCTTTCTTTGCGCCTTCGCGCCTTTGCGGCTAGGGGCTAGACGGCCTTCGCCTGGTTCCGCAAAACGTTCTTCTGGATCTTGCCGGTCGAGGTCTTCGGCAAAGGGCCGAAGATCACCTTGCGCGGGCATTTGAAGCGCGCCAGGCGTTCGCGGCAGAAAGCGATGATCTCCTCTTCCGTCACCGCGGGAGCACCCGGTTTCAGAGTAACAAAGGCGCACGGCGTCTCGCCCCATTTTTCGTCGGGCCGCGCGACTACCGCGGCCTCGAGGAGGGCCGGATGCCGGTACAGGACGTCCTCGACTTCGATGGTGGAAATATTCTCGCCCCCGGAAATGATGATGTCCTTGGAACGGTCCTTGATCCTGACGTAGCCATCGGGATGCATCACCGCGAGGTCGCCCGTATGGAACCAGCCGCCCTCGAACGCCTCTTTCGTTGCGGCGGCATTCTTCAGGTAGCCCTTCATGGTGATGTTGCCGCGAAAGAAAATCTCGCCCATGGTCTGGCCGTCACGGGGCACCGGCTGCAGGGTCTGCGGGTCGAAAACGTCCATGCCTTCCTGCATTTCGTAGCGAACCCCCTGCCTGCCATTCATTTCAGCGCGTGCGTCCAGGGGCAAGTCGTCCCACTCCGGATGCTTTGCGCAAACCGACGCCGGGCCATAAACCTCGGTCAGCCCGTAGACGTGGGTCAGATCTATGCCGATGCGTTCCATGCCTTCGATCACCGCCTGCGGCGGCGCGGCGCCCGCGATCATGGCGGCCACTTTGTGCCCGATGCCGGCGCGCAGGTCAGATGGCGCGTTGATGAGCATGTTGTGCACCACCGGCGCGCCGCAAAAATGCGTGACCTTGTGGCGGCGGATCAGGTCGAAGATCGGCGCTGCCTCCACGCGGCGCAGACAAACACTGGTGCCGGCGACCGCCGCCAGGGTCCAGGGAAAACACCAGCCGTTGCAATGGAACATCGGCAGCGTCCACAGATACACCGGAAAATGCGGCATCGCCCAGGTAACGATATTGCCCACCGCGTTCAGGTAGGCGCCGCGGTGATGGGTGACGACGCCCTTCGGATTTCCAGTGGTACCGGAGGTGTAGGACAGCGCAATCGCATCCCATTCATCTTCAGGAAGGCGCCATTCAAAGTTCTCGTCGCCCGTTTCCAGGAAAGCCTCGTAGTCTGTTTCACCGACGAGCCCGCCGCCTGGGCCCTGGGGGTCATCGATGTCGATCACCAGCGGCGGATGCTCGACCATGGTCAGCGCCTTGGCGATGGTCTCTGCAAATTCGCGGTCCGTTATCAGCACCTTTGCTTCGCCGTGATTGAGCATGAAGCCGATGGCCTCCGGATCGAGGCGGGTATTGAGCGTATTGAGCACCGCGCCGGTCATTGGAACGCCGAAGTGGGCTTCGAACATGGCCGGAATGTTCGGGGCCATGAGCGCCACGGTATCGCCCGCCCCGATCCCCCGCCGCGCTAGTGCCGAGGCCAGTTTCCGGCACCTGCGATAGGTCTCGGACCACTTCATTGGCATGTCGCCGTGAATCACGGCGATCCGGTCCGGATAAACCTCCGCAGAGCGGGCCAGGAAGGACAGCGGCGAGAGGGGAACGTAATTGGCGGGATTCTTGTCCAGGCCAACGTTATAGAGGTTGATGCGGGTCAAGGCTGCTCCAGACTGGGGGTGGACTGCGGAACGGGGATCGGCGGCGCCAGCCGTTGGGCTCAATCAAAGGGGTCCAATGATAAAGGAAGGCCGCCCGGAAGCCGCGTTATGAGGCTTGGAACGAACCTCGAAAGGTCTGAAGGAATATTCGCAAAACGCTTGACGCAAGTAGGATTTTTAACGAATAAGGCTTGCGGAAGGGCAAGCGATTGGTGTTAAGATTACCGTCCCCGGAACCCGGCACGCCAAGGAAGAACTTTGACTGTGAAGCCACAGGTGATGCTCCATGATGCCTGAGCGCGCCAACCGCACGTTTATCTGCAGCGTGCTGTTCCTGGATATCACCGAATACTCGCGCAAGCCGGTTTCCGAACAGATCCAGCTCAAGGACCAGTTCAATTCGCTGATCGCGGAAGCCATTCGCGACATCGCGGCCAACGACCGCATTATTCTCGATACCGGAGACGGCGTAGCGATCAATTTTCTGGGCGATCCCGAGGACGCGCTGTTCGTTGCGATGAGCCTTCGCGAAGCCTTCGCGCCCCGGCCCGGCGAAACACCGAAACTGCCGGCGCGCATCGGCATCAATCTCGGACCGGTCCGTCTGGTGCGCGACCTGAACGGCCAGCCCAACATCATCGGTGATGGCATCAATGTCGCCCAGCGCGTGATGGGTTTCGCCAAACCGGGGCAGGTGCTGGTTTCGCGATCTTATTTCGAGGTGGTCTCGCACATCTCGGGAGGCTACGCGAAGCTCTTCAATTACGAGGGCTCGCGTACCGACAAGCATGTGCGGGAACACGAGATTTACAGTGTCGGCTATACCCAGAACCGAGGCGGCACCGTGCGCTCCCCCGCCGAGCGCGCCGAGGTGTCCTCCCATGAAAGCCGCCGCCAGGCCGCGGCCGCGGGCATTGCAACCGGCACCGGCCACTGGCTGCGCGGTGTCGAATCGTGGCTGAACAATCGGACCATCGCATACGGAACGGCCACACTGTCATTTGGCGCCTTCGCCCTGGCAGTGACGCTCAATTTCCTCGGCCACAGCGACCTGCCCGCCGCCGAGGAGAAGCCGGGCGCCGAGGCGCCGCAGAAAAACCTGCTTTCCGAGAAATCGGCGGCAGCCGTCATCGGCCTCCCCCGCCGGGACAAGAAACATTCCTCATCCAAGCCGACTCCCGCGCAGGCGGGCGATGGTACAAGTCCGCCAACCCTTACCGCCGAGCCGGTTTCGGAGGAAAAGAGGGAGTCCAAGGGCTGGCCTTTGTCGTTCTTCTCCAAGCATGAAGAACCGGCCGGCGAGTCTTTGCCGCCAGCGTCCGCCGGCATAGCGATCATCGCGCTGGCCGTCGCCCCCTGGGGCGAGGTGTTCGTGGACGGCAACCGGGTCGGCGTCAGCCCGCCCGTCAATGAACTCGAAGTCGCCCCCGGCAAACGCACCATAGAAATCCGCAATGCCAACTTCCCCGTGTTTTCGCAGGTGGTGGAAGTCAAGGCGGACCAGAGAGTCCGCATCAAACACAAGTTCAACTGAAGCTACAGATGATGCCCGCTTTCCGTCTCCTGCTGATTTTCGCCTTCGTCGCCGCATTCCTTGGCGGTTGCGCGGAAGGCCCGTTCAAGGACCTTCGCGCAAGCCGCACCGCCGGCACCGGCTATCTGGAGGATGGCGTCCGCAACTACGAGGAGGGCAATTACCGTACCGCGCAGCGCCGCCTCCAGTTCGCCCTCGAGGAAGGCCTCCGCCGCCCCGATCGCGTCAAGGCGCACAAGTACCTCGCGTTCATTGCCTGTGTCTCCGGACAGCCGCTTACTTGCCGCGAGGAGTTCGGCATCGCTTTCGAACTCGACCCGGACTTCGACCTCGGACCCGCGGAAATCGGGCACCCGATCTGGGGCCCTGTATTCAGAAGCGTGAAGTCCAGGCAGAAGAATAGTTGATGAATCCCAATGCTGCAGTCGCCACACTCGGCCGCTACGAAATCATCGGCGAACTGGGCCAGGGTGCCATGGGCGTGGTCTACAAGGCACGCGACCCGATGCTTGACCGCATCGTCGCGATCAAGACCGTCAATTTGACCCTGCCGAAAGATGAACTCGCCGAATACGAGGCCCGCTTCTACCAGGAGGCCAAGGCGGCGGGCGGCCTCTCCCACCGCAACATCGTGGTCATTCACGACATCGGACGCAGCGAGCGCGTCGCCTACATGGCGATGGAGTTTCTCGAAGGGCAGGAACTGCGCCGCATAATGCAGGCACGCACGCCCATAGCCCTGCAGCAGGCGCTCGATATCACCGCCCAGGTGGCGGATGGCCTGCAGTATGCCCACGACCACCAGATCATTCATCGCGATATCAAGCCCGCGAACATCATGGTCCTGGCCGACGGCTCGGTGAAGATCACCGACTTCGGCATTGCGCGCATGCGCAACAACGAAGTCAAAACCATGACCGGCATGATCCTGGGATCGCCCAAGTACATGTCGCCGGAACAGGTCTCGGGGAAGCGCGCGGATGGCCGCTCGGACATATTCTCGCTGGGAGTGGTGCTCTACGAAATGCTGACCGGCACCTCGCCTTTCGTGGCGGACAATATCCACGGCGTGATGTACCAGACCATGAACTTCAACCCGCCTGCGCCCAAGACGCTCAATCCAGATCTGCCCGAAGTGTTGAATTTCATTGCGGCCAAGGCCCTGGCGAAGAATCTCGATGGCCGCTATCTGAATGCCAAAGACATGGCGCACGACCTGCGCGAAATTCTGGCAGCGGCGATAAGTCAGGCCCCACCCGCCGATCTGCTGGCAATGCCCGCACAAAGCTCGCCGTCCGTGCAGCCCGCTGCCCCCCTCACGCGGCAGGAGGACAAGGCAGAGCGGATTTTTGCCGCCGCCGACGCTGGAGCCGACACCGCACAGAGCGGCACCGACGGGCCTCCGCAGGGCCAGGAATCGACCCAGCCTTCGCTGGGGCTGGCAGAAGCCTTCGACAACTTCAGCGCCACCATGCGGCTCGCCGCTCTAACCGGCACCGAGAAGGAACTCGATCAGTTTTCCGAGACCCAGAAGGTCGCGCGCCTGAAGGCGATAGCCGACGCGAAACGCAGCGGCGCCAATCCGCCGAACCTGTCAGACAGCACAACCTGGCAACAACCCGGCGCACTGATGCGGCCTGGCGCCGGCGCCTCGGGAACTGGCGGCATGAACCTCAGGCTGGTTTGGGCAGGCAGTCTGGTACTTGCCACCGCCGCCGTCGCCTTGCTGTTCCTGCGCTGAACCGTCCGCGCCTCAACGCAGGCGGGCGATCGCTTCCTCGACCCGCTCCACGGTCATCACTTCGATTCCCTCGATTCCGCCTTTCGGCGCATTGGCCTTGGGAATGATGGCCAGACGGAATCCCAGCTTCGCCGCTTCCCTGAGACGCTCCTGGCCGCGCTGCACCGGACGAATCTCCCCTGCCAGTCCGATTTCGCCGAACGCGACCAGTTTTTCCGGCAGGGGCTTGCCTTTCAGGGATGACACGATCGCCAGCAGCACCGGCAGGTCCGCCGCCGGTTCGTCGATTTTCACGCCGCCGACCGCATTGACGAATACATCCTGATCGAATGCGGCAATGCCGGCGTGACGATGCAGCACCGCCAGCAGCATCGCCAGCCTGTTCTGCTCCAATCCCACGGTCAGCCGGCGCGGATTCGGCGCATGCGCCTCGTCAACCAGCGCCTGGATCTCGACCAGCAGAGGACGACTGCCCTCCTGAGTGACCATCACGCAGGATCCAGGAACCTGCGTTCCATGCTGGGACAGGAACAGGGCCGACGGATTCGATACCCCGCGCAGCCCGCGGTCGGTCATGGCAAAAACACCGAGTTCGTTGACTGCTCCGAAACGATTCTTGATCGCCCGCACCAGACGAAAACTCGAATGCGTGTCGCCCTCGAAGTAGAGAACCGCGTCAACCATGTGTTCAAGCACCCTTGGCCCTGCCAGCGCACCTTCCTTGGTGACGTGGCCGATCAGCAAGATCGCCGTGCCCGAAGTTTTGGCGAAGCGCGTCAACTGTGCCGCGCACTCGCGTACCTGTGCGACGCTGCCCGGGGCCGATGACAGGGCTTCTGAATAGACCGTCTGGATCGAATCGATGACCGCGACGTCGGGTTTCTGCGCGGCCAGTACGGAGAGGATTTTCTCGAGCTGGATTTCGGCAAGGAGATTGAGGGAATCGGGCTCAACCGCCAGGCGTCTGGCGCGCATGGCGATCTGCTGCGGGGATTCCTCGCCGCTCACATAAACGGCGTTGCATGAGGCGTCCATCAGCGACAGCGCCTGCAGCAACAGCGTGGACTTGCCGATGCCGGGATCGCCACCAAGCAGGACCACCGCGCCACGCACCAAGCCGCCGCCGAGCACGCGGTCCAGCTCGCCAATGCCGGTCGGCCGCCGTTGTTCCTCTTTTGCGTCGACCTGGGACAGTTTCTGCAGCTTGCTGGGTTCCGTCAGCGCCTGGAAACGCGAGGCGGTCTTCTCGGCGACGGTCTCGACCAGCGTATTCCACACCGTGCAGTGCGGGCACTGCCCCTGCCATTTGAGCGTCTGGCCGCCGCACTCGGTGCAGGTATAGATCGTCTTGGCCTTGGCCATGGCTATTCCGTGTTGATGTCTTCGACCGGCACCCGGCGCGCCAGTGCGCATAGCAATTCGTAGCTGACCGTGCCGGCCGCCGCCGCCACCTCTTCGACCGGCAGGTCCGCGCCCCACAACGTGACCGGAGTGCCGATTCCAGCCCTGGGGACATCCGTCAAATCCACGCTCAGCATGTCCATGGAAACCCGTCCCGCCATTTGCACGCGCACCCCATCCACCAAAACAGGGGTGCCGTTCCAGGCATGGCGCGGATAGCCATCGGCGTAGCCACAGGCGACCACGCCAATGCGCATTTTGCGATCCGCCATAAACACCCTGCCATAGCCTACCGTGTCGCCTTTTTTCAGATCCTGTACCGCGATGATGCGGCTGGTCAGGGTCATCACCGGCTTGAGGCCAAGGCGCTGGGCCGAACAATCTTCCAGCGGTGAAGCGCCATACAGCATGATTCCCGGCCGCACCCATTCGCCACGTGCCTCCGGAAACCGCAGCAGCGCTGCGGAGTTGGCCATGGAGCGCTTGAAACCCGGCCGCGCGACCAGGCGCTCGAAAGTCCGGATCTGGAAGTCGATACCGCTTACGCCTTCGGCATCGGAGAAGTGCGTGGCCAATACCTTCTCGCCCACGCACGCCAACGCATTGAGCTCCTGCAGCACGCCCGCTGCGGATTCCGCCGGAAAGCCAAGGCGGTTCATCCCGGTGTTGAACTTTACAAAAACATCGACCTTTCGGTCGCCGCGCAGCGCCTTGAGCATGTCCAGTTGCTCGCGGCAGTGGAGCACAACGGCGAGGCCGTTCTGCAGGATCGGTTCCAGCTCGTCTACCGCGAAGAAGCCTTCCAGCAGCAATATGGGCTGGCGGTAGCCGGCATCCCGCAGCCGGATTGCGTCATCCAGTTCGAGCAGCGCGAAACCGTCTGCAGCGGCGAGTGCCCGCGCCGCGCGCAGCAAACCGTGACCATAGGCGTTGGCCTTGATGACGGCCATGGTCCGGGCATTGCCGGCGAGCTGCCGGACCACACCAAGGTTGTGCTTGAGCGCGGAGAGGTCGAAGGAAGCCCGGATCGGACGGCTCATGCCGACTTCAGATAGTGGTTGATGGCGACAAACGGCAAGCGTCACATTCTACGGGGTTAACCCGCACTGCGCCCGGGTTCGTCGTCGCAAAATCTGCCATGCTTGTATGGTATAAATCGCCGGCTTGCGTCCATGCGGCCGTTCCCACCCAGCACAAACCGTCCCCCATCCGGCAGAACGATGAATCGCGGGTTTTACACCATCCTGGCCGCCCAGTTCTTCTCGGCGCTTGCCGATAACGCGTTGCTGTTCGCAGCCATCGCGCTACTGGCGAGCCAGCACGCTCCCGACTGGCAAACGCCGGTGCTGCAGCAGTTCTTCGTATTCGCCTATATTGTCCTGGCGCCGTTCGTCGGCCCGTTCGCGGACGCCCTGCCCAAGGGTCGCGTCATGTTCATCAGCAATGCAGTCAAGCTCGTGGGCTGTGTCGCGATGCTGGCGGGAACTCATCCCCTCTACGCTTACGGAATCGTCGGCATCGGCGCCGCCATGTATTCCCCGGCCAAGTACGGAATTCTGACGGAGTATCTGCCCCACCAGAAACTGGTGCTGGCCAATGGCTGGATGGAGGGACTTACCGTCGCCGCCATCATCCTTGGCGCCATTCTCGGCGGCATCATGGTCGGTCCGCAGTTCGCCACTTACGTTTTCACCAAAGGCGACCTGCCGGGGGTTGATCTGTGGATAGACACCGCCCCCGAACTGGCGATCGTGTGCATCCTGGTTTTCTACTCTATCGCCGCCCTGATCAACCTCTACATTCCCAGAGTGGCGATCGACCACAAGCTGCCCAAGCGCAATCCGGTTTTCATCCTCCAGGACTTCTGGCACAGCTTCAGGCTGTTGTGGCGAGACCCGCTCGGACAGGTCTCGCTCGCGGTCACCACCTTGTTTTGGGGCGCGGGAGCGACCCTGCGCCTTATCATCCTGTCGTGGGCCGCTCTTACCCTCAACTTCAGCCTGGAACAGGCGACCCAGCTCACCGCGGTAGTAGCTTTGGGCATCGCGATCGGTGCGGTTCTGGCGGCGCGTTACGTGACACTCAAACGCGCAGTGCGAGTGCTGCCGGTCGGCATCGGCATGGGCCTCGTCGTCATTGCAATGGTGATGGTAAAGGATTGGCGGATTGCGCTCGGCATGCTGGTCCTGATCGGCGCAATGGGCGGATATTTCGTCGTGCCAATGAACGCCCTGCTACAGCATCGCGGCCACCTGCTGATGGGCGCCGGGCATTCGATCGCCGTGCAGAACTTCAATGAGAACCTGTCCATCCTGGTGCTGCTTGGCATCTACGCGCTGATGATCAAGGCCCAGCTCTCTGTCAACACCATCATCATCACCTTCGGCCTGTTCGTAGCCGGATCCATGTTTTACCTGACTCGCAAGCACTGGCATGATCAGGACGAATCCCGTCGTCCGGAGGCATGATCCTCGCCTCCGCTTTTTCCCGTCACTAGAGCACAACGGGGCGGTCCGGCAATTCATTGGCGGCCTCACCGCCACGCGGGAAATGGGTTTCAAGGTGCCGCGACACGCGACCAATGCCGGCAGTTACGCCTGCCTCGAACTGGCCTGTACGGAATGCCGTTTCCATGTCCCGGCAGATCTCCTCCCAGCCTTGCAGCCCGACACGCGCATGGATGCCACGGTCGGCGACGATTTCGACGTCCCGGTCGGCGAGCAACAGGTAAATGAGGACACCGTTGTTGTGTTCGGTGTCCCAGACCCGTAGCAACGAGAACACCTGCAGCGCCCTCTCCCCTGCGCTTTCGCCGCGCCAAACCGCGCCAGGCTCAAGCGCATGTTCGACGGCGAAACGGATCTGGCCCGCATGCCGCGATTCGGCATCGCGAATGGCCGCCTCGATGCGATCGAGCGCCGATGAGGAAAGTTTTTTCCGCGCCTGCCAGGCCGGCGTCAGGAGATGGCGCATCAAGCGGGAGAGTCTCATGTCACCAGCGCCCGGACGCGCCGCCTCCGCCGAAGCCGCCTCCGCCGCCACTGAAACCTCCGCCCCCACCGAAGCCTCCACCGCCGAAGCCCCCACCACCCCAGCCTCCTCCGCGGCCGCCGCGCCCCATGCCACCCATGGCGCCTCCCAGCAACGTAAGAACGAAACCGACGATGCCCACGAGCGCAGCAACAAATATCGGCGCCGTGATGAACCAGGCCAGTACGCCGGTTCCAGCGCCAACCAGTGCCGCCGCGGGAAAACGACCCAACATGGCACGCAAGGCACCGCCTACCGCGAAAACGACCGCGAGGAACAGCACGAAATAGGTTTCAAGGGAACGCGCATTCGAACCGGGTCGGACCGTGGCTGGCTCCGGCAAAGGCTCGCCGTCGATGACCCGGATGAGCCGGCCGATACCCTCGTTCAGGCCCCCGTAGAAGTCACCTTCGCGGAACCTGGGCACGAATATTTCTTCGATCAGGCGTTTGGCAACCGCATCCGGGATCGCGCCTTCCAGGCCATAGCCGACTTCGAGGCGCATTGTCTGGTCGGACCTGGCGACGACCACCAGCACCCCATCATCGACAGTCTTGCGGCCGATTTTCCAGGCCTCGGCGACCCGGATGCTATAGGCCTCGATTGGTTCCGGGAACGTGGTGCCGACGATCAGTACAGCGATCTGGCTTCCCTTGCGCTGTTCAAATTCCCCAAGTTTTGTTTCAAGTTCGCGTTTCTGTTCGGGCGCAAGCGTACCCCCCACATCGACGATTCGCCCGCTGAGGGCGGGTATCGGCGCGTCTTCGGCCCGGGCCAAACCGAATATCAGGAGCAGCGCCGCAACGGCGCCGGCGAGAAACCGGGCCACCTTACTTCTTCTCGGGGGCAGGGGCCGGCGCAGGCTTGGAGAAATCCACCGTCGGCGGCTTTGAGATCGCCTCCTCGTTCTCCACGGTGAAGGACGGCTTGACCTTGTGGCCGAAGACCATCGCGGTCAGATTGCTCGGAAAGGAGCGCACCGTGATGTTGTAGTCCTGTATCGCCCGGATGTAACGCTGGCGCGCGACCGTTATCCGGTTTTCCGTGCCTTCAAGCTGAGCCTGGAGGTCGCGGAAATTCGCGTCCGACTTCAACTGCGGATAATTTTCAGCGACGACGAGCAGGCGCGACAGCGCGGAAGTCATCTCGCCCTGCGCGGCGATGAATTTCGCAAAAGCCTCCGGATTGTTCACCAGTTCCGGTGTGGCCTGGATGCCGCCCACACGGGACCGGGCATTCGTCACCCCGAGCAGGACATCCTTTTCCTGTGCGGCGAAGCCTTTCACGGTCTCAACCAGATTGGGCACCAGGTCCGCGCGCCGCTGGTACTGGTTGATGACCTCCGCCCAGGCGCTCTTGATCTGCTCGTCCTGGGTTTGCAGCGTGTTGTAGCCGCAACCGGAAAGTCCGGCGACAGCAGCGAGCAGCATGAACAGCGTGATCAGGCGTTTCATCGAATTCTCCAGTCAGAGGATGGTACGCAGCTCAGTTGGTGGCGATAGCAGCTTGTTTCAACGTCCTCATGGTTTCCACCGCAAAGCAGAGGTCCTCCCAGGACCTCGCCTTGTCCGTCAGCGTGCGCAGCAGGTAGGCCGGATGGTAAGTCACGATCAGCGGTGTGCCACGGTACGTGTGCAGCCGGCCTCTCATGCTGGAAATTGTGGCGTCGCTGCCGAGCAGGCTCTGCGCGGCGATCTTGCCCAGGGCGACGATCAGCTTCGGCCGGATCAGTTCGATCTGTCGGGTCAGATAAGGTTCACAGGCCTGCGCCTCCCCGGGGTCGGGATTGCGGTTTCCCGGCGGCCTGCACTTCACGACGTTGGCAATATAGGCGTTTTCGCCCCGCTTGAGTTCGATGGCGGCAAGCATGCTGTCGAGCAGTTTTCCGGCCTGGCCGACGAAGGGTTCGCCACGGGCATCCTCCTCGGCGCCGGGACCTTCGCCGACGAAAAGCCATTCGGCCTTCTCGTCGCCCACGCCGAAGACCACCTGCCTGCGCTGCTTGTGCAGAACGCAGGCCGTGCACACGGCCGCGCTGGCTTTGAGTTGCGACCAGTCCATGTCCGCGATCTCAGCGGCGCGCCCCGGCGCGACGGGCTGGATGGGAATGCTGCGCACCGCAGTGTCCGCCTGCGGGACCGAAGGTGCCTGCTGCGCTTCGGTTGCGTTTGCCTCCGTTGCGCGGCCGCGACGGACCCAGACCGGCGTAAGGCCCAATTGCTTCAGGACCAGCGCCCGCCTGCTCCCAACGCCAGGGCTCCTCATAATGCCGGCCTCCTCACAATGCCGGCCCCCTCACAACGCCACCCCCCCTCACAAAACAAGGCCCATGAGGATGGCATCCTCACGTCCCCCCGTGGCCGGGTAGTAGCCGCGCCGGACCGAGATGTCGCGAAAACCGCTGTCGGCATAGAGATGCCTGGCTGCCAGATTGGAGGGTCGCACTTCCAGAAATATCTGCACCGCGTCGCTGTCGCGCGCGATACGCACGAACTGTTCGAGAAGGAAACGCCCGAGCCCCCTTCCCTGCCAATCCGGCGCCACGCTCAGGTTCAGCAGGTGGGCTTCGCGCACGCCGATCATCAGCACGCCATAACCGGCGAGGGTGCCGCCGCAATCAATGACCCAGCAGCTGTAGCCGGACTTGATCGAGTCGTCGAAATTGCCCCGGGTCCAGGGGTGCGTATAGATCAATGGCTCGATCTGCGTAACGTGGTCGAGGTCGGCCACGCGCATCGGGCGCAATTTGGGCAGTGAGTCGAGTTGGGCGCTCATCGTTGTTCGTGCATTTTAAGCGCCACCCGGTCGCGGACATAGAGCGGCACGGCCTGTTCCGCGGGCAACCCGCGGCCCGCGTTCAGTTGCGGCAGGGCCAGTTCCGCGATCGCACGGGCGTGAGGATAGGCGTCCGCGTCGATCGCAGAAAGCCGATTGCCGTAGCGTAGTGCAAGCTCGCCGGCATAGGTGGCAAATCCGCTGCCAATGCCGGCCCAGTCGCCGTGCTCCACTTCCGGAGCCTGGTCCGCGCGGCAGACATTGGGCGCCACTGCCTCCCGCCAGCCGCTCCCGGCGCGCTCGTAGGCGGCGTGATAGATCTCGCCCATGCGCGCATCGAGGCAGGCGAGCACCCGGGCAGCCTGGCTGGCATGCGCCAACGCCAGCAGTGTCCCGACCGGCACCACCGGCACGCCAGCGCCCAGGGCCAGTCCCTGCGCAACCCCGCAGGCGATCCGCAATCCGGTAAAGGAACCCGGCCCGGCGCCGAACGCAATGCCGTCCAGCAGGGCCAGCTTGAGGCCGGCCTCTCCAAGCAACGCCTCGACCATCGGCAGCAGCAGCTCGGAATGGCGCTGCCCGGCGCGCTCCACCCGTGAAGCCAGCGCGTTGCCTTGCATAAGGGCAACCGAACAGTATTCGGTCGAAGTATCAATGGCGAGGATATTCAAGAGGACACTGGGCGGGGCCGGACAATAGGAGTGGATTCTAGCGGAACCTTCGATAGGAGGCCGTGTTGCTATAATCCAGCCCTGTCAGCGGCAGGCGCGCCCGGCGCGTTATCCGCGAAGGACCGGACAGCCGGTTTCCACAATAATTTCGAGAATAAATCGAATCCCCGGGGAGGAAAGTCATCATGAAATGCATCCTGCGCCGCATCGGCGCAATGACCGCTTTGTTCGCTACCGTTGTGCTGGGCATGCAGTCGGCGATCGCCGAGGACGCGCCGCTGCGCATCGGCGTCATTACTTTCCTCTCCGGTCCCGCTGCCGGCCCCTTCGGCGTTCCTGCGAAAAACGCCGCCGACCTGATGGCGGATGTGCTGAACAAGGGCGGCCAGATTCCAGGATACGAAAAGAAGGGCTTTGGTGGACGCCAGATCGAACTGGTTTACGTCGACGAGGCCGGCGGTCCGACCAAGGTGGTGACCGAATACCGCAACCTGGTCACCCGGCAGAACGTCGACATGGTGATCGGTGTGATCTCCAGCGGCGATTGTCTGGCCGTGGCGCCGGTGGCCGAGGAAATGAAGAAGTTCACCGTGCTGTTCGATTGCGCCACCAACCGGGTGTTCGAGGAAGCAGACTACAAGTACGTGTTCCGCACGACCACCATGGCCACCCAGGAAAACGTCGCGGCCGCGCGTTACATCGCGGAGAACTTCCCCAATCTGAAGGTGTTCTCGGGCGTCAACCCCAACTATGCATGGGGCCAGGACGCCTGGTCGGATTTCACGGAAACGCTGAAGGTCATCAAACCCGCGGCTGTTATCGCCACCAACGTCACGCCGAAGCTGGGCGCGGGGCAATACAACACGGAAATCTCCGCATTGCTGGGCAGCGGCGCCGAGGTGATGCAGAACTCGCTTTGGGGCGGCGACCTCGAGGCCTTCCTGCTGCAGTCGTCGCCCCGCAATCTGCTCGCGAAGATTCCCAACATCATCATCTGCGGCGACACCGTCCTGGA
Organism: Burkholderiales bacterium; assembly: GCA_046590325.1. Lineage (GTDB taxonomy): Bacteria > Pseudomonadota > Gammaproteobacteria > Burkholderiales > JACQAP01 > JACQAP01. The sequence goes on along the minus strand of JBKJUC010000162.1, from coordinate 18,935 downwards.
ACGCCTCGCCGAACAGATCCCCGACGGTACCATCATCGGCGCGCGCGGCCCCAACGGCCCGTTCGCACCGCCTACGGCGCTGAACCGATGGTTCCAGAAGGCTTTCAAGGAGCGCTTCAACGTCACCCCGGTGTACGCCTCCTACCACATGGCCACCGCGTTTTTCGGTGTCAAGGCAGCTTATGAAAAAGCCCAAGCCTCGGCCAAGGGCCAGGACCCTGGCATCGACCAGATCATCACGGCGTTCGAGTTCCTGAAGTTTGAATCGGTGGCCGGGACCGTGGACATGTCGCTCGGCAAGGGGCACCAGGCCGTGCAGCACGTCCCTTACGGTACGGTAAAGAAAGTGGACGGCAAGATAACGATGACCAACGTCAAATACTACCCGCCGGAGCAGATCAGCCCGCCCGACGGCATGAAGAGCCTGGACTGGATCCGTTCCGGCTTCAAGCGCAAGTAAGCTTCAGTTCCCCGGCCACGCTGCGGGCCTGGTGCGCGATGCTGCGCCCGGCCCGCAAAGACTTTCCCAAGGATCGACAAACATGGAAGTTTCAGCAAAAGGACTGCGCGTCCTGATCACCGCCGGCGCGGCCGGCATCGGACGCGCAATGACCGATGTTTTCCATAAGGCGGGGGCCCGCGTCCACATCTGCGACGTCGTGCAGACCGCGATTGACGACACCGTCAAGGCTTTCCCCGGCACTACGGCTACGCTGGCCGATGTGTCGAACCTGAAGGATGTGGATCGTTTGTTCGCCGACGTCAAAACGAACCTGGGCGGGCTCGACTGCTTGGTCAACAACGCGGGAATCGCCGGGCCCACCGGTAAGGTTGAGGACCTTTCCGTCGAAGAATGGGAACGCTGCATCAACGTAGACGTGAACGGAATGTTCTATTGCACCCGCCTGGCGATGCCGATGATCAAGGCGGCCGGCGGAGGGTCGATCATCAACCTGTCTTCCGCGGCCGGGCGGCTGCCCTTCCCTTTTCGCACGCCCTATTCGACTGCGAAATGGGGGGTCGTCGGGTACACCAAGAGCCTGTCGATGGAAGCCGGCCCGGACAACGTCCGCGTCAACGCCATCCAACCCGGCGTCGTCGAAGGCGACCGCATCAACCGCGTGATCGAAGCCAAGGCAAAGGCTGTTGGCATCAGCTTCGAAGAACAAAAGAAAATCTCGCTGCAGGGCGTGTCAATGCATCGCATGGTCAGCCCCTACGACATCGCCAACATGGCGCTTTATCTGGCCAGCGACGTTGGCAGGAACATTACCGGTCAGGCGATTTCAGTCTGCGCCGGCGTCGAAAGTTTGGGCTAAATCAAGATCTCACCGCAAAGGCGCAAAGACGCAAAGGAACGCAGAGGAAGGGCAAGAATGTTATGCGATGGCAGTGGCATACTCGAACCGTACCCGGTGTTCCACACCACGAGTGTCTGATTTCCTTTGCGTTGTTTTCTTTGCGCCTTTGCGCCTTCGCGGTGAAGGGTTAATTTTCTTAAGGACAATAAATGGAAAAAGTAGCAATCATCGGTTCCGGACTGATCGGTCGCGCATGGGCGATGGTGTTCGCCCGCGCAGGGCACTCCGTCAAACTCTATGACGCCGCGCCGGGCGCCGCGGAAAAAGCGCTCGTCCTGATCCGTGAAGGCTTGCAGGAACTGAAGGAGTTCGGACTCATCGCTGAATCGGCTGACGCCGTGACAAAACGCGTGACCGCAGCCGCGACCCTGGCCGATGCCGTCAGGGACGCCGACTACGTCCAGGAGAATACTTCCGAAAATCTGGACGTGAAGCGGGAGGTCTACCGGCAGCTGGACGAAGCGGCGCCCGCCCATTGCATTCTCGCCAGTTCGACTTCCACGATCCAGACCTCGCGTTTCAGCGAAGGCCTCAAGGGCAGGCATCGCTGCATCGTCGCCCATCCGGTCAACCCTCCGCACATCGTTCCCATCGTCGAAATCTCGCCCGCACCCTGGACCAGTCCTGAAGTGGTGGCGAAAACACGTGCCCTGCACGAAAAAATCGGGCAAGTGGCGATCACTGTGAAGAAGGAAGTGGAGGGCTTCATCCTCAACCGCCTGCAGGCTGCGCTGCTGCTCGAATCCTGGCGCCTGGTGAAGGAAGACTACGTCTCGGCCGAGGATCTCGACAAATGCATCAGGGACGGACTCGGCCTGCGCTGGTCGTTCATGGGCCCCTTCGAGACTATTGATCTCAATGCGCCCGGCGGCGTCCCCGACTATGCGAAGCGCTACGGCCCCGTGCTGCATGGCATGATGAGCAACGTAAAGAATGAGCCCTGGAGCGATGCGTTGATTGCCAAGGTCGATGGCGAACGCCGCACGCTCATGCCGCAGGAAAAGCATGCGGAACGCGAAGCCTGGCGTGATCGCCGCCTGATGGCGCTGGTCGCCCACAAGCGCGACGCGGCGAAGAAAATCGGAAACTGAGCCCCCGGAGAACAGCAATGGCCAACAAAGTCATCATCACCTGCGCGGTAACCGGCGCCATCCACACCCCTTCGATGTCGCCTCACCTGCCGATCACGCCGGCGGAGATCGCCGAGGCGGCGATAGGAGCCGCCAAGGCCGGCGCCGCGGTGGTGCATCTGCATGCACGCGAACCGAAGGACGGACGCCCAACGCAGGATCCGAAGATGTTCATGCAGTTCCTGCCGCAGATCAAGGCCGCCAGCGACGTGGTCATCAATCTCACCACCGGCGGTGCGCCGACCATGAACATCCAGGACCGCCTGCAGCCCGCCCTGCAACTGAAGCCGGAAGTGGCGTCGCTGAACATGGGCTCAATGAACTTCGGGCTCTACGAGATGGTCCCGCGGGTCAAAGAATGGAAATACGATTGGGAAAAGCCTTATCTCGAAGGTTCGGATGACCGCATCTTCAAGAACACGTTCAAGGATATCGCCCACATTCTGCAATCCTGCAGCGACAACGACACGCGTTTCGAAATCGAGTGCTACGACATCGGCCATCTGTATACCGCGGCCCACTTCCTCGATCGCGGCCTCGTCAAGCCGCCTTTGTTCATCCAGTCGGTATTCGGCATCCGCGGCGGCATCGGCCCGCATCCGGAGGACGTTCTGCACATGCGGCGCACCGCTGACCGGCTGTTCGGCGACCAGTACCAGTGGTCCGTGCTCGGCGGAGGTCGCAACCAGATGTACATCGCCACGCAATCCGCGGTGATGGGCGGCAACGTCCGTGTCGGACTCGAGGACAGCCTCTGGATCGGCAAGGGCCATCTGGCGAAAACCAATGCCGAGCAGGTTTCCAAGATCCGTCGCATCCTCGAGGAGCTTGGCCTGGAGGTAGCCTCGCCCGACGACGCCCGCAGGATCCTCAAGCTCAAGGGCAAGAACAACGTCAACTTCTAATGCAATTGGCCACAGAGGACACAGAGGTCACAGAGGTCACAGAGGTCACAGAGCGAAACCGAAGAACCGGAGTAGTTGCGTGGACAGTGGAGCGGATCAGAACGTCTGCAATTGACCGCTTTCCTGCCCGTTCCTGAGGCTTTTCGTCCTCTGTGCCCTCTGTGACCTCTGTGGCAAAAGGGTTTAAATGAAGAGTCATAAAATTGCAGTCATAGCCGGCGACGGCATCGGCAAGGAAGTCATGCCCGAGGGGGTGCGCGTGCTCGACGCGGCAGCGCGCAAGTTCGGCATCGGCCTGGCGTTCGACCACTTCGACTGGAGCTGCGACAACTACGACAGGCACGGCTGGTGGATGCCGCCGGACTGGCGCTCGAAGATCGAAGCGCACGACTGCATATTCTTCGGCGCCACGGGCTGGCCGGCGAAAGTGCCGGACCATAAATCGCTTTGGGATTCGCTGATCCTGTTCCGACGCGGATTCGACCAGTACGTCAACCTGCGCCCGGTGCGGCTGATGCCGGGCATTACCGCGCCGCTGGCCGGACGCAAGGTCGGCGACATCGACTACTACGTGGTGCGTGAAAACACCGAAGGCGAATATTCGGCCGTGGGCGGCCGCCTGTTCGAGGGTACCGAGCGCGAAATGGCCATGCAGCAGTCGATCTTCACCCGCAAGGGCGTGGACCGGATCATGAAATTCGCCTTCGAACTGGCCATGCTGCGGTCGAGAAAGGAGATTACGTCGGCGACCAAGTCCAACGGCATCTCAATTACCATGCCGTACTGGGACGAGCGCTTCGCCGCGATGGCCAAAAATTATCCGCAGGTCAAGACCAGCCAGTACCACATCGACGGATTGACCATCCAGATGGTGCTTAATCCGCAGCGCTTCGACGTGATCGTTGCCTCGAATCTGTTCGGCGACATTATTTCCGACCTCGGGCCGGCCACCGCCGGCACCATCGGCATCGCGCCGTCGGGCAACATCAATCCGGAGCGCAAGTTTCCTTCGCTTTTCGAGCCCGTGCACGGCTCGGCACCGGACATCTACGGCAGGAAAATCGCCAACCCGGTCGGCCAGATATGGTCGGGGGCGATGATGCTTGAACATCTCGGCTATCCCGAGGCCGGCAACGCCATCGTCAGGGCGATCGAACAATGCCTGCAGTCCGGACCCCGCACGCCCGATGTCGGCGGCAAGGCGAGCACCGAGGACATGGGCAAAGCCATTGCTTCATCCATTTAAAACGTAAGTCTTGAACCACGGAGGACACGGAGATCACGGAGAAGAACGGCGGAAACTGCGTTTCTTCGCTGGCATAGGGCGGTTACTTGCATATGTAGCCGCAACCGGAACTTTCATTGCTGACCGAATTTGACTCCGTGCCCTCCGTGGTAAATCGATTTTTATGAAAACCTACAACATCGCGGCAATTCCCGGGGACGGCATCGGCAACGAAGTCATTGCCGCCGGCATCCTGGTCCTGCAAACGCTGGCAAAGCGGGACGGCGGCTTCGATTTCAGGTTCACGCATTTCGACTGGGGCAGCGCCTACTACCTCCTGCATGGCGAAATGATGCCAGCGGACGGTCTGCAGCAGCTGAAACCGTTCGACGCTATCTATTTTGGCGCCGTCGGCTCGAAGGAGGTGCCGGACCACGTCAGCCTTTGGGGTTTGCGCCTGAACATTTGCCAAAATTTCGATCAGTATGCCAATGTGCGTCCCGCGCGCGTGCTGCCGGGAATCGATCCACCGCTCAAGCTGAAGTCACCGTCCGACCTGGACTGGGTGATCGTGCGGGAGAATTCCGAAGGTGAGTATTCCGGCCATGGCGGCCGGTCCCATCGTGGTTTTCCGGAGGAAGTTGCCACTGAGGTTTCGATTTTCACCCGCACCGGTGTCGAGCGCATCCAGCGCTTCGCCTTCGAAATCGCGCGCAATCGTCCACGGCGGCAACTTACGCTGATCACAAAGTCCAACGCCCAACGCCACGGCATGGTGATGTGGGACGAGGTGTTCGCTTCGATCGCCCCGGATTATCCGGAAGTCACGACCGACAAGATGCTGGTGGATGCCGCCACGATGCGCATGGTGCTGCGGCCTGCCTCGCTCGACGTCATGGTGGCGACCAACCTGCACGCCGACATACTTTCCGATCTGGCCGCCGCTCTTTCCGGCAGCCTGGGCATCGCCCCTACGGCCAACCTCAATCCTGAACGCAAGTTCCCGTCGATGTTCGAGCCGATACATGGCTCCGCGCTGGACATTGCAGGCCGCGGCATCGCCAATCCGATCGGCACATTCTGGACCGCGGTGATGATGCTGGAGCACCTCGGCGAGCGCAAAGCCGCAGCACGGCTGATGGGCGCGATCGAGCATGCCACCATGGCCCGCGTCTTTACGCCCGACCTCGGCGGCGATGCCGGAACGGAACAGGTCACCCGGGCCGTGTGCAAGGCCGTCGAGAGCCTGACAATACATGCCTGATTTCCGGCAAGGCCAATACCGATGAGTTGCCTGGGTGGCCGTATTCACTCAGAATTCACTGGCATGCACCTTGCACTGCCCTGTAGCCTAGAACAACCGACACGAGCGGCATGACGTGCAATCAGGCGTCAACCCACACAAAATACCTTGAGTCCTGTCAAAACCCGGCGCAAAACTACCGCCACGCGCCGCGCGAAGCCCGGCGCGGCGGCCCTCCGCACCAAGCCGGGCAAAGCCGCGGCGGCAAAACCCGCCGCGCCGCGCAGGGTCCGCACCAGCGCCCCGACGGCGTCGAAAAGCAGTGAAGCCCTCATTTCCGACCTCGAAAGGGAACTGGCCGAAACGCGCAAACGCCTGGATGTCACTGACCGCAAGCTGAAAAGCGCGGGTGACGCCCTGGAGCGCTCCAGTGAGCAGTTGCGCGATTCCCAGCAGGTCACCCGCAACACGCTTGATGCGCTTAAATCCAGCCTCGACCGCGAAAAGCTCGCCCTGGCTTTCGCCGAAATCGGCACCTGCGAGTTCGACGTCGGTACTTCGGTCGTGCGGGCCTCGGAAATGAGCCTGCGCCTGTTCGGCATCCGCAACGACCAGCCCGACGTGCCGCTGGACTGTCTGCTGCAAGCCTTGCATCCGGAGGATCGCCCCCGTTTCAGCCAGTCGCTCGAGCAATGCCTGCACGGCACCGGCAACCTCGACATAGAGTACCGCGTTGCCTGGGCCGATGGTACCTTCCGCTGGCTTCGCACCAAGGGTGACGCCCTGCTCGACCTGGAGGGGGATCCGATCAAGGTGCTCTGGGTCACGGAAGACGTTTCGCAGCGCAAGGACATGGATGCGCGCGTGCGCTTCCTTGCGCATCACGACCTGCTGACCGGCCTGCCCAACCGAACGCTGTTCCAGGACCGCCTGCAGCAGGCCCTCGCGGCCGCCAAGCGCATGGAATCGCGTGTCGCACTGCTGTTTATCGACCTCGACCGCTTCAAGTACGTTAACGACTCCTTTGGCCATCGTGCGGGCGACATTCTGCTGCAGACCGTGGCTGCGAGATTGCGCGGCTGCGTGCGCGAGACCGATACGGTCTGCCGCCACGCCGGCGATGAGTACCTGATCGTGCTCTCCGCGCTGCGTGACCCGACAGAAGCCGCGCTCGTAGCAAGCAAGGTCCTGGCGACTTTCGAGGAAACCTTCGACCTCGACGGACAGGAAATCCAGATCTCCGCAAGCGTGGGCATCAGCGTTTATCCGGATGACGGCCAGACCACCGAGGATCTGATCCGCAACGCCGATGCAGCGATGTATCACTCCAAGAAAAACGGTCGCAACCGCTACGAATTTTTCACCAGCGAACTTACGGCACCGGTCGCCGAGCGCCTGGTGCTGGCGAACCAGCTGCGCCGCGCAGTCGAACGCAACGAACTCGTCCTTCACTACCAGCCGCAGTACGAATCCAACGGCAACAAGTTGATCGCAGCGGAAGCCCTGGTGCGCTGGAACCACAACGAACACGGCCAGATGATGCCGGACAGTTTCATTCCCCTGGCGGAAGAATCGGACATCATCCATCTCATCGGCGAGTGGGTGCTCGGCGAAGCCTGCCGCCAGATCAGCGCGTGGCAGAATGAAGGGCGCAAGATCGTGCCCGTGGCGATCAATTTTTCCGCTCTGCAGTTCCGCCGCGCCAGTCTCGTGGGGGGCGTGGCCTCCGCGCTGGCGAGGCACGGCCTGCAGCCGCACAACCTGGAAATCGAACTTACCGAAAACGCCATCATGCAGGATCCGAAGGAAGCGGCAAGCATCCTTGACCAGCTCCACAAAATGGGCGTGGGCATGTCCATCGACGATTTCGGCACCGGCTATTCCAGCCTCAATTACCTCAAACGCTTTCCGATCGACAAGCTGAAGATCGACCGCAGTTTCGTCGAGGACCTTCCCTACGACCTCAACGATTCCGCCATCGTGCAAGCGATCATCAACTTGTCGAAAAGCCTTCGCATGACCGTGGTCGCCGAAGGGGTGGAGACCAAGGCTCAGCTGGATTTTCTGCGCGCCTTGGGTTGCGAGGCGTATCAGGGCTACCTCGGCGGCAGGCCGATGGAAGCCGAGCGCTTCGCTGTCCTGCTGGTCTGAGTCCACGCCGCACCGGGCTGGCCGGTGCCGGTGGGACCGTTTCCCTTACTCCTTCCCTGCCGCCGCGAGCGCGCCGCTTACGGCCATTCGTGATTCATCGTTGAACACAATGCAGCGAACTTCCTCGATGCTTCCCGGCCTGGACAGGAATGCGCGGATTTCGGCGATGGAAATGGCCGCGGCCCTGCGCGTCGGAAATCCGTAGACCCCGGTGCTGATCTGCGCAAACGCTATGGTTTGCAGCCGCCGCTGTGCCGCCAGTAACAAACTGTTTCGATAACAACTGGCAAGCAGGCGGTCCTCCTCGGCATCCCCACCGTGCCAGACGGGGCCGACAGCATGAATCACCCATTTGGCAGGCAAGCCGAAGCCCGGCGAAATCCGCGCTTCACCGGTCGGACATCCGCCAAGCGTGCGACAATATTCCAGGAGTTGCGGACCCGCCGCCTGGTGAATGGCCCCATCTACCCCGCCCCCGCCAAGCAGGCTGGAATTGGCGGCGTTCACGATGGCGTCCACCCGCTGCAGCGTGATGTCGCCCTGGATGATCCGGATGCGGCCGCAAGCTTTTTCCGACATGGCGGCGCAAGTTTACGCCCGACCGACAACTGCTTCATAATCGAGCCATGATGCAAGCCGCCAGAACCCAGATGCCCGCCGTCGTCGCCAACATCCTCGTGGTTGATGATGACCAGCGCCTGCGCGATCTTCTGAACCGCTATCTGGCGGAACAGGGATTCGGCGTCCAGTCCGTTCCCAATGGCAGCGCGATGGAAAAGGTCATGAGCAAGGAAAGCGTGGACATGATCATCCTCGACCTGATGCTGCCTGGCGAGGATGGCATGAGCATCTGCCGGCGCCTGCGCGCATCCGGTAAACGCACTCCGATCATCATGCTCACAGCGAGGGGCGATGAGGCTGACCGCATAGCCGGACTCGACGTCGGGGCGGACGATTACCTGCCGAAGCCCTTCAACCCACGCGAACTGGTTGCACGCATCAATGCCGTATTGCGCCGGCAATCTCCGGCCGCATCGTTGCCCGGTGCGCCGGACGACAGCAAGGCCCCGGTTAAATTCGGCGCCTTCGAAATCAACCTCGCCACGCGCACGCTGACCAAGGCCGGAAAGCAGCTCGGCTTGACCACCGGCGAGTTCGCCATGCTCAAGGCGCTGGTCACGCATCCGCGCACGCCCCTGTCACGCGACCGTCTGATGGAATTGGCACGCGGCCGCGAGTACGGCGTGTTCGACCGCAGCATCGATGTCCAGGTGTCCCGGTTGCGGCGCCTGCTCGAAGAAGATCCCGCCAAGCCGCGCTACATCCAGACCGTCTGGGGCGTGGGCTACGTTTTCGTTCCCGACGACACGCGATAGCCGCACGCGAGGCAGCAATGCGCTGGATACCGCAGTCCCTGCTGTCGCGTTCGGTACTGCTGATTTCTGCGCTGCTGGTGCTGAGCCAGCTGATCTGGCTGGGCCTCTACCGCACCTACAACGTGCGCACGCAGTCTGAATACCTCGCGACCCAGATAGCCAGCATCATCAGTACGGTCAGCGTTGCGCTGGAATCGATGCCCGACTCGGCGCGGCGGCGCTTCAGCGAGAAGCTTCCGGCGCACCATAACATCCGCGTGCTGCCCGGCACGGCCTGGGTCGATCAGGAAGTACCCCTGCCCGAATCCCCCTTGCTGCGGGCGATCAGCGAACACCTGGCGCGCGATTTCTCCGGCGATGCCCAGGCGCTGGTCATGCTGGAAGACGCCACCCATGCGCTGTGGATCAAGATCAAGGTCGGCAACCAGGCCTACTGGGTGGTATTTCCTCCGGGGTCGCGAGGATCCGCATCAGTCTGGGCCTGGACCGGCTGGAGTTTTTTCGGCCTCGCGCTGGCCATCGCGGGTGGCTACCTGCTGATGCTGCGGGTCAACCGCCCGCTGCGCGCGCTGGCCCATGCCGCCGAGCAGATCGGCGCCGGGCGCATGCCTTCCCCGCTGCCGGAAAACGGTCCGGTGGAAATCCGCGCTCTGTCGCACGCCTTCAATCGCATGACGTCGAACCTGAAGCAGCTCGATACAGACCGTGCGGTGCTCCTCGCCGGTATTTCGCATGACCTGCGTACGCCCTTGTCGCGCCTAAGGCTCGGCGTCGAAATGCTCGACGATACTTCCGACCCTTCCCTGCCGGAAGGCATGATCCAGGATATCGAGGACATGGATGCGATCATCAACCAGTTCCTCGACTTCGCGCGCGAGAGCACCAATGAACCGTCACGCAGCGGCGAAGACCTCAACCAGATCGTGGCCAGCGTCTGCGAGCGCTTCTCGCGCACCGGCCGGCCGATCAAGACGGATCTGGGCAATCTGCCACCGCTTACGCTGAAACCGACGGCGACACAGCGCATGGTGACCAACCTCGTGGATAACGCTCTCCGGCATGGCGGCGGGGAAGTCGAGGTGCGCACCGAACTCGACGGCGATCATGCCATCGTGCGCGTGCTGGATCGCGGCCCCGGGATACCGGAAGCAGAAGTATCTCGGGTGATGCAGCCATTCACGCGGCTCGAGGCATCGCGTGCAGGCGCCAACGGGTCGGGACTCGGGCTGGCGATCGTCGAGCGCGCCGCGAAACTGCACGGCGGTAATGTCAAGCTGCTGAAGCGCGACGGCGGTGGCCTAGAAGTGCGCGTCGAACTGCCGGCGGAAAACAAAAAAGCAGCGTGATTCGGCGATACCGGGATTTTAGGGAAACGGCGGCCGGTCGAAATCCCCGGCTTTGCCACCTGGTTACCGAAACCGCCGATTCAGGGCCTTCGGAGTCGGGTAACGCCGGCGAATTACTTCTGGGCGCGAGGTGGATTCGGGTAGAAGCCCCAGGGTTTCTCAAGGACGCGACGCTCCCACGACGTCAGGGTCTGGTCCATGTCTTCACAAGCGATCGCGGGCCAGTGCGCCCGCATTTCGCCCGCGACCCAGGATTCACGCTGCATCGCTTCCAGATTGTCAAAGATTCCCTCTACTTTTTGCATAGGCTCACCGTGAATGTCCGCACATCACACGATTATCCGTCAATTTTCGGATGTCGTCGTGCCGCATGAGGGCTGTGTGGCGCCTTGCGCACCATCACCAGGTCCCTCACCGCATCGGTCTGTCGACGGCCGAATACCAAGCGGCGGCAAGATGCGTCAATTCAGCGGCCAGCGGGCGACGATCTCGTAGTGCGCGCCCTTCGGCAACAATGCCGACCTGACCAGCACGAGTTCCTCGAACCCCAAAATCCACCGGCACCATGGGTTCCGGCATGGCTGCATATTGCGCGTCCCTCAGCAAGGTGACATGCGGCGTGAACTTGCGCTGTTCGATCTGGAATCCGCTGATCCACAACCAGGTATCCAGGTTTTCCGACAGGCGCTGCAGGGGTTCGGAAATTCGCGAAGGGGCCGCCCATCCAATGCCATTGCGAGGCCAGCAATCCCAACGGTCGAGCACCAGCCTGAAACAGGGCGTCAGGACCTTGACGGGCAATGCGCGCAATCTGCCGAGGGATTCGATGTCGACGTCACCGATGAAAGCGAGCGTCAAATTAATGCTTGCGCCGCGGGTGCGGCGCCCATGCAGGATGCGGTGCATGCGCCGGGCGGCAAAGACCAGCAAGGACCGAATGCTGTCGTCGGGTCAGAGCGCAAAAAAGACCCGCTGTGTCCCCGAGGCTACGGTTTCGTTCCGCCCCATTCGACCAGCGCGATCGCCTCAGCGGCAATGCCTTCTCCGCGCCCGGTAAAACCCAGTTTTTCAGTGGTCTTGGCCTTGACGTTCACGCGGTCCCCGGCAATGCCGAGGTCGGCCGCGATGTTGGCCACCATCGCCGGAATGTGGGGTGCCATCTTCGGAGTCTGGGCAATGATGGTCGAATCGATGTTGGCCACGCTGAATCCTGCGGCTTCGAGCAACTTCCCGACCCTGCGCAGCAGGACACGACTATCGGCGCCCTTGTATACAGGATCGGTATCGGGAAAATGGCGGCCGATGTCACCGAGCGCCGCGGCGCCGAGCAACGCGTCGCAAATCGCGTGCAGCAGGACATCCGCGTCCGAGTGCCCGGCCAGTCCCTTATCGTAGGGTATCGTCACGCCGCCGATGATCAGCAGTCTGCCGGTTACCAGCGCGTGCACATCGAATCCCTGCCCAATCCTCATTCTTTCTCCGATTGTGAATTGAGAATGCATCCCGCGAGGTGCAAGTCCTCGGCGTACGTGACTTTAAGATTTGTCGCGCAGGATTTGACCAGGAGCGGATGCAGGCCGAGACGTTCAACCGCGCTGGCTTCGTCGGTCACGCCGTCGAGCGCGCCGCTCCCCAGTGCCCTGACCAGCGTACGGTAACAGAACATCTGCGGCGTCTGCGCGCGCCAGAGTCCCGCGCGGGGCTCGGTACGCATGATGTGTCCCGTGTCATCCGCCCGCTTCAGGGTATCCGCCAGCGGTTCCGCCAGCAGGCCGCCAGCTTCGTCGTGCCCGACTTGTTCGATCAACTGGTCGATGGCCCGGCTGGTCAGACAGGGACGGGCGGCATCGTGCACCAGGATCTGATCGGCGGCGCCAACTGTTCCGGCAATCGCTTGCAATCCATTGAGGACGGATTGTGCCCGCGATTCACCGCCACAGCGCAGTACATCGAGTTTCGATGAAAGCGGGTCCCAGCGCAGTTCCCTGAACCAGATGTCCACCGGGCTCAGCACCAGAAATATCCGCTCGATTCGGGGATGCGCGTGGAACGGACGCAGCGCATGCCACAACATCGGCTTGCCGTTGATGAGGTGGTATTGCTTCGGCGTGGCGTTGCCGATCCGGGAGCCGGTTCCGGCAGCAGGAATAAGGGCGAAGTATTTTGGCATCGGGATGCCCGCATTATCGGGTTCCCGCCCGGCCGGGGCAACCACCCTGCGGACCGGCTGGGGTCCATCGCGATACTCTATAATCGCGCCTTCTGTTCAGGCCGCACCAATGCTTTTGCCATCCCTGTCCCGGGCTCCCGGGACGCGCACCACCCTTCCCCCGCTGCACGGATCCGCAGACGCGCTGGCGCTGGCCGAACTCGCCCGCGAATCGCGGCCGCTGGTCATCATCACCGAATCCGCGCAGGACGCGGAACGGCTGCGCGGCGAAATCGCATTCTTCGACCCGGCGCTGAAGGTCATGCTGCTACCGGACTGGGAAACCCTGCCTTATGACAGTTTTTCGCCGCACCAGGACCTGGTATCCGAACGTCTCGCCACCCTCTTCCAGATCAGCCATGACGCTTTCGACGTGGCGGTGGTTCCGATCACCACGGCCCTCTACCGCATGCCACCGACCCGCTACGTGGCAGGCCACACTTTCTTCCTCAAGCAGGGGGAAAAGCTGTCTGGCGAAGCCCTGCGCCGCCAGCTGACGCTCGCCGGCTACAGCCATGTCACGCAAGTGGTATCCCCCGGCGAATACAGCTTCCGCGGCGGGGTCATCGACCTGTTCCCGATGGGCAGCGCCCTGCCCTATCGCATCGACCTGTTCGACGACGTCATCGACAGCATCCGCGCCTTCGACGTCGACAGCCAGCGCAGCATCTACAAGGTCAACGACGTGCGCCTGCTGCCGGCGCGGGAGTTCCCGACCGACGACGATGGCCGCACGACTTTTCGCCGCCGCTTCCGTGAGAAGTTCGAAGGCGATCCTTCCAAGAGCCGCATGTACAAGGACGTCAGCCAGGGTTTCACGCCGGCCGGCATCGAGTATTACCTGCCGCTGTTTTTCGAGGAGACCGCAACGCTCCCGGATTACCTGCCGCCCGGCACGCTGGTTTGCCTGCATCACGGCGTGGTCGGGGGAATCCAGCGCTTCTGGCAGGACACGCAATCGCGATACAACCTGCTGCGCGGCGACCCTGACCGTCCGCTGCTGCCGCCGCCCGAGCTGTTCCTGCGCGAGGACGAATTCTTCGCCGGCATCAAGCCATTCGCGCGCATCGAGATCCCCGCCTTGACCGGCGCCATCGACGCCCCCGAATCACCCTCTGAGCCGCCCCCCGCCGTCGCGGTGGATCGGCGCGCCGACAATCCTCTGACCGCTCTGACCAATTTTTGCAAGGCTTACCCGGGCAGGGTGTTGCTGATCGCGGAAAGCCTGGGGCGCAGGGAAACCCTGTTGGGCCTGCTCAACGAATACCAGCTTCATCCGCGGACGGTGGAAGACTGGCCGGCGTTCCGCAGCCTGGAGGATCGCCTGGCACTGGGGGTAGGGCCGCTGCACGACGGTTTTGTCGACAAGACCGACCGCATTGCAGTGATCACCGAGAACGAACTCTATCCCTCGCAGGTGCGCACGACCCGCGCCACCCGCGAGCGGCGCGCCTTCGCGGAGAACATGCTGCGCGACCTGTCGGAGGTCAGGGTCGGCGATCCGGTGGTGCATGCCCAGCACGGCATCGGCCGCTACATCGGCCTGGTGAACATGGATCTCGGCGAAGGCATGACCGAATTCCTGCACCTCGAGTACGACGGCGGCGACAAATTGTACGTGCCGGTTTCCCAGCTGGCCATGATCAGCCGCTACAGCGGCGCAGCCCCGGAATCGGCGCCGTTGCACAAGCTCGGCAGCGGTCAGTGGGAAAAGGCGCGCCGCCGCGCCGCCGCCCAGGTCCGGGACACCGCGGCCGAATTGCTAAATCTTTACGCCCTGAGGGCGGCCCGCGAGGGGCATGCCTTCTCGTTCAAGCCCCACGACTACGAGGCTTTCCGCGAAGGATTTCCGTTCGAGGAAACTGCCGACCAGGAAGCCGCCATCAAGGCCGTCATCAAGGACCTGACGTCCGGCAAGCCGATGGACCGGCTGGTCTGCGGCGACGTCGGCTTCGGCAAAACTGAAGTCGCCCTGCGCGCGGCCTTCGTCGCCGTAGCCGACGGCAAGCAAGTCACCGTTCTGGTGCCGACGACCCTGCTTGCCGAGCAGCATTTCCAGACCTTCTCCGACCGTTTCGCCGACTGGCCGGTGAGAATCGCGGAAATGTCGCGCTTTCGTTCCGGCAAGGAAACCACCGCCGCCATCGCCGGCCTGGCAGACGGGAGTCTCGACATTGTCATCGGCACCCACAAACTGCTGTCGAAAGACGTGAAGTTCAAAAATCTCGGCCTGGTGATCATCGACGAGGAGCACCGCTTCGGCGTGCGCCAGAAGGAACAACTCAAGGCGCTCCGCGCCGAAGTCGACGTGCTAACCCTGACGGCAACGCCGATTCCCCGCACGCTTGCCATGTCGCTTGAAGGCCTGCGCGACTTTTCCGTGATCGCCACCGCGCCGCAGCGGCGGCTGGCCATCAAGACGTTTGTATCACCACTGGGCGAAGGGCTCATCCGCGAAGCGGTTTTGCGTGAATTGAAGCGCGGCGGCCAGATCTATTTCCTGCACAACGAGATCGACACCATTGGCAACATGGAAACGCGGATCGCACGCCTGGTGCCCGAAGCACGCATCCGCGTCGCTCACGGCCAGATGCCGGAGCGCCAGCTCGAACTGGTGATGCGCGACTTCTACCAGAACCGATTCAACCTTTTGTTGTGCACTACGATCATCGAGACCGGGATCGACGTGCCCACCGCCAACACGATCATCATCAATCGCGCCGACAAGTTCGGCCTTGCGCAATTGCACCAGTTGCGTGGCCGCGTTGGCCGCTCGCACCACCAGGCCTATGCCTACCTGCTGACACCGGATGAGGAAGCCGTGGGCGGCCAGGCCCGCAAGCGCCTGGACGCGATCCAGATGATGGAAGAACTCGGTTCAGGCTTTTACCTGGCCATGCACGACCTGGAGATCCGCGGCGCGGGAGAAGTCCTGGGCGAATCCCAGAGCGGCGAAATGCAGGAAGTGGGCTTTGCGCTTTACACCGAGATGCTCAACTCGGCGGTGAAATCTCTGAAGGCGGGTAAGGAACCCGAGCTGACCGGCAACTTCAATATCGGCACCGAGATCAATCTGCATACCCCGGCATTGCTGCCTGAAGACTACTGCGCCGACATCCATGAGCGCCTGGTCCTGTACAAGCGGCTGGCGAACTGCGAGACGCTCGAAGAGCTGGAAGCCCTGCACGAAGAGTTGATCGACCGCTTCGGACTGCCGCCCGAACCGGGCAAGTGCCTGCTGGAAACCCACCGCTTGCGCATCGCGGCAAAGCCGCTGGGCATCGCCCGGATCGACGCCGGCCCCGAAAGCCTGCTGCTGCAGTTCATTCCCAATCCACCGATCGATCCGGCCCGGATCATCAAGCTGGTGCAGTCGCGCAAGAACTATAAATTGAGTGGACCGGACCGGCTTCGGGTTACGGCAGCGATGCCGGACGTAGCGGCGCGTGCGTTGCAGCTTCGCGCCATCATGCGCGAGCTTGCGTAAATCGCAACGTAAGGTTCAGCTCGAGACCGGGAAACGCGGAGGCTGTATCAACCGCTGCACGAATTTGTCCAAGCTGTCTTCGCCGGGATAAGGCCATTGGTCCACGGCGTCGGCGAGCATGGCGCAGGCAACCGCCGCCGGGGAATCGGGAAACAGCGTGGCCACCGGCTGCCGCAGCCGGCAGGCCTTGCGCAACGAATCGTCGTCCGGAATGCAGCCGAGATACTCGAGCGAAAGATTGAGGAACAGGCGCGCGGTACGGGCGATGTTGTCGAACAGGATGCTGCCCTGCTCGCTCGATCGGACCCCGTTGGCCAGAATGTAGAAACGCCGGCGGGCAAAATCCCAGGAGAGGCGCTGGATCAGGGAATAGGCGCGGGTCACCGACTCGGTGTGTGGCGACACCATGACGATGACTTCCTGGGAAGCGAGTGAAAGGGATGGGGTCTGAATCGCGTCGCCGGCCGGCGCATCCACCAGAATGTAGTCGAGCCTCGGGGTCAGTCGTTCGAAGGCACGGCCAAGTTTTTCTTCTTCCGCCGGCGACAGGCTGCCGAGCAGCTGAAAGGCCTGGGCGCCCGCCATGACCCTGAGCCCGTCGGGTCCAATTTGCAGGATTTCCTCCAATGGCACATCCCGTTCGATCACTTCGAGCAAGTCGCGCCCCTGGCTCAATCCGAGTCTGGCGCAAGCGGCGGACCGTCCCTGATTCTGATCGAGCAGCAGCACGCTGCGCCCCTGGCGCGCAAGTGCCGTCGCGACATTGGCCAGCACGGCCGTCCGGCCAATGCCGCCCTTGCCGCCGACCAGCGTCACGCTGCGCACGAAGTTGCGCGACAACAAACGCCGCAGCCCGGCAGACTGATCAGATGCTTGTGACGCCACCAAGCCCCCCGCCATCCATACCCGGCTGCCGACAGCCGTCTGGATCCTACGGCCAACTAGAACACCGGGTTTGCCAGAAGATCATAGCATGGGCTAATTCGCACCCAGCAAGATCCCGTCGGTTTCTATGACTGACGTGAAACGACGGAAGGCCACCGGCAATCGTGGCGACAATCTAGTCCCAGCGATTGTCCCGAATATAGACTTTCCCGCCTTCAACCTTGACGGGAAAAGTGGCGGTGGGTTCATAGGCAGGCGGCGACAGCGCCTCCCCGGTCCTGACACAGAAACGCGCGCCGTGCCGCGGGCAGACGATCTCGTCACCCTCGATCGGGTTACCGCTGGTCAGCACTGTGCCGTCGTGGGTGCAGACGTCCTCGATGGCGTAGAACTCGCCTTTGACGTTGAACACCGCAACGATTGACCCATCGAGATCGACGATTTCGTAGTGGCCAGGTTTGATGGCCGCGGCGGCGGCGACGAAGGTCCAGTCAGCCATGAACGACAGTGAATGGTGATTGGTGATTGGTGATTGGCAGTAATCTGGTCATGCTTTTTCTCTTACTAATCACCATTCACCAATCACCATTCACTGCCGTTAAACGGCCACCACTTCCATCTCTGGATCGATGCGCTTGACCAGGCTCTCGATTCCCGCGAGCGTGCCGGAAATGGAGCTCGGGCAGGTACCGCAGGCGCCCTGGTAGTGGACCTTCAGGGTATTGCCCTCCATGCCCACTACGTACAAGTCACCGCCGTCGCCCTGAAGGAAAGGCCGCACCTCTTCGTCCAGCAGTTCGTTGATCTGCTCGAGCTTGAGCTTGTCGCCTTCGGACAGTTCCGCCCCGCCCTCGCCTTGCGCCAGCCAGGCCGCAGCCTTGGCGAATTCCTCCGATGCCTTCTCGGCTGCGGGCGCCTCGCGGATCGGTGCGGCGACCTCGCGCAGCAGTTCCTGCCAGTCGGCTTCACCGTCCTGGGTGACCGTGATCCAGTTGTCGATGTAGAACACGTTCGTGACATGGGGAATTGCGAACAGCTTGGTGGCAAGTTCGTCGCGCTGCGCCTGCTCGGCATTTTCGAACGAACGCGCCAGGCCGCTCGTCAGCGGTTCCTTGAGGACGAACTTGCGCGCGTTGGGATTCGGCGTGTATTCGAGGTCGGCTATCTTGGGCATCAGTTGCCTGTAATCGCGACCGGGTCCTGGTCGCCTTCGGTGGAAACGGTGGTTTCGGAATGCAACGCCGCGTGCAGCGTATGCCATGGGAGGATTGCGCACTTCACCCGTGACGGCAGGTCGCGCACGCCGGAAAAAACGGTCAGTCGCCCCAGGTGGTTCGGCTGGCTGGCAGCATCGAGCTTGCCCGTCGCCATGTCACGAAACTCCTGAATCAGCTGCTCGGCCTCGCCGATGGACTTTCCTTTCACGTTGGTCGTCATCATGGAGGAGGATGCCTTGCAGATCGCACAGCTGTCGCCTTCGAACGCAATACCGCCCACCCGGTCGCCATCCAGCTTGAGCGAGACCCAGATGTGATCGCCGCAGAGCGGGTTCAGGCCTTCGGCCTTGTGGCTGGCGTCGGCCAGCTGGCCCCAGTTGCGGGGCTTTTTGTTGTGGTC